>JAIPFY010000011.1 GCA_021736385.1 Spirochaetia bacterium | reverse complement strand
GTTGGGTTGAATGCTGTATCTTTCAGATCATCTTGAATCATCTTCACGATGACAGAGGATATGAAGGTCAGTAACAGATGTCCCCTGAAAGTCTCTTCGGTATGAACTCGTGGAGGAAGCATGTTCGTATAGTTCTTCCCGATGTCAAAGATCTGCTCACTCTGCTGCCGTGTATAGTATGTGGGGAGAATCTTCTCCTTTGCGATCGGACGGGATGAGAAGAGGATGAAGACCCCTTTGTTCTGCAACTCATTATGAACATCTTTGACCTTGAGATGCTTCGCTGAAGCTGTTGCGAACAATCTGTGTGTTGAGAATCCCTTCATGGCAATATCCTGACAAATGTAGGCATACGCAGTATGGCCCTCTATCACTTCACATGCAACGCGTTTGATATAGGCATATCGCGAATTATACCGGACGAGATTCTCTTCGGCCTCTATGGATGGGATATATTCTGCAATAAGCTGTTTGTACAGCTTCCTATTCTCTTTCATCCTTGAAAGAAACGATATCTTCTCGTTGTATAAGACCTTCATATTCTCGTTATCAAGATACCCGGCATCAAGAATGGCGAATTTCGTATTGATGTTATACGCCTTCAGTTCTAGCATCGTGGTGGTTAACGTGGAGACATCAATGACATTCCCCGGGCAATATCTGAAGTAGAGCGGAAGATTTGTCTCCTGCTGCAGCACATATATCAGTCGAACCTCGTTCGAGATCGTACCATTGTGGTTGCTCACTGCAGTGAGAGGGAAATGGATACTATTGGGGAGGCCGGTGCTATCAATAAGGACATCGGTTCCGGCCTTCCTGGTTGCGGCAAGTTTGAGATACTCAGTGAAAAACCCTCTCTGGGAGTATTCATCACCAATGGATGCGAGAAAGTCACTGATTCTTTGGCTTGATAGGTTTGCCTTTGGATAGAGTTCTGAGATATAGCTGCCTTCATACCAGATCTGAGCATGTGAGGCTGCATAATTGCAGAGTATGTAGTAGAAGATCATGGCATACAGTGTATCTGGATTACCATAGCCAATCGCATCGATACAGGAGTGCAGCCCTCTCTGTTTGATATATGAATCAAGAAAAAAGGCGTCGCCAAAGTCCAGTATAAGCTTCTCACGATGATTCTTACGATGTATCGATTCAGGAACGAAGGATGCATCAGGCTTTCCGTAGGTGTCAGTCTCCACATCGTATGTGAAGACTCCAAGTTTTCGATTCTGGTAGATCCCCTTTTGTTCATCGAGGACTCTACCTAGGCTTTTCTGCTTTGTGATCACCTTCCCCCCGACTCGGGAGGAACTGCAGATCTTGGCATACTTCACACCATTTTTGATATCATACCCAATGTACATCTCCAACAACCGCCTTGTAGTTATACACCATATTATTGGACAGTAAAGAATACAATACAAGAAAAACCTTCACAGAAACAGCTGTATTCCGCAAACTGATGTGTTTGATTGGAAACGAATTATAGAGATCGGTTGTAATCAGAAATTATGATAGGTAATTACAGTTGAGTACCGTCACTTCATTGCTGTGCTTGTACCATTGGCCATCTCTGAACTCGCATGTGAAATCTCGATTCGGATCTTTGGTCACTGTATACGTTATCGTCCCATAGGAAGCACCGCTTCTTTCGTCACAGCAGATCTCGTGTCTTTGATGACTCCAGTCTACTATCCAACCTGTGGACTCTTCCAGCAGATATGTGGTATATTTAATCATGAGCGGTTCTCCTTGATCTGTTGTTTTGCGATTACAAATCATAGGAGATTCCGCTCTTTTTCGCTACCCTTTACACGGAGAAAGTTTTAGACCCAAAAAAAGACCACTGATGAGGTAAATCACCAGGGTCTCCTTGCTGCCGTGAAGCAGATCTTACATAAGATCTCGCGCTTTTCTAGCAGAATTGCCAGTCTTCTCGCAGTATGCCATATGTCGAAGCTTTCCGTTCTCAAAGACAGATTTCATCTTGATCGCTCCGCCCCATCGACTTGTAAGCTGTTTAGCTCCTTCACGACGAGCATTCTTGGATATTGGTCCAGCCATATTGTAATCCTCCAATAATTCTCACAGGTGTTGTTAATATATCGAATTTGTATCAGTTGGTCAAAGGTTTTTGTTGCTTACGAGCAGGATTTTCTCTATTTTAAGGGCATGAAGGTATTTCATCTTGCAGCTTCAGGACTCAGGTATCTCGTTATCGCACCGATCCTGCTCTACCGGCATATCATCTCACCGATGATCCCGAGCAGGTGCATCTACAGTCCAAGCTGCTCGGAGTACAGTATCGAAGCCATCAAACGACACGGCGTGCTCAAAGGTCTGATACTCGGATCCTTCCGGATAGGCAGGTGCCATTCGATGTTCACCGGCGGTGATGACCCGGTCCCGAAGACCGTGAGCTGGAAACAGATCTCAGCAGACTACCGGAGGTTCAGAGACCGGGATTAGTCCGCTGCTGCAGCGATCTCCCGAATGAAGGGGATCAGCACGTTCAGCGCACGTTCATTATGCCCGCCCTCGGGTATGATGATATCCGCATAGGCCTTGGTCGGTTCGATGAATTCAAAATGACCGGGTCTTACCACCTCAAGATACTGCTGTATCACCGATGCAGGAGTACGCCCTCTATCCTGCACATCCCGTTCAAGACGTCGAATGAACCTGATATCATCAGGGGTATCGACATACAGCTTCAGATCGAGCAGTTCCCTGATCTGTCTATAATACAGGACCATGAGGCCTTCGATGATCACCAGTGGCCGAGCTTCCACGAGCTGGCGTTCATCCCGTCTGCGGTGATGTACGAAATCATACTGGGGCATCTCGATATCCCTGCCCTCCTTGAGACTGCACAGGTGCTCATAGAGCAGCCCGGTATCGAAGGCTTCAGGGTGGTCGAAGTTGTATGCGGTGATATTGGCATTGCTGATGTACTCGGCAGATCGATAGTAGTTATCCTGAGGGATGAAGACGAAATCCGAGATGATCTCTGATATCTTCCGTACGATTGTCGATTTTCCTGATCCCGATCCCCCGGTGATGCCTATGATCTTCACTCGTCTGTCCACTCGTATCCCCCGATTGATTCTTTCGAATACCTCATCATAGCGGTTCGATGACCATCTATACAAGAAAATAATGATGATTTCCATATATTCGTGTACAGAAAACAGGTATAATAGGCTAAAGAAATCACTCGAAGAGGTCAGCCTGGAATATGTCCATACGAAAACTGCTGTCAGTCCTGTTCATACTATGCGTTCTCACGAGTATACCTGCGCTACTTTCTGCTGATGAGCTTGCTCTTGCAAGTTGGAATGTACGTATCCTCTCTGACGGAAGCCGGGACGATCGGGAACTGGAACACATCGCACAGGTCATCGACCGCTATGATCTGGTAGCGGTCCAGGAAGTACGCGACACCCGGGTCCTTGACCGGCTCCTGGATATCCTTCCCGGCGCCTGGGACTATACGGCATCAGAGCCCGTGGGAAGAGGGGTCAAGGAGATCTACGCATTCTTCTTCCGAACTGACAGGGTCCAGCTCATACGGGATGTCCAGACCATCGATGACCGATCCGACAGCTTCATCAGGGAACCGGCGATCGCATCGTTCATCAGCGGTTCGTTCGATTTCACTCTGGTGAGTATCCATGTGCTCTTCGGGAACTCGAAGGACGAACGGAGACAGGAGATCTCCTATCTTGATGATGTCATGGAACTGGTACTGCAGACCGATGAGGGCGAGCATGATATCATCCTCGTGGGTGATTTCAATATGGACGGGCAGGACCATAGCTGGGAGATGGCCGGGTACCGGCCGCTGGTGTCTCCTGATCAGAAGACGACGATCACCGATACCAGCAGCTATGACAACATCTGGCTCTCAGAGGAGCATACCTACTACAGTGAGTATCTTCGATTCGGGGAGATCTATCCTTTTGATGAGTTGCTCTTTCGTGATGACGATCGACAAGCCAGTCTCATGGTCTCTGACCACCGTCCGATCAGTGCATGGTTCAGCACAGACCGCGATGATGACTACCATTCCGACTGGGGAGAAGTCGCCTATGCATTCACCCCCGCAGGATACACTCCGGAACCGGAAGTGGTCCCATCCTTTCCGGATGACCGGGTCTACATCGCAGAGGTGGTCACCACACCGACTGTGCAGGAGAGTGTACGCCTGTACAACCCGACCGATCGTGAGATCAGACTCAGAGGCTATACTCTCGGTGATAAGAACAGACCGGATTCACTGAGGTTCACTACCGAGAGGATACCCCCGTACACCTCTCTGGTCATCACTCGCTCATCTCTGAGCTTCCAGATCAATGATCGCAATGAGATCATCTACCTGCATGACGAAACGGGTATGCTGGTAGATATGTGGGAAGATTCATAATCGTATTCATGGAGGATATATGAGAATTAAGACGACTTCTTCGATGTGGCTTGCCTTCGGCAATGATGTTTCACTGATCGCGGTGCTTGCCGTGAATGCTCTGGCGAACATACTGCCGATCAACGGGGTGAATACCGGGCAAGTCTCAGATTCCTATCCGAATCTGTTCACACCCATCGGTTTCACCTTCTCGATCTGGGGTGTCATCTATGTACTGCTCATCATCTTCGCTGTGTACCAGAGTTATCTGGCGTTCCATCCCGTGCACCCTGACAAATCAGCGGTCAGACAGATCGGGCCATGGTTCATGATCTCCTCTGCTGCGAACCTCGCATGGATCCTCTGCTGGCACTACGGGTTCATAGGTTTCTCATTGATCATCATGCTCGTCATCCTCGCTTCGCTGATCATGATCTATCTGCGTCTCTCCATCGGTACCCTGGTGGTCAGGAATCTGGTACGCTACTTCATCCATATACCGATGAGTATCTATCTCGGATGGATCGCCGTAGCAACGATCGCCAACATCTCAGCACTCCTTGCATCCATGGACTGGAACGGGTTCGGTATCCCCGAGTCCTTCTGGACCGCTCTGGTGATCACCGCCGCGGTGGTGCTGGCTCTGATCTCGATGAAGAGATATCACGATATCTACTATGCTGCAGTCGCCTCCTGGGCCCTGATCGGTATTGCAGCCAAGCATATATCGTTCTATCAGAGCACCTACCCGCTGATCATCGTATTCAGTATCACCGGTGCACTGCTGATCGCTGTCGGTATCATCTATCTTGCTGTGAAGGGTAAAGTGTATAAGTAGCGACCGTTGAGGATGGACGGATCGTCATTCCTGAGTAGAAGCGATGCAGTCCCCTTCATGCAGAGTCACGGCCCCGGCAGCAGAACCAGAGAACGATATATCATATGAGAGGATGAAGGACGGACCGAGGGGACTGTGGGGTCGAGGGGACTGTGGGGACTGGAGAAAGAGAGAGGGGAGATACCTCGGTATCTCCCCTCTCTCTTTCTCCAGGTAGTCTGTCTTTCGGGCTGGGCGGATTCGAACCGCCGGCTTCTTGATCCCGAACCAAGCGCGCTACCACTGCGCCACAGCCCGATGGGAAGAAGATACGGGAGCGACGGGGATTGAACCCGCGATCTCCGGCTTGACAGGCCGGCGCGATAACCAGCTTCGCTACGCCCCCATGATCTGCTACGAGGTACACTATAAAACAAAGAGTCTTTCTATGTCAACTACTGTTTCAATTGACACTTTAACCGCTTCATGCTATTTTTTTTAGGCTATAAGACCTATAGATACTTGAACCCATAAAGGACTGACTATGCCATCTTCAAAAAACCAAGCTACTGTTCAGGATTTCAAAAAAGATCAGAATAACGGCCACAAGAAAAAACGATTCATCTGGATTCTCAGTGTGATATTCCTGATTCTGGTAGTCGCTGTGTTCGTACTCAGCCCGCTTGCTGGAGTCTTTGCCCCTTCCCAAGGTTCACTGGTATTCGGGAGCTATGATGGCGTCCCTATCGAATATGCTTATGGCAACTATTTCTATGAACAGCAGCAGAGCATCGCTTCAAGCTGGCAGGAAGACACCACAGATGAGAACTATCAGTGGCAGATATATCAGATATGGAAGACGGCCTTTGATAACACCGTCCTTCATACCGCCATCACAAAACAGGCCAGAGACAGCGGGATCTTCGTGACCGACAACGCAGTCGATACATACCTGCTCACTCAGGGCCCCTACATCGGTGAGGATGGCACATTCAGTGCAGAACTGTACAACAGCACCTCAGGTGCCGAACAAGCTTCGGTACGAGAGTCCGTACGTGCATCGATGGAGTATCAGACGGTGGTGAACGACCTGTTCAGCACACTGAGTTCTCCCGAGGAGATCGATTACATCAACACCATGGCACAAGATGAGAAGAGCTTCGAGTATGTGGTGTTCCCGCTGAACGACTACCCGGAAGAACGGGTACTCTCCTACGCTCAGGCGAATCTGTTGCTCTTTACCGAGATCGATATCAGCATGATCACTCTTGAGGATGATGAAGCCGCAGCAGAAGCACTCTATGAAAAAATCAAGTCAGGTGAACTGCTGTTCGAGGATGCCGCACGAAGCAACTCGATAGACGGATTTGCCGAGGACGGTGGAGAGGCGGGAGTCTTCGCCTTCTATGAGATCGCCCAGCTGTTCTCCACCGAGGATGAAGTACATGAACTCTTCTCTGTGGCAGAAGGTGACATAAGTAGATTATACAAGACCGAATACGGCTATAATGTGTTCCGTATCAACAAAGGATCGATGTTCCCCGATCTGACCGATGAGAAGAAACTCTCAGCGGTGAAGAGCTATATCATCCAGAATGACACCTCATTGGTCGAGAACTATATGTATCAGAGAGCTGAAGAGTTCGCCGCTGCTGCTGACAGGAATGGTTTCACCGATGAAGCAACCGCCCGGGACCTCACCGTCCATGAAGTGGCTGCCACACCGCTGAACTATGATTCTTCGACCTTCATGCAGTCCTTTGCCAATACAGACCCTTCTCGATACCTCGCATCTGTCATTGCTGATAAGGCAGCCCTGAAGACACTCTACACCACACCAGCACAGACCACATCGACTCCGATCACCACCCCAGATGGTGTGCTGCTCGCATACTGTACCGAGGATGTCACAGCTGAAGATGAGGGATTCTCCCTTTCGATGTTCTACTCCTATATCGTACAGCAGGTCAATCAGGAACAATATACCAAAACGATCTTCTCCTCTGACAAGTTCGAGGATGATTTCCTCAATGTCTTCTTCTCAGAGATCCTGCAGAACGGGTAAGCCCCGTATCGTGACCATCATCGGCAACCGGTGATGGTCTCTGCCCATATCTGAAAACAGCCTGTCGAATCTTCGACAGGCTGTTTGTATCTTACCCTATGTAACTGCTCAGCACAAACAGTCGTTCCTTCTGCATCAGCAGGGACTGCTATTCGTCGTCATTACCCTTGAGGACTGCAAGGAACGCGCTCTGAGGGACTTCCACGTTCCCTACCATCTTCATACGCTTCTTCCCTTCCTTCTGCTTCTCAAGCAGTTTTCGCTTTCGGGAGATATCCCCGCCGTAACACTTTGCCGTGACATCCTTTCTGAATGCCGAGATGGTCTCACGGGCAATGATCGAGTTCCCGATAGCTCCCTGGATGGGGATCTTGAACTGCTGCTTGGGTATCTCTCTCTCCAGTTTCCTGCAGACCATCCGTGCACGGGCTACGGCATTCCCGCGATAGACCAGCTGTGAAAGAGCATCGACGATCGTCGCATTGACCAGGATATCCAGTCGAACCAGATCGGTCTCCCGATGGCCGATGACCTCATAGTCGAACGAGGCATATCCTCGGCTCACTGATTTGAGCCGATCATAGAAATCGAACAGGACCTCAGCAAGAGGCATCTCATAGGTGAGCTCCACTCGCTTCTCATCGATATAGTTCATCGCCACCTGTATGCCGCGTTTCTCTATGCACAGCGCGATGATATTACCCACATATTCGGTAGGGGTGATCAGCAGGGCTCTGATGAACGGTTCTTCCGTGCGTTCGATCTGCATGGGATCCGGGTATTCCAGCGGATTGTCGATCCAGAAGCTCTCACCGCCTTTCATATACACCCGGTAGCGTACCGACGGGGAGGTGAAGACGATTGAGAGATCGAACTCACGTTCGATTCGTTCCTGGACCACTTCCAGGTGCAGCAGACCAAGGAACCCGCAGCGAAAGCCGAACCCGAGGGCAGCTGAGGAATCCTTCTCATAGACCAGCGACGCATCGTTGAGCCGGAGTTTGTCGATCGCCGTCTGCAGTTCCTCGTAATCATTGGAATCGACCGGATAGATCGAAGAGAACACCACCGGTTTGACTTCCTTGAACCCCGCAAGGGGTTCTCTGCAGGCATGCTCCCTGGAGGTGATCGTATCTCCGACCCTGATGTCCGAGATGACCTTGATCCCTGCTATGATATACCCGACATCACCGGCTGAGAGCAAATCACGTGGATGCAGACCCATCTGAAAGATCCCCACCTCTTCGACCTGGTATTCCGACTTGTTATAGAAGAACCTGATCGTATCGCCTTTCTTGAGTTCACCTTCGAACACACGTATATGGATCATGACACCGCGATAGGCATCATAGTGTGAATCGAAGATCAGAGCCTGCAGCGGATTCTCGACCTTCCCCTTCGGGGCTGGCACATAGTCAGTGATCATCTCAAGCAGCTCATCGACACCCTCCCCGGTCTTTGCCGAGACCAGTGCCGCCACATCAGGATCGAGCCCCAGATCATGGTCGATCTGTTTTCTCACCATCTCCAGGTTCGCACTCGGAAGGTCGATCTTATTGATGACAGGAATGACTTCGAGATTGTACTCGAGGGCCATATACATATTGGCAAGGGTCTGTGCCTCAACTCCCTGAGATGCATCGATCAGCAGCAACGCCCCTTCACAGGAAGATATCGCACGTGAGACTTCATAGGAGAAATCCACATGACCGGGAGTATCGACGAGGTTGAGTTCGTAGACCTGCCCGTCTTTCGAGGTGAACGGTATGGTGACCGCCTGTGACTTGATGGTGATCCCGCGCTCCCGTTCGATATCCATGGAGTCGAGCATCTGATTCTGGTATTTACGTGAATCCATGATCTGTGCCCGCTCGATGAACCGGTCTGCCAGGGTCGATTTACCGTGGTCGATATGCGCAATGATACAGAAGTTCCTGATCTTGGAGATATCTTTTTTCATGTAGGCGATTCCTCTGTCACACTGTGCTAGTGCATACTCGTCGTTGATTCGTACACTTCAAGCCCGAGCAGTTCCCGAATCTCAGCGTCATCCATGGTCTCCCGTTCGATAAGCGCCTGAGTGAGCATCTCCAGATGATCCTGATGCTCCTTCATGATCGCTCTGGTCTCGTCAAGAGAGGTCTTCAGGAACTGTAATACCGTATCATCGATCTTCTTGGCAGTACTCTCAGAGTAATCCTTATGCTGCGCGATCTCTTTACCGATGAACAGCGGTTCGTCTTCCTGTCCATAACAGACAAAACCCAGATCACTCATGCCCCATTCGGTGACCATCTTGCGTGCTATGTTGGTAGCCTGCTTGATATCATTGGAGGTACCTGTGGTGGTCTCACCATAGATGAGTTCCTCAGCGACGTAGCCTCCCATGCAGACCTTGACCCAGTCCTTGAGCCAGCTTGAGTTCTTGGTATATGAATCCTTCTCCGGCAGGGAGATCGTCAGGCCCAGAGCCTGTCCATGAGGTATGATCGTCACTTTATGCAGCGGATCCACATGCTCGAGGTAGTAGTACATCAGGGCATGGCCTGCCTCATGATACGCCGTGGCTTTCTTCTCTTCGGGAGTCATCACCTTCGATTCTCTGGCGACTCCCAGCAGGATCTTATCACGTGCCCGTTCGAAATCGTTCATGCAGACGCTCTTGTTTCCAGTACGTGCTGCGAACAGGGCCGCCTCGTTCACCAGATTCGCAAGATCAGCTCCCGAAGTCCCCGGGGTCGCACGTGCGACTCTCAGCAGATCGACATCCTTATCGAGTTCGATCTTACGGCAGTGGATCTTCAGGATGGCTTCACGCTCCTGCACATCCGGCATGTCGACCACGACCTGCCGGTCAAAACGGCCAGGTCTGAGCAGTGCAGGGTCCAGAACATCAGGTCTGTTCGTCGCTGCGATGACGATGACACCTGTCTTGGTATCGAAGCCATCCATCTCGACGAGCATCTGATTGAGGGTCTGTTCCCGCTCATCATGCCCGCCGCCGTATCCTGCACCTCGGGTCCTGCCCACGGCATCGAGCTCATCGATGAAGAGGATACAGGGAGCACTCTTCCTGCCCTGTTCGAAGAGATCCCTCACTCTGCTCGCACCGACTCCCACGAACATCTCGACGAAGTCAGATCCTGACATATGAAAGAAGGAGACCCCGGCTTCTCCGGCAACGGCTTTCGCCAGCAGGGTCTTACCGGTTCCAGGCATACCGACGAGCAGCACCCCTTTGGGGATCTTGGCCCCGATGTCGGAGAACTTCTTGGGGTTCTTGAGGAACTCCACCACTTCCTGCAGCTCGAACTTGGCTTCTTTCTGCCCTGCCACATCATCGAAGGTGATATCTACATCACCGTTCTTATAGAGTTTCGCTTTACTCTTCCCGAAGCTGAAGGCCTTGTTGCCCCCGCCCTGGGACTGTTTATAGATCATGTAGAAGAATCCGATGAAGATGATCCAGGGGATCATCTCAAAGAATATCTGCAGTGCAGAGACACCCTTCACCGATCCGGTCACTCGGATACCCAGAGAGAGCAGCAGCGGCATGAGCTGCTCATCATAATAGGGTATGCGGGTACTGTACTGTGTTGCCATGGTATTGGCCTGAGTGTTCATCATGAAATTCACTTCATCAGAATCGAGGATCTCCACAGAAGTGACCTGTCCTGAGTTCACATAGTTCAGGAAGGTAGAGTACGGGACTTCCTGCGGGGTGACTCCTGAGTTGGTGAATACGAGCATACCAAACATGAGTATGAGAAAGAACAGGAATATCAGAGCGAACCTGTTCTTCCCGAAATCGAACTTCGGGCCTCCGCCAGATTCATTATCGGGTCTTTTTCCATCATCATCATTGTTCAAATTCAACTGAAATCTCCTACGTGTACGATTTTTAACGCCCACAGGACCGTACCAGGCTTATCTTGTATAGAGGCTGTATGCGAAACAGCGATCCGATCAGCATAGCCGAAGGATCTGCCGAGCACACCGAGAACAGCCTGCGAATGGGCAACGACCGGGATCATCCACCGATGTTCCCGGGGGACTTTCCAGTCATTGAACAACCGATGGATACTCTTGGTCCCGTTGCGGAATGCGATCTGATCACCTTCGATGGCCGATCGAACCAGTAACGGTCCTTCTATGAGATCTGCCCGAAGACAGAGAGCATCACGTTCCACACGCTCGACTGCACAGCAGGTTACTGCATAACCGGAAAACAATTCGGTCACACTACCGGCTACTACTTTAAGATAGCGATTTTTACCACTTGGGACAACCGTTCTCATCCAAAAAAGCCGTTCTTTTGAAGCATAGCATACGATTCGATCATAGACAAACAGGGTCTTGGTACCTTCGTATGCGGTCACCGGTCTTTCTACCAGCTCCCTGATCACAGAGAACGGGAGGGTACCCCCCTTCGGGCACAGCTCGTTCCAGATCGCATAGAGAAACATCATCCGCTCATACCTGCTCATCTCAAAGAAGACTTCTGTGCCGATCGAATAGCCTCCCTGCACGATCGCCGCCTTCTGCAGCAAAGATTCAGCACCAGAAGAGAGATGCTCCCTGGTGATCTGCATCTTCTCAGACAGGTGCCCGAGCGCCCTTCGGTATCCCGGATAGAGTTCACCGATCAGCGGCATCAGCTTCTGGCGGATCAGATTGCGTTCATAACTCTGCTGTGCGTTGGTAGAATCCAGAGACCAGGAGAGCTGCCGCTCTTCCAGATAGCGGTATACCTCATCTTTCGACATACTGAGCATCGGTCGAACCAGGGTGCCACTGGACTGTGCGATCCCGCAGAGTCCGTTCACACCGGATCCCTTGAAGAAGCGCATGATCAGAGTCTCGAAGACATCATCCTGATTATGAGCGGTGATGATGCGGTCATAGCCATGAGTTTCTCTGCACTGCTCGAGCAGGGCGTACCGTATGGTGCGCGCAGCCTCCTCTACCCCATTCCCCCTGTGCTGAGCCAGGTGGTCGATCACCCGGTCTCCGGCATGAAGCAGATGCAGTTCACAGCCGTATCGTTCAGCACAGGAGCTGACGAATCGCTCTTCTGCAGCGAGTTCCTCAGGATCACGCAGTGCGTGGTTGACATAGGCGATCCCGATGCGATGATGGTGGTCCTGATCGTAGGAGGAGAGCAGATCGAGGAGACAGACCGAATCAGGTCCGCCGGAAAAGGCCAGCAGCCAGGAGGCTGTGTCCGAGAGTAGAGCTGTTATCGCATCATGAACATGTTGTGCGACTGAACGTTCTCGTATACTCATTGATCACCTTTGTCAGTTTCTCACCGTGCAGCAGCCTCTCGACACACGCTGCCGCATGAGCGGCCGCCTGATCGATCAACGCCATATCGTCCGCACTGGGAATACCCAGCACATGATCGATGACTGAAACACCAGGGGCGGGCCGACCGACTCCGATATAGATCCTCAGGAACTCACCAGTCCCTGCATGATCCATGATCGATCTGATGCCGTTATGGCCGGCAGCCGAACCCTGTTTCCTGATGCGCAGGTCACCGGGTGGCAGGTCCATATTATCGCACAGGAGAATGATGTCAGATGCACTCTGGCCGGAGCGTGAGAAGAGTGACTCCAGGACACGTCCCGAGCTGTTCATAAACGTAAGGGGCTTGACGATATAATGGGTCATATCATCAGAGCCCCTGCAGATGCCATACATATATGGGTGGAACAGTCGTTTACGTATCGGTATGTCCAGCGTCTCGCTGAGGGAATCGATTGCAAGAAAACCTGCATTATGGCGGGTCTTCTCATAGGTTTTTCCCGGATTACCCAATCCGATCACAATAGACAGGACTATTCTCCTTCTTCTTCACCTTCAAGCTCTTCACTCTCTTCAGTGACTTCAGCCTTCTTGGATACGACTGTGACGATTGTCCGTTCCGGGTTCGTCAGGATCTTCACACCCTCAGGCACGACGATCGAACTCACGTGAAGGCTCTCGTTCAATCCGAGTTCAGCGATCTCGACGACGATCGATTCGGGGATGTCCTTAGGCAGACATTCGATCTCAAGATCATGGAGGACATGCTCGAGCAGACCGCCTTCCTTGACACCCTTCGCACTACCGTGCAGGGTCACAGGGATATGGGTATGCAGAGTCTCACCCTTTGAAACTTCGAAGAAGTCCATATGGGTCACATCACCGGAGATCAGGGCTGTCTGGTAGTCCTTGATCAGGACAGAGTGTGATTTTCTGCCGACTTTTATCGTGATGATGGAGGCCTCGTTGACCGATCCGATCGCTGCAGCGAACTCTTTCACATCAAGAGAGATATGCTCAGGTGCGTTCTTTCCGTAGATGACCGCAGGTATCTTCCCTTCTCTGCGGATCCTTCTGGATTCACCGGTACCAAGGGTCTCTCTCTTATATCCTTTTATTGTCTTCTCATTCATAGGAATCTCCTTCTTCTGATCTGATATTCTGGGGCGGCAGGATTCGAACCTACGAATGCCGGCACCAAAAACCGGTGTCTTACCGCTTGACGACGCCCCAATGAAAAGAGGGTAACAATTACCCTCTTTATTTTCGTTAATCGAGCGATTTACAACGTATGGAAGATTATACGTTTTTCGGAACTATGTCTAGATATCAGTTGGCTAATTTTGTGATTAGTTAGCCCTACTGTACCATTTCGAGATCTTCGGGAGTGTTCTTATACTCCACAAGGATCCGGTCCTGAAGCAGACCTCTGAAATCAGAACTGATGGGATGCGCTACGTCTTTATATTCACCACTTTTTGTCTTTCTGCTGGGCATCGCGATGAAAGCACCGTTCTTACCCTCGATCACTTTCACATTATGTACGACAAACACATTATCGAATGTGACCGTGACATAAGCTCTCAATTTGCCCTCTGTCGTGACTCTGCGTACTCGAATGTCTGTGATTTCCATGTGAGACTCCCCCTATGCGACTGTCTGAATTTCTGTTCTATTAACGAACATCGCATAATCTAATTGTAAACTGCTTTGTGTGTGACATCAAGCATTTTTATTGGACGAACCTGCATATTACTGAGCTTGGGAAGAATAGTCATACCCTCAGTGACAGCTGTGGAGGTATCAGTGATACCGATCATGGATGACCCGCTCCCTGAGATGGTGAGAAAGGGAAATCCTGCATCCATAAGTATTTCACTCATACAATGATAATCCGGATACGCCTCATACAGGACAGGAGTGAAGTCATTAGAGAATCTCCATGATGCCACCGGGGCCTGATACTGCCTTACCAGCTCTTCGATACTCTGTATCTCTGTGTTTTTTGGTCTGTTTCGTACACGATAAGTATCAAGATCCCTGAAGGCTTCCGGGGTCGATATCCCGAACGGGGGGATCAGCAGCAGACCTGAGAGGTCGCCCCGTGCGGTGATCGGCTCGACGACTTCCCCCCTGCCGGAGACCAGCGCAGCGGGTCCGTGGAGGAAGAACGGCACGTCGCTGCCGATGGCAGCCCCGATGGCAGAGAGCTCCTTGAGACTCATGGGGTTCCCTTCGACCTCGTTCAGAGCCTTCAGGACAGCCGCTGCATCACTCGAACCGCCACCGAGCCCCGCCTGCATGGGGATCCGCTTCGTACAGGCGATCTGGAGCGCCGCACCCGTCCCGAGGGCTTCGTAGAACTTCGATGCTGCCCGATACATGCTGTTCTCACTCTCAGCGATACCGATGGTGCCGGATACACGGCAGGAGAAGACTGCAGCAGTCTCGATACGTATGTCTATGGTATCTGCAAGGGATATCTGTTGAAAGATCGATCTCAGGTCATGGAAGCCGTCACTGCGGCGCTGATGTATTTCGAGGTGAAGATTGATCTTTGCCGGAGCCTGTATCGTCAGTCGTGTCTGCATGTGCGAAATAGTACCGTTTTACCGCTTCTGAGTCAAACCATTTACCTGTTTGAATCTTGACATGGTATGCCCTGATAGGTATGTTTGAGACATGTTCAGGACAGGAGGGAGTTATTTTGTTAGATGATTATGATGACGAAGATTCACTGGAGGATGACGAGGATTCTCTGGATGATGATGTTGATGCGCTGTTCGAAGAGGATGACTATGAACTTGGAGACCATCCAGGGATAGATGAGAGCTTTCTCGATGAGGATCTGCTTGATGATCCATACGAGGATGACAGTATCACCGATGAGTATGACGAAGAATACCTGAACGAAGAGGGGTTCTACATCGAGAAACAGGACCTCGCAGAAGAGACGCCGTTGTACAAGGAAGATGAATCCTTCGATTTTGATGACTGATCGATAACCCCACCGGGGGATCACCATACATGGCTTAGAGAGACTGCAGATGCAGTCTCTCCTACCGATCCTGCACCGTTATGCGGTCCTGAACTCTATCAGTCTGCCCGCATACCACAGTTTTTCCAGCTCATAGAAGCTTCTCATCTCTTCAGACATGATGTGAATGACGATGTCACCACAGTCCAGAAGTTCCCAGCCGCCTTCAGATATCTTTTTATGTTTATGCCGTATATCGAGCTCCATATCACTCAGGACAGAGCGGAGTTCTCGTACGAGTCCCCGCATATGTCCCATACTGGTTGCCGTCACGAGGATGAAACAGCTGGCCCAGCTGCTCTCCTCAGACACATCGATACACATGACATCCTGTCCTTTATGATCCTCAATACTCGTTGCAAGCTGTTTGACCTGCTGTTCAGTTTCCTCATCCAACATGGATAATTCTTCTCCTTGTAGTACGTGCGGTGCACGTCTGGTTGTTATCGTACGGTCGCTTCGCCCTGGGGTTCTTCCAGTCTGCGCAGGATCGCCGAAACAAGTTCTTTACCGTAAGCTCCCTTATACAACGGACGATGATACATATCAATAGGGTAATGAATAAGATAGGGCTCATTTGTGCTGCTGCCGAGCTCTTTGAGTACCGACCGCACCCTGGACGCTGCGATCTGCCCGTCAGTGACATCCAGGACCTTGGAGATGACCTGATCACTCGAAAGCAGCGCTGCATGGCGGTAGAACGAATCCCAACGCAGCGAATAGACATCACCGTACACACTCTCACCCTCGAGATCGAAGGCTTCCAGACTGTCAAGGATCGTGAAGAGTACCTGAGCCTCGGTCGTATCAGCGAAGACCGTATGGTGTATGTCGATCCCGAGGAGACTGCCGATCTGCGCTTCCAGCCCTGCCCGATCCTGACTCCCCGCAGCCCCGATCAGATCGAAGCCCTGATCATCGAGCTCTCCCGGGATGATGATGATCGCGTTCCGGGCGGTCCTTCGATCGTACAGCAGCACATGGAATTCATATCCCGCCTCTTCGACTCGCTCATCATCGATGATCAGCAGAGTAGAACTCACCCCCTCCCCAAACGGGAGAGCGCAGGAACATGCCAGCAGGAGTACAGAAAGACTCGCAAAGATCATCATTCGTCTCAATCAGGCCATCCTTATGACAGAAGCTGATACAGTCCCCTGCCCGGTCCGAGTGCGACATCGACACCCTGTGCAGAGAAATACCGGGACTGCATCTGCAGCACTTCACTCATCATAGCTTCTAAAGTCTCCAGCTGCAATATCTTCCTGCGGTCGGCATCACTCAAGTGGGTCCTTCCAGGTTCGATGTAGTCGGCAATGAAGAGCACATACCCCATCGTGCCCATGGTATGATGTCCGGTGGTATGCCAGCGGATCGCCAGCCTCACCTGTTCGATCTGATCAGGGTCTCTGTCATACCGCAACTGCGATGAGCTGAACTGATGGGCGCCGACGACGCTGTGCAGGAGTTTCGGGTTCTGTATCTCATAGGTGAGGGCTCCAAGGCCGTGAGTGCGGGTATAGGCAAGCAGTCTGTGATCAGACCAGCTGCGGGCAATATCATGCCAGAGACCGGCTACGGTGGCATCGATCGCACTCACCCCAAAGCGGTCGGCAAGCTCGGCACAGACCTCTGCAGTCTGCAGCGTATGCCTGTAGCGTGCCGGTGATTCCTGTGACTGGATGAACTCTTTAAGCTCCTGAATATAATCCATGTTCTTCGATGTACCGTATCACATCCTCAGGCAGCATGTCTGAGACATCACTGCCGTTCTGCAGCCGCTGACGGATCTCACTCGATGAGACCTCGACGCGGCTCCCCTCGACAAGCTGTATGGAGAACCCTGCTGTTGAGAGCTCTTCGATCTTCCGTCGCACCTGTGCAGGCTTCTCTCCGCGAAAGATCACCACGAAATCAGCAAGTCCCTTCAGCTGATCGACCATATACCAGCGGTCCAGTTCACCGAGCAGGTCATCACCGATCACGATCCCGATCCGGCCATCCATATCGGTATACCGCCTGACGAGATCCAGCACCGTATCATAGGTATGGGACACCCCGCCCCGATCGATCTCACAGGTATCGATGACAGCGGGCAGATCATACGATGAGAGAAGGCGCCTGAGCATACCCACCCGGTGCGCTGCATCAGTGAACCTCTCGACACGCTTGTGACTGGGCACATTGAGCGGTACGATGATGACCCGCTGGTAATCACTCTGTTCGGTAAGCAGCCTGATCAGGTGCAGATGACCGTAATGGGGGGGATCGAACGATCCTCCGAACAGTACTGTCTTCATAGGCTCTCTGGTGAGACCATCCTGATGAAGGCCTGCTTCACCGTACTGATCCCCTCTCCGGTGAATACCGAGAGTGCTGCGACTTCTGTATCAGGATACGCAGCCTTGAGCTCCTCAAGACGGTCAGCAGTCCCCTCGATGTCTATCTTCGTCGCGATCAGGATACTCGGCTTGTCAAGCATCTCCGGTGCATAGGCACTCAGTTCCGCACGAAGGGTAGCATAGGCTTCAAGATACCGGTCATCATCCATGTCTACCAGATAGGCGACACCTGAGGTGCGGGCGATATGCCTGAGGAACTTGAAACCGAGCCCGGCTCCGTGGGAAGCACCTTCTATGATCCCCGGTATATCAGCGAGTATGATGTCCCGCTCTGCATACTTGAACACCCCCAGATGAGGTATCTTCGTAGTGAACGGGTATCCTGCCACTTTTGAGTGGGCATTGGTGAGGTGGTTGAGCAGTGATGATTTGCCGGCATTGGGGAATCCGACAAAACCGATGTCTGCGATGATACGCAGTTCGATGTGAACCCTCAACTCCTGACCGGGAATACCCGATTGAGCATACCTCGGGGCCTGCCGTTTCGAGGTCCTGTAGTGCCAGTTCCCCTTTCCGCCCTTTCCGCCTTCGAAGAAGACATATCGATCCACTCCACTGAGATCCTTGATGATCTCACCACTGTGGGCATCACGTATGATAGTGCCTTCAGGCACATGGATCTCGGCATCCTTCCCGTCGCTCCCATGGCGTCGGGCTCCCCGTCCGGGCTGCCCATTCTGTGCCTTGTAGCTCCTATGAGCCTTCAGAGGTCCAAGGGTCCTCATGTTCGGATCCACCACGAAGACGACATCGCCTCCGCGACCGCCGTCACCGCCGTCTGGTCCGCCCTTGGGGACATACTTCTCTCTTCTGAAGGAGACACAGCCACTGCCTCCGTTTCCGGAGGCAATATCTATATACGTTTCGTCTGAAAATCCAAACATATGTTATTCGTTTATTGTGTTCTGTTGATGTGAAATAAAGATCTTATGCTTCCTTTATGGAAACGAAATGTCGGTTCATGCGGGAGTAGAATGTTACAATACCAGCTGCTGTAGCAAACAGTGTGTCATCTTTTCCTTTTCCGACGTTCTCGCCCGGATGTACTTTCGTACCTCTCTGACGAATAAGAATCTCACCGGCTTTGACAGTCTGTCCACCGGAACGTTTTACACCAAGTCTTTTCGATTCGGAATCTCTTCCGTTTCTTGTGCTTCCGCCACCTTTTTTATGAGCCATGCTGAATATCTCCTATTACGCTTTAATCTCTTTGATGAGCAACTGAGTATACTTCTGTCTGTGCCCCTGTTTTCTTTTATAGCCTTTTCTTCGTTTGAATTTGAAGATCACGACTTTCTTACCCTTCACCTGATCTTCAAGGACAGCTGTCACCTTAGCGCCTGCCACATATGGCTGCCCGACCTGAGTCGAATCGCCGTCAGAAACCATAAGTACCGAGTCGAACTCGACGGTCTCACCAGTTTCCTTGTTGATCTTATCTACTGTAAGAACTGCGCCTTCCTGCGCTTTGTACTGTTTTCCCTGAATCTCTACCAATGCGTACATGAAAATCACATCCTTTCCATCTTAATTTATGCAGGATAACTTATACCACAAGGTATGTACAGTGGTCAATAGCATAGAACCACTTTACATACTTTCAAGAAAAGGAATACCCACCAGACCGAAGGCATTCTTGAGCACCTGGAGGGCCATCTTTGACAGCGTGACCCTGGCTTTTATCATACGTCTGTCATCAAGGTTCAGGATCTGATGATCATGATAGAACTTGCTGTACAGCTTGGAGAGATCGAACAGATAGGAGGTGATGATCGATGGGTTCATCTCTTCTCCTGCCTGTCGTACATACTCCGGATACGAGGAGATCAGCTTGATCAGTTCCCGCTCTTCGGTCTCACCGAGCAGGCTGCTGTCGAACGGCAGTGCATCAATCTCCTCAGGCAGATGCTCGTACTTCTTCAGCATGCTGGAGATCCTGGCTCCCATATACTGCAGATAGGGACCGGTATTCCCGTTGAACGATATGGACTCCTTTGGATCGAAGATCATATCTTTCGTCGGATTGACCTGAAGCAGATAGTAGTTCAGGGCACCGAGAGCGATCGATGATGAGGTCTGTTCGAGCGAACCGACCTCATCCTCCCTTCCCTTGCCGACGATCTCCTGCTGAGCCATCTGCTCAAGCTGGGCGAACAGATCATCTGCATCGACGACCGTCCCCTCTCTGGACTTCATCTTCCCGTCAGGCAGGTTCACCATACCGTAGGAGAGATGGAACAGATGCTCTGCCCAGGGGAAGCCAAGCAGTGAGAGGACATAGAACAGTACCGTGAAGTGATACTTCTGTTCCGATGCTACCACATAGATGAGCGTATCGAACGGCCAGTCCCCATGCCTGGCGATCGCCGTCCCGATATCCTGAGTCAGATAGAGCGAAGTGCCATCCTTTCGCAGCAGTACCTTCTTATCGAGGTTGATCGGTTCCAGGTCGACCCAGACCGTACCCTCCTCATCCTGATAGAAGACTCCCTGCTCGAGACCTTTGAGGATCTCGCTCTTGCCCTTGGTATAGGTCCTGCTCTCATAATAGACATCATCAAAGGAGATGCCGGTCTTCTCATAGGTCTGAGAGATCCCGTCTATGGTCCAGGTGTTCATCTGCTTCCACAGCCTCATCGTCTCAGGGTCCTGATCCTCCCACTTCCTGAGCATATCCTGTGCCTCAGCCTCAGCTTCAGGGTACTCTTTCACCCACTGGGCGAACTTCACATAGTATTTCCCTACGAAGTGATCACTCTTGATACCTGTTGACTGTGGAGTCTCTCCGTTGCCGAACTTCTGGTAGGCCAGCATCGACTTGCAGATATGCACCCCGCGATCATTGATCAGATTCACCTTCTGCACATCGGCACCGTTCTCCTTGAGGATCCTCGATACACTCTCACCAAGTGCATCATTTCTCATATGCCCGAGGTGCAGGGGTTTGTTGGTGTTCGGACAGGAGAACTCGATCATGACCCTTCGCCCCGCGAACAGCTCGGTCCTGCCGTAGGAAGACCCGAGCGCTGCGATCTCCTGCTCCAGAGACTGTGCGAGTGCTGCCGTATCGACCCTGATGTTCACATAGGGTCCTGCACTGAAGATCTCACCTGAGGGCAGTTGATCATCATCCTGAAGCTGCTCGATCACAGCAGCTGCCACTGCAGCCGGAGCACTTCGGAACAGTTTGGCGAAACTGAACAGCGGCACGGCGATGTCCCCCATCTCCGGTCTGGGCGGTTTCTGTATGAGAATATCATCTGCAGTGATCGCATCAGTATCGACCCCCCGCTCCCGGGCTGCTCTGACCACTGCCCTGAGAATACTCTGTCTCCACTGCTTACGTATATCTTTCATCTTCCTGTCTCTTCCTGTCTCTTCCTGTCTCTGATTTTTCGTTACTATACCGCTGTTCACTGATTCTTGCAATCAATCCCTAGGCGAATTCGACAAAAGTCCCGGTCAGCACGTCACCTTCGGTACTCAGCCGTGCACGGCAGAGTCTGCCGCGTGCCTGTTCAGGGTCGCCCGGCAGTGCGGTGATCGATACTTTGAGATAGTTATCGGTGATCCCCTGCACCGCTCCTGCGAACATGCCCTCTATGATCACATCGACAGTCCTGCCCTGCCAGCGGCTGACATACTCACCGTAGAGCTTCGATGAGACCCTGCGGATCTCCCCTGCCCGTTCATCCCGAAGATATTCAGGGACCTTATGCGGAGCATCGAACAGCGCGGTTCCCGGTCTCGGGGAGAAGGGAAAGACATGGACCCGGGAGAATCCCAGGTCCTGCAGGAACTGCAGCGTCTTCTGATGATCGCTATCGCGTTCTCCGGGCAGCCCGGTGATGATATCTGCGGCAAGGAACGCATCATCCTTGACCGCCATGAGCCTGCGGATCTGACGCGCCGCGAGTTCGACACTGTAGTGTCTGTTCACTGCCGTGAGCATCGCATCTGAGGCACTTTGCAGCGGTATATGGAAGTGAGGCTGTACCCGCGGGTCTCTGCACACCTCTATGAGCCTGTCGGTGATCATATCCGGTTCAAGAGAGGAGAGTCTGATGGAGACCCGTTGGGAAAGTGCATCGAGGACCGCCTGCAGCAGTGCTGCCAGATCCCTGCCCTGCGATGCATAAGCCGTGATATTGACTCCGGTGAAGACGATCTCCCGGTATCCCTGCGCTTCGATCTCAAGGCATCGCCTGATCACCTCGTGCACATCAAGACTCACCGCCTTACCCCGTGCCAGCGTGACCCTGCAGTAGGCACATGCATTGTCACAGCCGTCCTCGATCTTCAGGAACGCCCTGGCATGGTAGACGAAGGTGATCGCACGATAGTCGAAGGGAGAGGATTCGGTCAGGTCATCACTGATGAACGAGCTCACTGCATCCTGCAGGCTGACTCCTGAGCTCAGCAGTGAGGCGATGTAGGCCGGCATCATCAGAAGCGACGACTTCTTATCCAGCGACACCACGTGCAGACGCTCTGCCAGTGCTGCGATATCATCCCCGTTGAGCTGGGCATAACAGCCGGTCACGATGACCACCGGCTGATGGGCAAGACGGGCATACCGCCTGATCATCCTCCGGGCTTTCTGTTCGGCCTTGCTGGTGACGGTGCAGGTGTTCACGATATAGAGATCCGCATCCTCCGAAGGGGATGTGACGGTGAAGCCCTGCTGGGAGAAGGCGTCTGCAAGACCCTCACTCTCACACTGATTCAGCTTGCATCCAAGCGTATAGATTGCTGCTCTCATGGCTGTTCCTATCGATCCCCGTGACGAGGTATCTGTATGGTAGTAGGCGATCATCCCGGAAGGGGTACTCACGTTCAGACGGTATCGGCCCGCTCGAGCTGTCTCATCACATGTTCCAGTGAATCATTCAGCTTCGTATGCATCTCGCGTGTGTGGGGGTTATACCGCTGAAGATCGAAGAAGAGCTGCATGGGGTCGTTACAGGTCTGTTCGATGATCTCAAGAAGGCTGTTGTATCCGGCTGTCCCGATACTGCTCTTCTTGAGCTCCAGCTCCCCGAGTACCCGTCCGATCACATGGGTGATACCCTGGGTGAACGCAGCTTCCCGGTCATGTTCATCAGGGGTCATCACCAGGACCCGCAGCTCGAACACTTCAGAGAAGACCGAATGCCAGTAGTCCACGATCTCCTGAGGACACCGCAGCGGAGCATATACCATGGGCAGACCCTTCACCCCGTTACGGCCTGAATCAGGACCGAACATCGGGTGTGTGGCGATCGCATGGATCCCGGATGGGAGCAGACGCTCCATGAGCTCTGAGGGATAGACCTTCACCGAGCAGGTATCCATGACCACACAGCCGGGCCTGAGCCTCGGACCGATCGTGGTGAGTACGCTCTCGACCGAAGAGATCGCCACACAGAGGAAGAGCACATCGACCTCGCACAGCTGTTCGATCGTACAGCGGGTCACTCCCTCAGGAAGCGGCCGATCAGCACTTCTGTTATACGCGATCACGTTGAACTCTCTTGCCAGCAGGGCTGCCCAGAAGGAACCGAACCGCCCTAAACCGTATACTCCTATCTTCATGCCGACATCTTACTTAAAACCGGTCCATCTGTACAGAGCACAGCCACACGTACCGATGAGAAATCCTGTCCCTCCTGCAGCGTCAGCAGGTATGACTATTTGTGAAGAGCGCTGCACTCATCCCCTATGCGCAGAGCATGCTGGTATGATAAGATTGCACTGTTAATACCTATCACACGGGAGTATAATCATGACGTTTGCAGAAAAGATGAAGAACAAAGCAAAAGGGCTGCAGAAAGCCCTCGTCCTTCCCGAAGGGACAGAACCAAGAACCATCGCAGCCGCACGGAAGCTGGTCGATGAGCAGCTGGCCTCACAGGTCTTCCTGCTGGGAGCAACCGCAGATGTGGAGAGAGCGGCAAGACAATCGGGGACCGCACTCGACGGGATCACCATCATAGACACCGCGGTTTCCAAAGATATCGAGCGGTATGCACAGGAGTATGCTGAACTGAGAAAGCATAAGGGATTGACCCTTGAAGATGCCCGCACGCAGATCATAGACCCGCTGAAGTGGGGAGCTATGATGGTACGGCTCTCAGATGCCGATGCCATGGTCGCCGGGGCGGAGAACGCCACAGGGAAAGTGCTCGTCGCGGCATTCACGATCATAAAGACCAAACCCGGCACGAAGTTCGCCTCTTCCTGCTTCGTCATGTGCACCGATAAGAAAGAACTCGGGGTGGATGGACAGTTCATCTTCTCCGACTGCGCTACGATACCAGACCCCACAGCCGAACAGCTCGCTGAGATCGCAACAGCGTCATCTGACTCCTGCAGAGTCTTCCTCGAAGCAGAGCCCATGACCGCGATGCTCTCCTTCTCGACCAAAGGTTCGGCTTCCCACCCGAACGTGGACAAAGTCACCGAGGCGCTGGCGATGGTACAGCAGAAGCATCCTGAGCTGAAGATCGACGGGGAGATGCAGCTTGATGCAGCGATCATCGACTCGGTCGGATCAAAGAAAGCACCGGGCTCCCCGGTCGCGGGAAAGGCCAATGTCCTCATCTTCCCAGATCTGCAGTCCGGGAACATCGGGTACAAACTGGTACAGCGCCTGGCAGGCGCAGATGCCTATGGTCCGATCCTGCAGGGCTTCGCAAAGCCGGTGAGCGATCTCTCACGAGGCTGCAGCATCGATGATATCGTGGTGACCTCTGCGATCACCCTCGCTCAGGCCGAATAGCGCAGGCAGAAGGGATCCCCCTTTCGTATCGAGGCAGTTCCTGCCCCGATACGAAAGAAAGGGGGATTCAGACCATCAGGGAGAACAGTTCGACCAGACGCTGCATGTCGAGCTGCTCGATACGCAGTTTGGGATCGAACCCATGACCCTCCAGCAGAGCTGAGAGGTCAGCCTTGGTCCGATTGGGAAAACCGGAACATCCGGAAAGATTGTTCAAGATGGTCTTCCGTCTCTGAGCGAAGAGCTGGCGGACCATCTTCATGAACAGGACCCGATCCTGCTTCGCTACCAGCGGCTGCTCTCTTCTGGTCATCGTCACCACCGAGGAGACCACGTCAGGCACAGGATAGAACGAACCCGGCTGGATATCGAACAGATGCCTGACTTCATAGTCTATCGCACACAGGATGGTGAACGATGAGTACTGCTTGCTCCCCGCAGGAGAGCCCATCCGTTCGACGACCTCCTTCTGGAGGGTGAAGACCATCTTCTTCGCAAGACATCCGGCTTCGATGAACGAGGCGATACACTGTGCACCTATGTTGTAGGGAAGATTCCCGAAGATCACATCAGGGACCTCATGCGCGGCAAGGTACTCAGGCCAGCTCTTGAGCACATCCCCTTCGACGATCGAGAAGGATGGCCTGTCTCCGAAGAACTCTCTGAGGATCCTGATGAACCCCCGGTCTATCTCAAAGAGCGTGAGGGCATCGACACGATCGATCACATCATGCGTGAGCGCTCCGATCCCCGGTCCGACCTCCCAGTACGTCCGATACTGATCGGTATCAAGAGTCTGGATGATTCGTTCGCGGACCCCCGGGGAGAGCAGGAAGTTCTGTCCGAACCGCTTGTTCATACTCAGATCGTGCGTCTCAAGCAGTTGTCGTATTTCGCTCAGTGAATCGTAGCGAAAGGCATTGTTCATATTGGCGGTTCCTTTTTCGATTATGGGCAATCCTACCATACTTGAGCGCAAAACGTATAGCCATGATCACGAGCATACCAGTCTGAAAGCTCACGGCGCTCAAGACACCGGTACTGCAGGGAGGAAGCCTCCCGAAAAGCGATGATACCGTATCAAGATACCGGTAGAGCACCCGAAAGCACACGCTCATCAGCTGCAGGAGGCACGGGGAGGATCCGGTTGACAGGAAGAGGAGACTCACTGCCATGTAGGCGATGACTGCCGGGGTCAGGAACACTGATGCGATGATGCCGGCAGGATAGATCTCACCGAAGGTCTGCGAGAGCACGGGGAAGGTCATGATCACCGCGGCGACCGAAGCAGCGACAGGGGTGCTGAGCATCCGGGGGACCACATGCGGGAACCAGCTTGCGACAGTGTCTGATGAGAGCAGGATCCCGAACATCGCACCATAGGAGAGCAGGAACCCGGCACTCCTCACCTGGGGAAGGAACAGAAGCATCTGGATCAGACAGGTCAGCGCAAGCACCTTCAAAGGACTCAGCCGCCGGTGAAAGAGGATGGCGGACAGGGTCACGATCAGATACATCAGGCCGGCACGGACCAGAGAGGGCTGCAGACCGGCAAGCAGCAGGAATGCTGTGAGACCGGAGCAGATGACCACACGGCTGATCAGCGGCGGCAGGAAGCATGAGATGATCCGCGAGATGATCCAGGTGATGACGAACACGTGCATCCCGGAGAGCGCCAGCAGATGGCTGCAGCCCGATGCTCTGAACTGCCTGATGATCGGTGCATCAGGGTCTCCGGTATCTCCGAGCACGAGCATCCGTATCAGCTCCCCCTGCTCCTGCGGTACTCTCGCACAGAGACCGAGGATCTGTTCATACAGCATCCCCCTGAAGGAGAAGAACCAGCGGGGTCCGGCATACGAACCGGTCCCCGTCAGGGCCTCTGTATAGAACACACCGCGCTCTGAACTTCCCCTGATGTGAAAACACAGCTCCTCGCCCCACAGCAGCATCGCTTCAGTCCGTCCCATGATCTCGATCCTGCCGAAATCCCCCCGCTGTACCAGATGCCTTGCGGCATCCTCTATCCCGATGACCCTCACTGAACACCGTATCAACCGGGAATCCACATAGGAGGCATCTTCAAGGGCCAGGGCTCTGAAGATCATGCCCGGGGAAGCAGCGACACCCCGGACCGGTTCCTGCGGCGCAGGTAGAGGAAGAGCCACAGCGCACCCCAGCAGCAGTATACAGGCTGATGCCGATACGGGGATCCTGAGATGCGGAGCGGCATAGAGCACATCATAGAGAAACAGCACAGAGCCTAGTGCACAGACAAGAGAGAACAGCCCTCTGTCTGCACCGATGGTGTAGAGGGCTATCATGGAGGAGGTACCAGTGACTATCTGCAGCTCACAGACCGTTTCTGCTGATGGTGTTCCCATTACTGCAGTAAACTGCAGTGATGGGATGATGCTTCAACTACCGGGCGGTGATCTGGCACAGAGCGATGAGGGGCAGATCGATCTTCCTGTTTCTCGCCTGGGTGAGCAGTCTGGCAGAAAGACGGACCCTCTGGTCCTCACGCATCGTCCGGTCGTTCACGCTGCTGAGTGCTGTACGGTTCTTATCCTGCTCTCTGAGCAGTTCGGTAAGATAGTCGTGGATGATCGGTGCATCTGACGGGAGGTCCACAGGTTCGAAATCATCATCATTACCGGAGACCTTGTCAGCGAGGGTCAGCGGTGCCATCTCATCGAACGTCTTGAGCAGCCCCTCATAGAAAGCGAGCGTGCTCCCTGTGGTATAGCTGCAGGCATCGACAAGGTTCTTGAGCTCGGTCCTCTTCTTGGTAGCCAGTTCTGACTTCCTGTTCCTTGCCGCCGTCCACAGATAGACTGCGACCGCAGCTCCTGATGCCAGCAGCATCTCATCGAGGATAGGGATCGGGTCTCTCACGACGAAGGAGAAGAAGAAATAGGCAGCGAGGAAGGCCAGAGCAGAGTTGACCAGACGGGGGATGTACTTGAGCTCCTGGATCCAGGCATCGACTGCCAGATCGATCGCCCCATAGAGGCGGTACTGGATCGTCTCCTTCAATGCACTGTCAGCTTCAGTCGAGACTGTCACCGCGATCTCCTGGTCATCCCAGGAGATGACTTCCTTCTTATCATTGAACGGGGTGAGCAGGATCTCATTCCCATAGGTCCTCTGCAAGCAATAAAACGGTTTCATCAGCTACTCCTTATGCCACATATTCAGTACAGCCGGTCATCATATACCATACTGATAGAACCCGCCGAAGACCAGCTCATAGTCCAAGAGAATCCATGATCTTCTGCTGTCGGGCAAGACCTGCACGCTTGGCAGCTTCCAGATCCGGGTCCTCTGATACGGAGAAGATGTAGTACTTGATCTTGGGTTCGGTACCGCTGGGACGGATCACCACCTTACTGCCCCCATCGAGTGTGATGATGATCACATCAGCAGGAGGAAGGCCCTGAGCCCCCTCTTTGAGGTCAAGTACACTGCGTACCTGCAGGGAGCCGATCTCGTTCGGGCAGTCAGTCCTGAAACTCTTCATGATCTGTTCCATGGCGGCCTTCCCCTCAGCTCCCGGATAACTCTTCGATATGACCTTCTCGGCAAAACAGCCGAACTGTCTCATCAGTTCATCCAGCCGCTCAAGCAGACTCGTCCCCTGTGAGGCATGATAGAGCATCATCTCCACAGCCAGTACCGCAGCTGATACGGCATCCTTATCATAGACCTCCTGCACCCACAGATAGCCGAAGCTCTCTTCGGCACCGAAGAGGAATCGTCCGCCCTCCTCTGAAATCTTGTGCATCTGATCTGCGATATATTTGAATCCGGTCAGCACGTCACGACACTCGCAGCCGTAGGAGCCGGCAACACGTTTCATCAGGTCAGTGGTGACGATACTCTTCACACAGACACCGCCGATGATCGGCTGCCTCTGCTGAGAAAGGAGATAGTCACACAGCAGCACAGCTATCTGATTACCACCGAGGAGCGTATAGTCCTGTTTGCTGCTGTCGTTCGGCACCCCGATCCCGAGTCTGTCTGAGTCGGGGTCGGTCCCGAGGATCAGGTCAGCCTTCTGTCTCTTCGCCTGAGCGATGGCCAGCTGCATGGCATCGGGATTCTCAGGATTGGGCATCGTCACGGTAGGGAAGTCGCCGTCAGGCTCTTCCTGGGCGGCCACCACCGAGTAGTCGACTCCCAGGGTCTTCAGCAGATGCTGTACCGGAACATTCCCGGACCCGTGCAGCGGCGTGTATACGAGACTGCAGGGAATATCCGCTGAGAAGATCGCCGGATTACCGATGCTGTTGAGCACCATGGCATAGTAGGCCTCATCGACCTCGCCGGGGACTGCTGTGAGCATCCCCGCCGCCACGGCATCTGCAAGGGATCGTTCTGCGATCATATCACCTGAGGTGATCGAGCGGACCTTCTCTACGATGGCGGTATCGTGCGGTGCGATCACCTGGGCCCCGTCACTCCAGTAGACTTTATAGCCGTTGTATTCAGAGGGATTATGACTGGCGGTGATGGTGATACCGGCAGATGCATGCAGTCGTCTCACCGCGAAGGAGAGCAGCGGTACCGGATGGATCTTATCATAGAGATACACCCTGATCCCATTTGCACACAGCACTGACGCCGCTGCAGAGGCGAACACCTGAGAATAGTGCCGGGAATCATAGGCGATCACGACCGACGGCTTGTCCGGGAAGACCTCGTTCACATAGGCAGCGAGTCCCTGTGTCACGCGCCGTACCATATAGGAGTTCATCCTGTTATATCCGCCGCCGATGATCCCGCGCATCCCTGCGGTCCCGAAGGCTAGCTCTGTATAGAACCGGTCATGCAGATTCTCTATCTGCTCTTCGTTCATCGCCTGGATGACCTCTTCACGAAACACCGGTTCCTGTTCATACCTCACATAATCCGAGGCTTTCTGATAATAATCTTCAAAGTCCATATTCGCTCCTCCTGTGTACCATCTTACCACTGCCTGCTCTACTCTACCATGGATCTCATGGTCTTGAGCCAGATTTCTTCAGCCTGAGACTGCTATGTGCTCCAGCATGCTGCTGATCCGTCCCTGTAGCTGTGCAGGGTCATCAGCGATCACTGACTCGGGGATCTGTGCAAGCAGCTGCGATCTGGTCCTGAACCCCCAGCTGACGATGATCACCTGCATGCCGGCAGCCCGCGCGGTGAGGTAATCGACTTCCGAATCTCCGATGAGCAGCACCTGATCGGCTCTCACCCCCATGCGGGCGGCGATCGCCGATGCCGAGGTCGGGTCAGGTTTCTTCGGATACTCAGGACTGAGCCCCTGCACAGCTGTGAAGGTGTACCCGGAAAGCAGATGAGAGACGATGATCTCGGTAAGATCCTGGATCTTGTTCGACAGGATCGATGTGGGCACCTGCTGCTGTTCGAGCATATCAAGAAGAGACTCCATCCCGTCATAGATCTTCGTATGCCCATACGGGGCCCTGCGGTAGTTCTCCAGAAGCCCCCGATACATCTGATCGATATCCTCTTGCGAGAGATGTTCTCCTGGAGGAAGTGCATTGATCAGGGCATTGCGCAGCCCTGAACCCACGAACCTCTTGTAGGAGGCCAGATCATGGCCTGAGAACCCTCGCTCTGCCAGCAGCGGCTCGATGGCTGCTGCGATATCTGCTATCGTGTCGATCAGGGTCCCGTCGAGATCGAACAGGACAGCCCTGATGCGTGTATCATCTTTCATCGTTCAGTTCCTTATGAAGCGGTAGTCTTCCTGCGTCGTTTACGGTAGAGTACGAAGAAGTGAACAGAATGTCAATGTTGACATCTTCAAGGAGCATATGATGAACGAAGACCTGCGGGTAGCGATCGCCGGCTGCGATACCTATGACCTCACAGCAGTCACCAGAGAGACCCGGACTGTCTGGGAAGCCCTCGGGATGCCTGATCTGAAGGGAGCTACCGTGCTGGTAAAGCCGAACATCCTCACCGATGCTGCAGCACAGAAGGCTGTTACCACCCATCCGGTACTTGTCGAAGCAGTCTGTCGGATCATTCAGGAGCAGGGAGGTTCCCCGATCGTCGGCGATTCACCGGGACTGCAGCGCAGCGGGTTCTCACCCACGGCCTGCGGTATTGCCGATGTCTGCACCAGACTGGGTGTCCCCTGGGTCGATTTCACCAGCGAGACGGTCACGATCAGAAACCCCCGGGGGCAGGTACAGAGACGGTTCACCGTCACCTCTGCCGTCGAGAGCGCAGACTATATCGTGAACCTCCCCAAGATGAAGACCCATCAGCTCATGTATGCAACCGGTGCGATCAAGAACCTCTTCGGTCTGATCCCCGGTCTTTCCAAGAGTCCTTTTCATCTGAAATACCCGCAGAAAGAGGCTTTCGCCCATATGATCCTTGATCTGTATCAGAGCATCCCCACCGAGATCCACATCATGGATGCCATCACCGCCATGGAAGGGCCCGGCCCGAGCGGGGGATTCCCCAAACGGATCGGCATGATCGCAGCTTCGAAAAATGCGATCGCACTCGATCTGAGCATCAGCTACCTGATGCACGAGCAGCCTGCAGCACTGCCGATCCTCTCCTGTGCCTATGAGCGCGGTATGATCTCGACCCTCGATCATAACGACCTGATCTACCCTCTGGCACGGCCCCAGGAGTTCAGACCCGAACACTTCTCACGGATCGAGCGGGATGAGACTCCGAAGCATGGGTTCGTCTCGGTGATCGGCAGCCACGTCAAGACGCTCTTCTCCGGTTCCAGTGCACCTGCTCCCCGTATCGTATCGGAGCGATGCATCCTCTGCAGGGCATGTGTGGAGATCTGCCCGGCAGACGCCCTTTCGGTCGAACCGAACCCGGAACGCGGGAGGGACCAGATCGTGGTCAATACCCGGGACTGCATTCGCTGCTACTGCTGCCATGAAGTCTGTCCGGTACGTGCCATAATCGTCAAAAGCTCTTGACCATCGAGTACGATTCACTCATGATAGAGACCATTCGGCACGGATACGCCGTTGAAGATTATGCGGAGGGACCATGAGCACTTCAATCCTGTTGACCACGATGTTTCTTGCACTGCTGCCGATCTCAGAACTCAGAGGCGCTCTGCCCTATGCCTACTTCAACGGGGTCCCTCTGGTGCAGTCCTATCTGCTGAGCGTCGGATGCAATGCACTGGTCGCCCCGGTGCTCTTCGTGTTCCTCTCCTCCGCCCACAGACTCTTCTACCGCCTTCGATGGTATGCAGCCCTCTTCGATGCCAGTGTCGTTCGTGCACGAGGCAAGATCGAGAAGAAAGTGGAGCGCTTCGGCTATCTCGGGGTCATGCTCTTCGTAGCGATCCCGCTGCCGATCACAGGAGCCTATACCGGGACCCTCGGTGCATGGATCCTCGGCCTGGACTGGAAGCGTACCTGTCTTGCGGCTGTCGGAGGAGTGATCATCTCCGGGATCATCGTCTCGACGATCATCATGTTCGGTGTGGGGACCTCCTCCATCTTCATCAAGTCCGTCTGATCACCAGCGCTCCCGATCTCATAGAACAGTAGAGGTACTCACATGGATCTGCATCTGAAAAGTGCATTGAATGATAAACAGTATATTGGCGCGTCAACGATCGAAGGCCCGGTGCTCATCATCGCCGGAGCCGGGTCGGGAAAGACACGTATGATCACCTACCGTATCGCTCATATGCTCGAACAGGGTATCCCGCAATCTCATATTCTCGCTCTCACCTTCACGAACAAGGCAGCTGCCGAGATGGCAGAACGCGTCCGTGATCTCACCAGAGCGAAACTGCCGAAGCTCACGACATCCACCTTCCATGCCTTCGGGGTCATGGTCCTCCGTGCTGAGATCAGCCATCTCGGATACGATAACAACTTCACCATCTACGATCAGGCCGACATCATGGCTCTGATCAAGAATGTGGTACGGGAACTGAAGATCCCTCTGGAGGAGGTCGATCTGTATGAGCTGAACAATCTGTTCTCATCCATCAAGACCAAACGATCGGTATGGACGGCAGAGACCTCACAATACCGGGAGATCTATGATGAGTATCTTCTGCACCTCAAAGCATACAATGCGGTCGATTTCGATGACCTGATCATGCTGCCGCTGAGACTGTTCGAAGAGCATCCGGCCGTGCTGGAGAAGTACCGCAGCAGGTTCAACTATATCATGGTCGATGAGTTCCAGGACACCTCTCATGCCCAGTACAAGATGGTCCTCCTGCTGGCTTCTGAGCATCGCAACATCTGTGTGGTCGGCGATGATGATCAGTCCATCTACTCCTGGAGAGGTGCTGACTACGAGAACCTGGTCAATTTCGAACGGGATTTCCCCGAGGTCACAGAGATCAAACTCGAGCAGAACTACCGCTCTACCGGGAACATCCTGCATGCGGCGAACTCGCTGATCGCCAACAACACCAAACGGAAGAAGAAGAATCTGTGGACCGGGACCGAGCACGGCAGGACCATCGTACTGCACCATCCTGAGGATGATGAGCAGGAGGCACAGTTCATCTGCTCCAAGATCAAGGAGCTCAGCTTCTCGCACGGGCTCACCTATGTCGATTTCGGTGTCCTCGTGCGAACCAACAGTCTGCTCTCCACCCTCGAGCAGGCCTTCCTTCAGGAGCAGATACCCTACACCGTCTCCGGTGGACAGAGTTTCTTCTCCCGTAAGGAGATCAAGGATGTGATCGCCTATATGCGTCTGTTGACCAATCCGGATGATAACATGAACTTCCTGAGGATCATCAACACACCCAGGAGGGGAATCGGGAGAGTCTCGATCGAGTCGCTTCGTTCCTACGCGAAGAGCCATCATCTGTCCCTCTTCTCAGCCGTCTCAAAACTCGCCTATGACATGAACGCACCGATCAGGGACCGCCTGAGGGACACCTGTCGAGAATTCACCGAACTCATAGAGCTCTACAAGAGCAGGCTCTTCTCCAAGCGCGATATGGCGAAGACGATCAGGAACCTCGTCGGCGATATCGACTACCGGGATCATCTGATCAGTGAGCATCCCGATAATGAGCGTATCGTACAGTGGAAGATGAAGAACATCGAGATCTTCATCAACATGTTCGAACGATGGGAGAAGAATCCTGACAATCTCGATCCGAACATCTATGAGTATCTCAACAGGATATCCCTGACGACGAAAGACGATAACGACAAGGAGACCGGGAAGGTCAACCTCATGACCATCCACGCTTCGAAGGGGCTGGAGTTCAATACCGTCTTCCTTGCGGGGGTCGAGGACCACATCATCCCCCATGCGAGGAGTATCGAAGAGGACGAGATGAACATCGAAGAGGAACGGAGACTGTTCTACGTGGCGATCACCAGAGCACAGCAGTCTCTCTATATGACCAGCTGCAGCCAGAGAAAGGTCATGCGAGAGCTGATCGACACGATCCCGTCACGATTCATCGAAGAGATCCCTCAGGAGCTCATCACCCATGAGGAGGCTGATGCGGAATCTACCCCTGAACAGGCGGTGGATTTCTTTGCCAAGCTCAAAGCGAAACTTGCCACCTGAGTCCCGAGTCGATGCCCGGAACACGAGAGAAGATGTACCAGCCTCACACCGGGACAGGAGCAGCGCGGGAGACCGGCTCTCAGCTGACCGATACCGGCTCACAGACCCTCTACAGAGAACCGCTGAAACGTCTTATCCTGGTCATTTTTTGATAGCCAAGCTCTGTGTAAAGTGGTATTCTGCATAGTATGACACGTTATCAGGACATGAACATAAATCGACCGCATATACTCCGCCATCTCATCCGGCTGATCACGCTCGCACTTCCTGCAGTGGTGATCTGGATCGGTGTGCATGATCGGAACCTGCAGCTCATGAAGTGGAACCCATTGTACGGAAGGCTCTATCTGGGGCTCATCGCATTGGCTCTGATCGCACTGCTGACCGTCTTCATCGACACCTATCTGCGATCACACCGGCCTTCCCGCTCAGATGTAGGTGTTATCTCCTATCTGCTCGCGCTGCTGAGCCTTGCCGTCGCTGTCGGCATGTTCGTCTATCTCTCTCCCTATACCGTTACCGCAGATAAAGCCCCGCAGCTGCTGCTGGTCGAACAACAGAATGACTCAGGCTATCCTCACGTCGCCCTCACCTGGTATACGCTGAAAGACCAGCAGGAGACACTCATCTACGGGACCGATCCTGATGATCTCAGGCATACCATCACGGAGGAGCACCCATCGAAGGAGCATGCGATCATCTTCAGTGAGATCACCCCCGGTCAGGAGATCTTCTACCGCAGGATTTCCGATGGGCTGACAGCTTCGTTCACCTATATGCCCCTCACACAGTCCGATGAGGGTAGAGAGATCCTGCGCTTAGCGATCGCTTCCGATGCCCATATAGGAGCCGGATCGAACAGTGAGGATGATACCCTGCAGATCCTGCAGCAGATCACCGGGGACCGGGATGAGTATGCACTGTTGTTCAATCTCGGGGATAATGTGGAGATGGGCAACGATGACAGCCAGTATACCCGACAGATCGATCTGTTCTCACCCTATACCACCAAGATCCCTTCTGCCGTACTGCCGGGAAATCATGATACGTGGTTCGCAGGCGTCCACTTCTGGAAGTCCTATTACTACCCTTCTCCGCTGCCGGCCCGTTCGGGCAGCAGGCTGTATCACCGATACGACTTCGGTCCCGACATCCATATCTTCACGATGGATCTTGAGTGGGGAACCGAGACCTACACGACCGATCAGCGAGTCTGGTTCGAACAGCAGCTCGAGACCATCGATCCTGATGATCTGATCATCATCATGAGTCATGCCTTCTTCTTCGCTTCAAGCACGAAGTATGAGAACAAGCCGTGGTATGACAATCAGGATATGATCGGGACCTTTCATCAGCTGTTCATCGACAGGGGGGTCGATCTGGTCTTCTCCGGCCATGATCATCAGATGGAGCACATTCATCGCGACGGCATCGACTACCTGATCACCGGGGCCTTCGGCGGGGTAAAAGATAAGCAGCCCACCTTCATCAGTGAGGGTTCTCAGTACCGGAACTTCTTTGACAGCGGGTTCGCCGATCTGCAGATCGCTGAGGATTCGCTCACGGTGATCTTCAGAGACACCACAGGCGATCCTCTGTATCAGTTTTCTACCGATCGTTGACCTTTTTTCGTGACTCCTGACTGTTTTATGTGTATCGTGTTCGTATGCAGAAACAAGATATTCACGATCTGACCACAGGTGATATACCTCAGATCATACGACGGATCGCCATCCCGGCGAGTATAGGCACACTGTTCAACACGATGTACAACATCGTCGATACCTTCTGGGCAGGAAGGCTCTCGACCGAATCCCTTGCAGCACTGTCTCTCAACTTCCCGGTGTTCCTCGTAGCACTGGCGATCGGGGTGGGTTTCTCTCAGGGCACCTCGGCACTGATCTCGAACTATCTGGGGGAGAAGCGACCGGATCAGGCCCGCAAGATCTTTCTCCAGAGCATCATGATCTCCACGATCGTCCAGATCTCCGTCATCATCCCCATGCTGTTGCTGCTCTCTCCCATCTTCGACCTCATGGGTGCTGCAGCCGATGTGCTGCCCAGAGCCCTGCGGTATGCCCGTGTGATCATCTCAGGCAGTATCTTCATGACTCTCACCCAGGTGCTCAACTCATCCCTGACCGCACGGGGTTTCACCAAGATCTACAGGAACATGCTCATCATCGGGTTCTTCCTGAATCTGGCCCTTGACCCGCTCCTGATGTTCGGATTCTCGATCGGATCGACAGTGATCATCCCGGAGATGCAGGAATCAGGTATCGCACTGGCAACGGTCATGATCCAGGCTCTCAGCGCCTGCTATATCGCCTATAAGGCCATGAGGCTGGGGATCTTCACTGGTTTACAGCGCAGTGAATGGCGTCCGCTACGCTCTCGAGCTCAGGAACTGGCCTCGCAGGTGCTTCCGAGCATGATGAGTTTTCTCATCATGGCACTCGGAACCTTCGTGATCACCTATTTCACCGCCTTCTACGGCACTGACGCCCTTGCAGCCTACGGGCTGGCGATCAGGGTGGAACAGATCGCACTGGTCCCTTCGAACGGTCTGACTGCTGCTCTGGGCGCGATCACAGGACAGAACAACGGCGCACGCCGGTTCGACCGTATCCATGAGAGTGTCGCAGTGGCCCTGCGCTACGGGTTCTACCTGTTCCTGGGATTGATGCTGCCGGTACTGATCTTCGGCAGGAGCATCCTCTCTACGGCTACCGATAACCAGCAGGTCCTCTCCCTGGGTTACCACTACCTGCTCATACAGGGTATAACCTACTACAGTTATATCATCCTCTTCCAGTCGAATTCCATACTCATGGGACTCAAGAGACCGATGATGATCATGTGGGCGGGACTCTATCGACAGATCCTGGCCCCTGCTATCGTGTTCACCTTTCTCACACAGGTGATGGGCATGGGAGTCTATGGTATCTGGTGGGGTCTGGTCATCGTGAACTGGAGTGCTGCGGGAATCACCCTCTACTGGTCAAGACGACAGCTTGCGATCCGCAGAGCTGAAGCCCGGCTGTAGAAGATTCGCAGGATCATGACTAGGCGCCGGGGGTGTTTATCGTTAGAATGTTGCGATCATGCATACTGAACGACCGTTGACACGCACACGACTGCTCTACCTCTGGATCCCTCTTGCCCTGATGTGGATCGTCATGGCTGCAGAACAGCCGGCGATCACCGCCGTGATCTCAAGGATGCCCAACCCCACCATAGAGCTCGCGGCATTCGGCTATGCCTTCGCCCTGGCACTGTTCATCGAAGGACCGGTGGTGCAGATGCTCTCAGCCGGAACGGCCATCCCCACTTCTCTCTCCTCGTATCGCAAGATCCTGTCGATCATGCATGCACTTGCTGTCATCACGACCTTCATTCATATGCTGCTGTGCCTGCCCGGTCTCTACCGGTTCCTTGCGATCGATATCATGCACCTCCCCCATGAACTGCTGCGTCCCTCCTATCGCAGCTTCCTGGCCATGATCCCCTGGACAGCGGCGGTTGGGTACCGACGGCTGTGGCAGGGAGTGATGATCCGCTACGGCAGATCCAGAGAGGTGCCGATCGTCATGTACATCCGTATGGCTGTCGCAGCGGTAGTCCTTGGGGTCGGTCTGTACTCAGGTGCTCTTCCCGGGGCACTGCTCGGAGGATTGACGCTGACGCTCGCTGTCATCGCCGGGGCTGTCGCTGCCTGGGGCTATACCAGAGGTATCATCAGGGATATGGCCGAAGAGGATGATCCAGATCACCGGATGACCACACGCGAGATGATCAGCTTCTATGTCCCGCTCGGGCTGACTTCACTGATCACCCTCGGGGTGCGGCCGCTGCTCAACTTCGGTATCGCACGGGGACTCTTCCCCCTCGATTCGCTCGCCCTGTGGCCGGTCGTCCTTGCCTATATGTTCATCTATACCTCCATCTCTCTATCACTTCAGGAGATCGTCATCGCACAGCTGCACGGCAGGAAGGAGCTGAAGATCATCACCTCCTTCGTGATCAGGGTCGCATCGGTCATGAGTGTGCTGTACGCCCTCGTACTGTTCAGTCCTGCGCTTCAGCACTTCTGGTTCTCCGCTCTCTCACAGATACCCGGACAACTGTTCTATCTCCTGCCGATCACCCTCGGGATGCTCACCCTCATGCCGCTGCTCTCAGGGATCATCTCACTCTATCGCGGGATCCTGGTATCGTGCCGAAAGACCCGCATGGTCACTGCCGGGGTACTGATCAACGTCAGTGCGATGCTCATCTTCCTGAATCTCGGGACGCTGCTGTTCCCGGTTCCCGGTATCTATATCGCTGCCGGCTCGTATCTTCTGGCCTTCGTCACCGAAGTGGGGTTCCTCTCGATCTCTACCCGCGTGACCATCAGCGAGTGCCTCGTCTGACCCCTCCCCAGCTCACACGACCCGAAGCTCATACCATACTCATACTCATACTCATACTCATACCATACTCATACCATACCATACCATACCATACGCATACTCCCTCTTGACGAACCGTCCATCTTCATGTACATTACCACTGGTAATCTGCTAAGGAGGTTCCTGAGGGGAGCATGAGAACGAGAGGAGAGAGCGCACAGCAGGTGCCGATGAAGCAGCAGTTCATCGATACCGTCCTTACCATGATGGATGAAGGGATCCCGGTCAGGAACATCAATCTGCGAGGTGCCGCAAAGCGGATCGGCTGTGCCCATACGAATGCCTATAACTATGTCTCTTCCCGTGAAGAGCTGCTGTGGTGGGCCCTCAAAGAGGCTCTTGTACGGATGATCGCCTCTGCTGGTATCGACCCCGAGACGGGGGCGTTCCCTGCAGCACTGCCTGATCTCCTTGAGGTCACGGTCGACTTCGCCCTGCAGCATGGTCCCTGGTATCACCTGATCTGGATCGAACCGCTGAGCGGTACTCCACCGGATGAGGTGCGTTCCTATTTGTCTCGGCCTGCCGGACTGTTCGAAGCATGGGTGAGACAGACACAGGGAGATGATCCCCATCTGACCGAGAAGACCCGCATCCTGCACAGCTTCCTGCATGGGGAACTGTGCATGATGAGCTCAGGCCGATCCGGAGATCCCCCTGATTCCTGCAGGGAGCAGATCCTTGAGCATGCAAGATCGCTGCAGCATCACCTGTTCACACCGGGAGGAACCATATGAACCATAAGACAACCATCACGAGGCTATCACTGATCATCGCCGCGGCAGCAGCAGCTGCTGCAGCTGCTGGGATCTTCTCACACGGAGGAGACGGCGGCATGATGATCGAGACAGTCAGAGGGACACAGGTCATGACTCACGGGTATGGGATCTATCGTCATATGTCCTCTGATGTGGCGATCCAGGGGATCGCACAGGATTATGTGACACTCTTCGCTGCCGTACCGGCACTGATCGCTGCACTATCTGCTGCCCGCAGAGGCTCGTTACGGGCAGCTGTGATCCTGACAGGGGTGACCGCCTATCTGTTCGTGACCTACCTGCTGTACCTGACGATGGGCATGTACCATGAGCTCTTCCTGCTCTATGTACTGCTGCTGTGCTGCAGTTTCTTCTCACTGACCCTCTCGCTGTTCTCGCTCCATGAACGGCTTAGCGGCCTCTCATACCTCAGCGTTCGAACCGCCAAGGGTTCCGGGATATTTCTCATCGTGGTCGCAGCACTCATGGCTCTGCTGTGGCTCTCTGCGATCATTCCCCCGCTGCTCGACGGGAGTATCTATCCTGCCGGGCTGCAGCACTACACGACGCTGATCGTCCAGGGGATGGATCTTGCACTCTTTCTGCCGATCTCGGCAGTCTGCGGTCTTCTGCTGCTGCGCAGAACCCCGATGGGAGTCCTGACCGGTCCGGTGCTTCTGGTCTTTCTCGTGTTTCTCATGGGAGCTCTTCTTGCCAAGATCATCGCCATGGGATGTGCCGGAGATCCCATCATCCCCGTAGTATTCATCATCCCGATATTCTTGAGCGTAAGTATCTGGTTCTCTCTGCGCTGTATCACAGCCCTGCCTCAGGTCCGCTGAGATATCTGCCATGTCCAGCCCCGGTCCCCCAGTGCATGAAGACAGGGGCTTCTTCGTATCGCCGTGGCTGCTCATCCCTGATGGACGAACCGCTTCATATCATACATGCGGGCATCTGCTTCGGCGAACATATGGCTGAAAGACTCCCGCGGTGAGTACTCGACCACTCCGTAGGAGAACCCCAGATGTCTGTCACGGATCTGCTGCTGATCGAATACGGGGAACGTGCGCATCGGCTCCAGACGGGAAGCCTGTTCGCAGTAGGCATAGAACATATCTTCGACAGACAGCTCTCTGAAACTGCGGAGTATCGTCCTGATGACCAGACGGGCTTCCGACTCCCGGGTCTCCGGCAGCAGGATGATGAACTCATCCCCTCCCCATCGACCTGCCAGATCGGTAGCCCGGATCGATGCTGTGAGCAGCGCACCGAACTGCATCAGTACATGATCCCCGAACAGGTGTCCGAGAGCATCATTGAGGATCTTGAAATTATCGAGATCGATGAAGACCAGACAGAACGGGCTGTTATAGCGTTCGAACCGTCTCATCTCCAGCTGTATCATCTCCTCTATCCGACGGCGGGAGAGCAGCTGCGTAAGCTGATCGGTATTGATGAAGGTCCTCAGATCCTTGTAGGCTTCCCGCAGGTTGGAACTGTGCAGAAAATCATGCCCTGCACCGCCCGATCCCATATCACGGGATATCCCCGTGCGATCAGCGGGAAAAGAGGCATGGACATAGGTGATCTGATAGGACCGGTCTTCGAAGAACCTGAAGACGATCGTCTGTCTGAGATCATGGATGATAAGATGTTCAGCATCGGAGATACTCTCGATACTCATTATTACCATTGCGATGCAGTACATTTCACCAAGCGGTATACACCTGACGGTATCTATGGTGTAACTGACTGTCGCATAGGTCCTGTTCTCACTGCCGGCTTCATCCGATATACCCGGGCTCGACATGATCTCATGCGAAGGAAGGCCTGTTCCGAATCCTGAGACCCCGCAGGCATCAGCCTCAAGGATCCTGTAAAGATCTCGCTTCTCGATAGACACAGCAATATACTGTCGTACGGCTTCTGCGCAACTTTTTTCAATATCAAACATACCTCTCACCAACTTTGACACCTGATTACGGCAACAAACCACAGCAAGCATGATAGTGGCTCCGGCAATAAGAGATTCCCCTCCCCCTCACTGCACCAATAATTCCTGTCAGAAAGTTGAAGATACAAAAATCAGTAGATCTCAATACATATCACAAGCAGTACCTGATCAGAAACAGCGTCTGAACTTTAGTCACCGACTTATGTAACAATACTTTTCAAGTCATTGTCGTTTTTATATAGTATAGCCCCCCACTAGAGGTGTTAGCAAGATTCCCACTGATAAATAGTGGAGTAGATCTATCGAATCTTCCAGTACTGCTCTTCATGCGCACTCACGTATGCTTACCGGGCTGAGCCATGCTATACTGTAGGTACACATCATGAAACAGGAGATACGCATATGAGTAATAGAGATCATGTCTGGTACGGTGCCATGGGATTGGGAGGCTCTTCGTGGGATGCGGCTGACCGTCTCACAGATAGGGATATCGCCGAAGGCGCAGAGGTCCTCGATGCGGTCCTGGATCTTGGGATCACCCGCATAGACCTTGCAGATATCTACCATCAGGGAAAATCGGAACTGGTGGTCGGAGAATACCTGAAAAGACATCTGGGACTCAGAGAACGTCTTACCATCCAGTCGAAGGTCGGGATACGACTCACCGGCTCCACCTTCGGTTCTCGATTCGATTTTTCCTATGATCACATCATCAGCAGTGTGGACGGCATCCTGGAGCGGTTGGGAACGAACTACCTTGACAGCCTGCTCCTGCACCGGCCTGATCCGCTCATGGAACGCTCGGAGATCAAGGATGCCATCGACAGACTCTTTGATGATAAGAAGATCAGGGCGATCGGGGTATCGAACATGAGTAAGGAGCAGATCGAGCTGCTGGAGCTGTATACCGGACGGCACATGGTCGCGAACCAGCTGGAACTGAGTCTGAAGAAGCATGATTTTGTCAGCAGTGCTGTAGGATTCAACAATGCACCGATCACCGACTTCCCCATCGGGACCATCGAGTACTGCATGACCCACGATGTGGCCCTGCAGTCCTGGAGTCCACTTGCCAGAGGCGTCTACACGGGAAGACCTGCCGATGAACGCACCCCGGCCACCGCAGGGGCAGTGACCCGGGTAGTGAACCGCATCGCACAGGAGCAGTCAGTCGCCCCGGAAGGAGTGGTGATGGCCTGGCTGCTCAGACACCCGGCACAGATCGAACCGGTGATCGGCACTACCACGATCCCCCGTATCAGGGCGTGTATGCAGGGATATGATGTGACCCTGAGCAGGGACCAGTGGTACGAGCTGCTCGTTGCAGCACGTGGGGTCCCGATGCCCTAGGATCATCTGAGCACCCGGGTTGCCACCACATCACAGGGGGCGATACCGCTCCACAGACGAACATGCAGTGACTGCCTGAAGATCGACCGGATACGCAGGCCCTGTCAGAGCAGGGCCCATGCAGTCGTATTACAGATCATTCATCATGACTGCCAGATACCCTGCGCCGAATCCGTTATCGATGTTCACCACGCTGATCCCCGAGGAGCAGCTGTTGAGCATCGAAAGCAGTGCAGAGACCCCGTGGAAGTTCGCCCCATAGCCGACACTCGTCGGTACTGCGATGACCGGGGCATCTACCAGCCCCCCTACCACACTGGCAAGGGCACCTTCCATCCCGGCAACGGTGATCACTACCCGCGCCCCGCGGATCTCTTCGAGGTGCCTGAACAGGCGATGGATCCCCGCTACCCCGACATCGTTGAATCTGCGGACCTCATGCCCGTAGAATTCGATCGTACCGGCAGCCTCTTCAGCGACCGAGGCGTCTGAAGTCCCTGCACTGACCACAGCTATATAGCCTTTGGTACAGCGCCGGGGCTGAGTATGGATGAGGGAACAGAGCCTCGAGGATGCATCATAGGCAGCATGGGGGAAGGAGGGGGCAAGCTGCTGCCAGATGACCTCATCCAGACGGGTGGCAAGCACATTGATACCGGAAGTATCAAGATGGCTGAGGATGTCATGGATCTGTGATACGCTCTTTCCCGCGCAGTAGACCACCTCACCGTGACCGGTCCTGCGTTCTCTGTCCATATCGAGGACCGTATGACCCAGATCGGTGAAGTACAGTGATTCGATCTGCTGCTGTGCCTGAGTGATATCTAGTGACCCATCACTGACCTGCGCAAGCAGTCCCTTGAGCTGTTCATTCATCTGTTACCCCCTGTGGTGTGTGGGATCCATACTGCCGCTGGTATACCCGGAGAGGTCTACCGTGACATACGAGAATCCGAGTCTCTTCAGATACTGATCGATGTCCTGGAGCCGTCTGCTGCTGCAGAATCGCTGGAACTGATCTCCCCCGATCTCTATGCGTGCTATATCGCGGTGTACCCGTACCCGCACGTCGGGGAACCCGCAGGCATGCAGATACCGCTCAGCAGTCTCGATGGTCCGCAGCAGCTCTTCGGTGACCCGGGTACCGTGAGGGATCCGGGTCATCAGACATGAGTAGGCAGGTTTATCGGCCACCGAGAGTCCCCAGTCCCTGCAGAGCTTTCGAATGTCCTCTTTGGTGAATCCACACTCCAGCAGCGGGCTGCGGATACCGAGTTCCTGCAAGGCCTTCATGCCGGGTCGGTATGCCCGGGCATCATCAGCGTTCGTCCCGTCCACGACGACATCGGCGTGCCATTGATCCGATCGTTCGATGATCCGTTCAAAGAGGATATGTTTACAGCGATAGCAGCGGTCCTCGGGATTGTCCTGCAGTTCATCTGCTATGGGCAGTTCGATGACCAGATGCTCGATCCCCATCTCACCGGCGATCCGGCCCGCTTCTTCCAGCTCCCAGCGAGGCACATAGGGGGGAGCCAGGGTCACCGCCCTGATATGGAGATCCGTGTGGGTCTTCAGTGCATAGAGCAGGAACGTGCTGTCGACACCCCCGGAGAAGGCTATGACACAGCTGCTGTAGGAGGAAGCCCATCGCTTGAGAGCCTGAAGTCCTTTCATCTGCCGATCGCCTCATAGATCACTTTCACCGGCAGCTGATGCTTCTGTGCCAGTCGTCTCACATCTTCATACTCCGGCTTCGCTGACACTTCCCTGCCCTGATACATGAGTCTCTTTACCGTCACCTCTCCGTATCGGGTCTCTACCTTCTCGAACGTCCTCTCGAGCATATACTGCTTCACTTCGTACTCACGGACCCCTGCAGTGGTTGTCTGGGTGAAGAGGATCTCACGTACGGCAGCCCGCTGTCCGGAGGTGGTCATGACCGAGAGCAGCGTACCGGGCCTTCCCTTCTTCATCATGACCGGGGTCATCCAGAGATCCTTCACCCCGGCAGCCCACAGCTGTTCCTGTACCGCTGGATAGAACTCAGGATTCATATCATCTATGGTACATTCGATCATCAGCGCCTCGACACTCTCCTGATCATCTTCGGTCTCAGCCCAGTAGACTCTCAGCACATTCGGGATCTTCGTATCCCGAGTACCGACACCGTAGCCCACGCGCTCTGCTGTGAAGACCGGGCTCGAGGTGAACTCATCCACCACAGCCGCGAGGATCGCAGCTCCGGTGGGAGTCGCAGTCTCACACTGCACCGCTCCGGTCTTCACCGGTCTTCCGGTGAGTATCTCGACGGTTGCAGGAGCAGGGACCGGTATCCTCCCATGGGCACAATCCACGAACCCGCCTCCGAGCTCCACGGGTGTCGATATGATCCTCTCAGGCTTGAGATAGTCCAGAGCGATCGCAGCAGCTGCGATATCGAGGATGGAATCGAGGGCCCCCACCTCATGAAAATGCACCTGATCGATCGGCTTATCATGGACTTTCGCCTCTGCTGCAGCAACGACAGTGAAGATCCTCATAGCCAACTCCTGCACCTGTTCACTCAGACTGCTCGCTGCAAAGATCTTCCTGATATCCCCGATGGTCCTGTGCTCGTGCTCATGGTGCTCATGGTGCTCATGGTGCTCATGGTGCTCACGGTGCTCATGGTGCTCATGGTGCTCATGGTGCTCATGGTGGGCATGCTCGTGAGCATGCTCGGGGTCCCCGGCAATACTGACGAGGGCTCTGGTGCCGGTGATGCCTTTACGCTGTTCTTTTTCGAAGGTGATGGACCACTGTTCTACCGGTAGTGATCTCAGGGCATCGAGAAGATACTCCCGGGGTACCCCGAGATCTATCATAGCACCGATGTGCATATCTCCGCTTATTCCTGCAAATGGGTCATAGATGAGAGTTTTCATTGGGTACGCTCCTGTGTGTGTATTCCTGATCCGTCGAGTACCTCATAGGCTGCCTGAGCACAGCTCAGACATGATCCTGAGACCATCTTATGAGTCATCACCGACTCTCCACAGTGCCTGCAGATACTGCTTGAGTCCATGGCGGCATAATCCGGGAGCCCCATGGTCACCGGAGTGAAGGTGAACAGTTCCTCTTGGGGTATCTCCAGGAGCGCGAAGCCCACCTTCGCAGCCGATGCCCTGAATGCTTTGAGCAGGGGATCAGATCGGTCATGATCGATGACGACCGAGGTGAAGAGCCTGCTGAACTGCGGGTCGAGCCGGTCGTAGATCCCGAAGGCATCCGGCCGTGCAGCGACCCTGATCCCCTTCCCGTCCCGTCTGCAGAAGGTCACCGCAGTCTTTCCGAGATCCCTGTAGATCAATCCGTTATTGCCGAAGGTACACCCGCTGACATACTGGATACCATCGAGAAAGCAGCTGTTGATCTCCGTCACGGCAAGCAGTTCTTCCAGGCCGTCTGCATGCTGCAGGGCTGAGATGGACAGACCCAGATGCTCAGAGAGCCTGCGCAGTCCGTAGAACGATGCCAGCACCCCGGAGGAGAGCCCCGGGCAGTAGTGTCCATGAAGCGCACCTGCCTCAGTGAGCAGCCCCTTGAGATCTTTCATGCCCAGCATCCGCTGGATCTGTGCTCTCGGTTCCTGCACGGTGAACGCATGGACCTCCTGATCGAGAACAGCCCGATCCACCTCGGGTATATAGGGCTTGATATCGAGCACGGGGGTACCATCTATGGCATCAAGCCCCCTGACGCGCAGGGTAGACCCGTTGCGCTCGAGCAGCTCTACGGTGGTCAATCCGATGGCACTCGGACGTTTGGGGCTCCTGCAGGCGAACACGCCCTTCTCTCCCCCATAGTACCACTGACCTTTGAGCCGCACCTCACGGGCACGGTGGAAGTTGAAGATGATCTGGAGATAACCGTTCGATTCGATATCATAGAGCCCTTCAGCGAATTCCGGGTGGATATGGATCAGGCTCTCCTCCTTTCGCATGACAAACGGGTCTGCCGGTTCGGTGAACCTGCTCTCGATGATTCCGATCTCTACGATAGCTGACATGGCTGCTGCTCCCTGTATATCCTCGGGGTGACGTGAGGGACCTTGCTGATCCACTGAAGCTCGACCGGCACATCATAGACCTGCTCGATCATCGCTGATGTCACATTCCCCCTCTCCGAGGTTTCGATGATACGCCCCTCTTTCATGAAGAGGAACCGCTGTGCGAACTGAAAGGCTGTGTTCAGATCATGGATGGCTATGATGACCATGATCCCCTGTTCCTCTGCGATCGAGGTGAGCAGCTTGAGGGTATCAAGCTGATTCCTCAGATCGAGCGAGGCTGTCGGCTCATCAAGCAGCATGATCGGTGCCTGCTGGGCCAGAGCTCTGGCGATCGATACCTTCTGCAGTTCTCCGCCGCTGAGCTCATGGAGGGACTTGAGCATCATGGAAGACAATCCTGTACGCTCGAGTATCTCGATGCACGTGTACATATCATGATCGGAGACCTGCATCGACAGATGCGGGACCCTGCCGAGCAGCACGGCATCAAAGACCCTCATGGCACTCATCTGCATCTTCTGCGGCACATAGGAGATCAGACGGGCCAGCTGTTTTGCCGAAAGACTCCCTGTCGATACCCCATCGATCAGCACATCCCCGCTCGAAGGGCGCAGGATACGATCGATACAACGGATCAGGGTCGTCTTGCCTGAACCGTTCGGTCCCAGCAGGGCCGTGATCCCCGGACCGTCACAGTCCACATCGATGTGATGAAGGATCTGCGTAGTTCGGTATGAGAAACTCAGATCCTGTATACTCAGTCTCATTATCTGTACCCCCTGATCAGTAATAGGATGAACACCGGAGCCCCGAGAAACGCTGTGAGGATCGCTACCGGAAGGACTCTGGGGGCCAGGATCAATCGAGCTGCGAGATCGGATGCCAGCAGCAGGATACCGCCGGTGAGCACCGAGGCTGCCAGAGAGAACCGCTGATCCTCTCCGACGACCTTTCGTGCTATATGGGGAGCTACCAGTCCCACGAAGCCGATGACCCCGACACAGGCTATGATCACCGAAGTCAGCAGTGAGGCTGCCCCCATGCCCGTGAGACGAAGCCGCTCGGTGGGGACACCGAGCCCCCTGGCCGTCTCATCTCCCATGGAGAGAGCATTATAGGACCATCGGTGCATATGGAAGTAGAGAATCGAGGGAACGGTCACCACTGTGATCATCGTCAGTTCCTGCCAGTTCACCCGTCCCACATCCCCGAAGGTCCAGAAGACCATCGCGGCAAGCTGTATATCATCGGCAAAATACTGCAGGAACATGGTCCCTGCGGTACACAGAGCCCCTATGGTGACTCCTGCGAGGATCATGACCTCAGAGGAGGTCCTCTTGATATGCGAGAGCAGGACGATGAGCGCAGAGGCCATGAGCGCGAACAGCAGGGCACAGAGCATGGTCTTGTACGGATAGAGCAGTTCGATGATGCCGCTGTCGCCTCCGACAGCCACCCCGGTCCCCAGGAACATCACCGAACAGGCTGCCCCGAAGGCAGCTGCATGAGAGACCCCGAGGGTATAGGGAGAACCCAGGGGGTTCTGCAGGATCACCTGCATGACCGATCCCGCGGCGGCAAGGCCGGCACCTGCGGCCAGGGCACTGAGGGTCTGGGGAAGACGGATCTCACGGATGATGGCCGCATACTGAAAACTGATCGTATCAGGGGCAAAGAGGGCACGCACCGTGGCAGAGATCGGGATGCGGACCGCACCGAGAGAGAGCGAGACCAGGACCAGTATGAGCAGCACCAGTACTTCAGCAAGGAGAACGATCCGCTTACTGCGCTGATACGAACCATAGGATCGCTGCAGGTGTTCGTTCCCACTATTCATGAACCGTTCCCCAGTGATACAGCCCTGAAGGCGTGTCCGCCGAAGGCCTCATTGAGCTGATCGAAGACCGGAGCGCCGGTAAGGAACTGATAGATCTCATCTGCCCTGACAGCCGGATCGATATCACCGAAGGTATCCGGATAGATCAGGGTACCGATGAAGTAGGCATTCGCAAGGATGGATCCGAAGTTCTGCGAGTACCAGTTATAGGGAAGCAGGCCATAGACCTGTCCCTGTTCTACAGCCTGCATGCCCGAGTAGAGGGTCCGATCGGCAAGTTGCTGGAGGGCATTGGCCGACGGCGGGCTGTGAACCGTCGATATATCGAGAAACAGCAGGTCAGGATCCCACATGATCAGCTGCTCCTTTGCGATCATGGCATTCTGCTGCGAGGAGCGCGGGAGCCTTGGATCATAGGCAGGGTTATGCAGACCGAGCATCTCGAAGGGAGGATAGAGCGGCTCGGTAGATTCGATGCCGTGCGGGCCCTTGAACGCGATCCCCCCTACATATACTGTCAGCTCCCCATGGAGCTGTGAAGCTTCACTTCTTCGTGTGAGATCTTCGAGAGACTGTTCAAAGAACTCGATCACCTCTGCTGCCCGCTCCTGCTCTCCGAGGACCTCACCCATGATGCGCAGGCTGCCATAGAAGGCAGCACGCTGATCGGCAAGATCCCCATAGGCGAGCGTGACTACCGGGATACCGGTCTTCTGCGACAGGTCTGCCGGATCGTAGCCCATATCGGGGAAGGTCTTGAACATGAGTTGAGGCTGAGGGTCGAGACCAAGGATCAGTTCAGGATTATCAGCCCCGCGGAACTCACCGAACAGCGGGAGCTCCTTGAACTGGGGATTGGCCATGGCATACGGTCGGGCATCGAACATGCTCCGTCTGCTCTCCATGTCATCGGCTGCAGTGACCCGGTCCTCTGCCTGCAGATAGACCGCAAGTCTCAGGGCCCCCGGGCCCGAGCAGATGATAGAAGCAGGGTCGGCCGGCACGAGGAGCTCATGGCCGTAGGAGTCAGTCACCTGGACTGCTCCCGGCTGACCCGGTGATACGCTCTCATGGCTGCCTCCCGACCAGATCGGGGAGATCGACAGGATGAACAGCAGCAGCAGGGAACCTCTCATGGCAGTACCTTCCAGGGTGTGATGATAGAAGTACTGTACCACCATACATCACTATGTTCAATCATATATCACCATACTTCACCATCTTATCAGCTGTTCAAAGGAAGAAAAACCCCGTATACTGTCTGTATGAACTCACACGAGAGAATGCTTCAGCCCGAACGCCTGGAAAAGGTACGTTCACTCATAGAACAGCATAAGAGTATCAAGGTATCGGAACTGAGCACCGCGTGCGGGGTCTCTGAGAATACGATCAGACGTGATCTGATAGAACTCGAAGAGATCGGCTACTGCTGCAGGACCAAGGGCGGGGCTACCCTCATACAGCGGGGCAGTGATATGAAGCTCTTCACACACCGGCTCGAACGTCACCGGGAGTGCAAACGGATGATCGCCAGAGAGGCTGCACATCTGGTGACCAGCGGGACGACAGTCATCCTCGATTCGGGGACGACGGCCGTGGAAGTGGCGGAAGAGCTGCAGGGTGCACAGCATGTCACGATCATCACCCCCTCGCTTGCCGCCTCCTATCTCCTTGCTGAGATCCCTGAGATCACCCTGATCCTTCCCGGCGGGATCGTGAACCACAGTTCACGTTCCCTGACAGGCAGACCGGCAGAGCAGTTCTTCAGAGATATCCATGCCGACATCCTCTTCCTTGCGGTGAAGGCCGTATCGATCGAGAACGGCCTCAGTGATCATACCATCGCAGAGTCATCGGTAAAACAGCAGATGATCAGGGCGGCAGAGCGGATCTACGTACTAGCGGACCACTCGAAACTCGACCGGTCCGCACTGAGTACCATCTGCCCGATCGAATCGATCGATGCCCTGATCACCGATGATCAGGCGGACCCGCAGTTCGTCACAGCCCTGCGGGCGCTGGGGATCGAAGTGATCATCGCTGCAGCACTTGACTGAGCAGCAGTCACACAGCCAAGTGCTTACCCCTGAGCCCTTGCCTTCCGTACAGAACCTGCAATCCCCGAACGATCACATCACACAGACCTCAGCTTCGATCTGCTGGCATCACGGCTGCGATACACCGATCACTGACAATCTTTCAGGTTGCAATCTTCTTCACCAGAAGTGCATATGATATAATGATGGTGCATGAAGTGATGTACATACATACCGTTCACCAATCGTTTTGATAGGAGGTATTCTATGTCAGCAGCTGAGACTATGCACAGCTGGCCGGTACAGGTCAGTGAAGATGCTGAGATCCCGGAAGAGTGGGTACAGAAGAAGGTCTTCGGGACCGGCTGCAGCAGTGCAGTCTATTTCCCGAGTCAGCCATATGGGCTCTTCAAGAGGCACTCGGTCTTTCTTGGGTTCAAGGACGAGATGTTCGTCTATGGAGACAGCAAACGGTCTATCGAGATCCCGTTTTCCGACATCATCGTATTGAAGCATCTGAAGGTCCTCCTTACCGGGAGACTGATGATCAGGACGATCAACAGGACCTACAAGATCGAATATAATCTGACCAAGGACCGTATCGTCACCCCCCTGGTCGAGGCCTACCGTGCCTACAACATCAAGCACGCCACCCCCTTCGAGATCGACATCAAGAAGCTCGAAGCCATCACCGAGGAGCATGAGGAACCGCTGGTGAACTTCCGTGACCGGCTCGAACAGCGGAACATCAAACTCTACAACTACCTCTGTGAAGAACTGCCCGGGAAAGAGGATAAGGAGGTGCTCTACTATCAGGAGAGCACAGAACATCATCTGCGCCAGAAGATCTCAGGATCACACTACTACTACACGCCATACCTCATTGCCCGTACCGCCCATGAGATCATCCTGTTCAACGAAGAGGACCATATCGCAGAGCAGCCCGATGAGTACGGCGTGCAGATCAGCTTCATCCAGGAAAGTGAGAAGATCACCTGGGAGATCGAGAGAAAAGCACATGGTGGGGAACTTCGGGTACTCTATGAGGACCGGACCCTCTTCAAACTGCATGTCCCCGAGCAGTCACTGCAGCGGGCCTATACAGCCTGCCAGGTACTGAACACCTAGCCCGGCCGGTTCTGTTCAGCGGATCCTCCCATGCGCCTGGAGCAGCGCACTGTGTTTGAGAAACAGCACAGCGGTCCAGGCCCTCTTCGCATACGCCCAACTCTGGGGATCCTGTCCCCACTCCCAGTGGGGTATCCACAGACCTTCGGGAGTGACAGTATCGATGAGGTGATCAAGATGCGCTTCAGCAAGCCCTTCCAGGGCTCCGTAGAGCGGATGCTGAGGGTCACTGACGAAGTCACACGGCCTCGGATGATAGGAACCCCACAAGGATCGATCCCGTTCCATCGACTCACCGATCGCACGGTATAGACTGGAGTGCATGAGGTGCTGTCTCTGTGCATCAAGCACATCATACAGCCTGATGAAGCAGTAGATCTCATGAGGTGAACGGTAGGTATCCAGCCCTCGGAGATACCTGATCGCCCGGTCGATGAGCATATCGACATCAAGCTCTTTCACCATATCACGATGCTCATGCAGCAGAGCACAGATCTCAGCTGTCGGATTACCCCAGTGTGCATCGATCACCGTCCCGCCCCGCTTCGCATCGTACTCCCACCAGGGGGCATGAGGATAGTCGTTCACTTCTGAGGTCACGGAGTACCAACCGCCCCGTGGGGCACAGTAGGTCTGTTCCAGATAGTTCACCGCAGCACCGACCATCTGCCTGTCGGCAGCTGTGCCGAGCTCCCTCCAGATGCCATAGGCCGTGCTTACCGCCATGGGAGTGGAGGAAGGAAGCTGGAAGTCAGCTTCGATCGAGTGGCCGAACCCGCCATCAGCATTCTGGTACTCCATCAGCTCCCGGTTCACTTCCTCAGCGCCTGAGCGGTGCATCCGGTACTGATAGATCGCATGGTACAGAGGAGGAGCCGAAACTGCCAATGCTGCAGCTCCCCGTTCGATCACCTGTTTCGTTATGGTCTTCATAGCTCTACCCCTTGTAGTGAAGCCCTCCAGTTGAGCTGGAGCTGCTCTGTGAACGCTTCGATGTCCACTCCCCTGATCCGGGCGGCTTCGGCACAGACAGGGAAGATATCATCGGGCATCCCGATACGTCCATACAGCCACTGATACCCTCCCGGGTTATCAGTCTCAAGCAGAATGCGGTCTGCAGGAAGATACCGCAGCACTTCCCGGATCAGCGGGGACTGCAGCAGCTCCACCCCGAGGGTGAAGAAGCATCCCGCATCAAGATAGCCGCGCAGCAGCGTGATCGGCCCCGAGTACCAGTGGACCGTGACCTGGTCATTCCCGACTGACCGTAGGATATCGAGCACCTGCCGTTCAGCCCCTTTGGTATGGATGTTCATCGGTTTTCTCTCAGCTGCAGCGTATTCACAGAGATAGGTGAACACCTGCTTCTGCCGCTCATACTGCCCATCGTCATCATCGACCCAGCAGTGATCGAGCCCGGCTTCGCCGATCACCGGGCTCCGGGCAAGAGAGATCTCAGTCTCCCGGCTGTGCAGGTCTGCACGATGTGCATACCATGGATGGATACCGAAGGCGGGAATCAGCAGATCAGAGCGCAGTGCGATCTCACAGGTCCTGGTGTAGGAGTCCTGATCGGTTGCGACACAGAGGGTGGTGATCCGATGGTCTTCGATCTGTCCGATGACCTGATCGAGGGTCGCCTGCTCATACTGATCGATGTGTACATGTGCATCTACCATACAGCTTCTCCTCATTGAGTCTTTTTGGGTGACAGGATACGATCGATCAGGATCCTCTGCACGTATGCAGAGCAGGCATATCATCGATATGACGTGTCAGGGGATGATGTACGATCAGCCGGGCAGATCAGGGAAGGCCTGCTCCTGCACCAGCTGTGCCAGGATCCCGGCACCTGTCTCATTGAGATGGACCCCATCGATGGTCAGAGAGAGATTTCGTCGTTCTGAAAGCCATGAACCCAGCGGGAACACGCTTGTCGAGAGGATATCGAGCACGACGTACGAAGGATGCGGGTGCAGGACCAGAGGGCTGCAGTCCTCGCGGGCACTCAGGGTCTGCTTCTGAGTGCTGTTGAAATCGATGAAAGGTATACCATAGGTCCTGCAGCATGCTGAGATCTGTCGGTTATAGGCATCCACCTTGAGATTGAGATCCGACAGGAGCACCTCCCCGATACAGGGGATGCTCACGACGGAGACCCTGCAGGGCAGCAGCTGCTCGATCAGTCCTGCCAGTCGTTCAGTGAAAGCCTCAGGCTCGACGATGGGGATACCCTTCCCCTCGATCGTACGCTGTACGACACTCTTCCAGCGCATAGACCTGCCGCGCAGGTAGGGATGCAGGATGTCATTGGTCCCGATCTGCAGTACTGCATGGTCGGGAGTATGCAGCTTGAGATAGGCATCCACCCTCTTCGCCATCCCGTTGAGGGTATCACCGCCGAGGCCGTGATTCTCAGCCTGCAGATGAGAAGGAAGATAGGCGACATACGAGGACCCGGGGATCCCCCGGGTGATACTGTCCCCGAAACAGACGATGCGGGGACGGTCGGTATGCTGAGATCGCAGGGGCCTCACCGGGTCACTCGATCGGGGTCTTGGGACCAGAGGCCCCTGACTCTCGCAGAGAGGACCACCAGACGAAGCCGAAGATCAGCGACAGCACCAGATTCAGGACGAAGTTCGTACCGGCTCTCCTGCCGAACCATAACCCTGCAAGAAGATATTCTATGAGATTGAGCGCGATCAGTATCAGCAGCAGATACCACCAGGAACTGGTTACCACCAGCAGTATCGCGATAGCCCAGATCAGGATCATGATGATATACCAGTACCATTTCATAAGACCTCCCCGGCCTGCTGTAAAAGAAGACAGACCTCTGCACGTAGTATACGGTAGAAATCCTCATCACTCAATAAGAACACGTGTCGATTACCGATACGGCAGAGGAGCACTACCCGATTCGACAGTAGACCTTCCGTGCATACCGATGCAGTACCGGAGTCCCCTTGCCGTTGCGGATCGCCTTGAGCGTACCCGGGATATCGGTCGGGACCGTCCCTGCACAGATGGTGATCGGCAGGTCCCGATAGATCTCAGGGATCATGATCGCAGAGGGTCCCATGATCACCGTCGGGAGCCTCTTGCCTTTGAGGTGCTCGAAGACCTCTTCGGTGCTGTTGCTGATCACACTCGTCGCGGTAAGGATCAGAGCATCAGCATCCTCACGTGCCCACTGATAGAACTCATCCTGAGAGCCCACCTCTTTCCCGATGTCATAGGCCCGTACCGATACGCCGATGCTGCTGAGCTGCTGAACGATCGGGGCGAAGTAACCCACCATGGCGACCGTGCTGCCTGCGTGCAGACCGAGATCAGTAAAGAGCTCGCCCTCATCATCCTTCAGGGCTGCTGCCCTGCGATAGTTCAAGGCATTGACCAGAGCGATGACCGCGGTGCGGGTCACCGTATCCTCTGAGGAGATCTTCTGCAGCAGCAGCTGTGCGGGCATCCCTTCGAACTCTTCAGGTTCTTTGAAGAGCGTACAGCTGCCCTTCTTCTCGATCCAGGTACTGCACAGCCCGCAGCGGCCGTCGCTGAGAGTCACGGCAGTATAGCCCAGACCAAGATGGATCTGATCGATCACCGAAGAGGCAGCCTCCTCTTCCAGGGCTTCGAGAATATAGGTGTTCATCTTCATATAGCGCTCCACAGATCAAGATATACGTGGATCATACCATACAAACCATTATGCATGCAACAACACAATGGGGCACTGCGATCACCCCGTTCCGCCATACCAGAGATCAGGTTAAGGAATCTCAACCGTAGAGACAGCCGATCCTTAACCACCGCTCAGTATGGTATAGATACCAAACAGACAAAAAACGAACTACGGAGGAATACCATGAAACGAATAACCGCTATTACCGCCCTGCTGCTGCTTATGATCTTCTCGATCGCTGCGCAGGGAACGACCGAGTACACCGAAGAGATCACCGGGACCGAGAGTCCCACTGAGGACCTGTCGGTTTATGACGGGCTGAGTGCAGCAGAAGTCGAAGGGCTCCTGCTGATGAGAGAAGAAGAGAAACTGGCACGGGATGTCTACGATGCTCTGGCTGACATCTGGAACCTGCGGGCGTTCAGCAATATCGCAGGAAGTGAGCAGACCCACATGGATGCAGTGGGACGGGTACTTGCCACCTACGGGATCCCCGACCCTGTCACTGATGATACCCCGGGGGTCTTCACCGATGCCCATCTGCAGTCCCTCTATGATGAACTCGTCGAACAAGGGAGTATCTCAGCCGCAGAGGCCTACAGCGTGGGAGCCATGATCGAAGATCTGGACATCAAGGATCTGCAGGAGCTGATGGACGAGACCGAGAACGAGCTCATCCTCATGACCTATGCAAGCCTGCTTCGGGGATCTGAGAACCATATGAGGTCCTTCACCAGAGGACTCTCACGATACGGGATCACCTACAGTGCCCAGTTCATCACCGATGAGGAGCTCTCAGCGATCCTTATGAAGTGAGCCTGATGTAACGACACTACCCATGAAGAGGGCCCCTGAGACAGGGGCCCTCTTCTGTGCTGCTGCTGTGACCGATCACCAGATCCGGTAGAAGCCGCCTGCAAAGATCTTCAGACCGCTGGTGCCGATCTGAGCTCCTGCATGAATGTCGAAATTGGGGTTCAGCAGGTAGTGGCCCTCACCCAGGACATCGGCGCTGAAGCTCGAGCTGTTCGATACCCCGAGTTCCAGATGCCCTTCAGCCCACCAGCGATAGTCTTCCGGCAGATAGACCGCCTGGAGGTCAGCACTCAGCCCATAGGTCAATCCACTGTTGAACCCGACAGAGCCGGTAGCCCAGGCTTTCGCATAGAGCATCTGATCAAGGAAGAAGTCTCCGTAGGAAGCCCCGATATCGATGGTACCTGAGAACGAAGCGGTGGTGAAGTAACTGAAGGTTGGGTTCAGACTCACCATGGCCTCCCAGCCTTTGGTGAATCCTGTATACCGGGCCACCTCATAGTCATATATCTGCGATGAGGTGATGAAGATGACATCCAGGACACGATCGGGGATCCCCATCGCCGCTGCCAGCTGCGTGTAGTACTCGATGGCATTCTCTCTTCGATCATCCGTATACTGACTGAAGATCTTCGCGCTGGTGTACATCACCTCAGCTGCCGCTCGCACCCGCTCCTCTGTCGGTTCCACGCCCAGGTGCTTCATCATCACTTCCGCGGTGAGGATGGTATCGATCGAGTACTCACGCCCGACACCGACACCGATATAGGGTCTGATCTCGGTCGTGATCCCGGTGGTCCTGAGATTCAGGGTACCGTCGCCTCCGGCTGCGATGAACCCGGGATACCCCTCCAGATCGAGGGTATAGCTCTTGAATCTCACCAGATTATTGATAGGCAGGTCGATACCGGCACTGGTGGTATTTGCAAAGACAGTCGCTTCCGCATCTACCTCAAAGAAGGTATCCTCATCCTGATGCATATAATAGTACATTCCGGTCCCGCCGATGGAAAACGAAGTCGTCCCGCCCGACAGATCGATCTCCAGGACATTGTTTCCCAGGGAGCTGTTGCCCAGAGAGCCCAGCGCTCCGCTGACAGACAGGGTACTGTAACTCTGGGGGACGACCAGATCGTATACACTCTCGGTACCGATGCCGCTTGCAGCAAAGCCGGCAAGACACAGTATGACAAGCAATGCAGCTGCTCTTTTCATATCATTCCTCCTGTGGTGATGCACACTCTCGATCGATGAATCGATCGATCAATCAGTCACTCATATGCGTGCACATACCATTCTATCATTGGTTTCATCGATTTCGCAAACAATTACTGTGTATGCATTTATTATAGAGTGAACACTCACTTTATGATGTGATTCTTTTCAGATGCCATGTAATTTCGTTCATATCGCAGTCACATAAGCAACTTTTTTATTATTCCCTCATTCACATTAATAATATCATACATAATAACGGCTCAACATAAATTCTATAAAACACAGTGAAAAGACTACTAGAACAGGCCCCTCTCGTGGCCTGTTCTAGTAGTTCAGAGGATGTAGGCTTAAGTTGCAAACGAAAAGACCGGAGTTGATATCTTTCAACTCATGTATCATGTTATTTTCATTCAGATACTATTCCTGTAGAGTTTGTTATCAGAATATTGCACATAATGTGCAATTATATTAATTCATATTGACAAAAACGATAAATCATGACATCATGTACAGGTCAGGAAGGAATTGGAGGCGCTATTAATGAAACCGACTTCGGTGAGAATCACTGGTATTACCATACACAACTTCAAGAATGTTATCTACGGGTCTCTATCTTTCGAGAACATGAGAAAGAATTACAGGTCCAGTATCGTAGGATTGTATGGACAAAATGGTTCGGGCAAGACTGCACTGATAGATGCCTTGGAATTATTGAAATACGCACTCTGCGGACGCACAATTCCAAAGAAATTTGCAGATTTTATCAACGTAGATTCGGATGTGGCAACGCTCTTATACGATTGTGTTGTTAAAACGCCCGAAGAGACTTCCATGGTGACCTATCAGTTCAGCATAAAATCAGTCTCTGATTCTTCTGAACTGAATGTCGACTCCGTCCAGTCAGGCGAACATAAGAAACGAGTCTGCGTATTCAACGAGCTCATCAAGTGCCCGATCCTGAGTGAGAAGAAAATCAGGATGGGCAAACTTGTTGATACGGATACTACAGAATTGTTTCTTCCGAGACCAAAGAAACAGCTTCTGGTTGGAAATAGCAAGC
>JAIPFY010000097.1 GCA_021736385.1 Spirochaetia bacterium | reverse complement strand
GCCGGTACATGAAGAAATCCATGTACCGGCCATCCGGCCCTGTGTGTTCCGTTGAACCCTGCTGTCAGGACTTCTTCAGATACTTCTTGGTATCAAGAGCGACTGCAGCCACGATGATGACACCCTTGAGGATGTACTGATAGTTCATATCCATACCGATGAAGGTCATACCATAACTGATGATGGTGAACATCAGGACTCCTGCGATAGCTCCTGATACTTTACCCACACCACCGCTGAAGGAGATACCTCCGACGACACAGGCTGCGATAGCATCAAGCTCATACCCGAAGCCCGTACCGTTGTTGGCACTTCCGATTCGTGCTGCTTCCAGATAGCCGCCTACTCCGTAGAGGACTCCCGCGAGGATATAGACCAGGACGGTAGTCTTGAGCACGTTCACTCCCGAGACAGTCGCAGCCTCAGGATTACCGCCAACGGCATACATGTTCTTACCGAACACCGTCTTGTTCCAGAGGATCCATACCAGGACGCTGGTCACCGCTGCGAATATGACAAGATTCGGGATACCCATGGTCGATCCGATCACCAGTTCGGTGTACCGTGTGTCGAATCCGCCGATCGGCTGCGGACCGGGGTCTCCGGAGGCGAAATAGATCGAGAGGACGCCGTAGAGGGTGATCATCATTCCCATGGTGGCCAGGAATGGATGGATGAGGAATTTTGCTACCACATAGCCGTTGATCGCACTGAAGAAGGCACAGACCAGGATAGCGGCTACCATCGGAAGGAAGAGCGGCAGCTGACCCATATCCGTATAGAATCGCGCAGCATAATCAGGACGCTGAAGCAGAGAGGCAGAGATCACCGCCGCGAACCCGACCGATCGACCGAGAGACAGGTCTGTCCCCTGGAGGATGATGATCCCTGCGACCCCGTAGGCAAGGATCAATCTGACTGATGACTGGGTGAGAATATTCTTGAATACCGCTGCAGAGACGAACTTCGGCTCATAGGCGATGATGAAGATGATGATCGAGAAAATGACGATATAGATCGCATTGTTGATCAGCAGGTCTTTCCACTCTTCTTGAGTTTTATTCAAGTACTTACTAGTCAATGCCTTAATCATACTTCTACCTCTTTGTTGTTCTTTAGATATTTCGTAGCCAGAGTAAATATCTCTGCCTGAGTGGTCTTCTCTGATTCAACGATCCCTGACAGGTGTCCATTGCTCATGACAAGGATCCTATTGGTCACTCCCAGCAGTTCGGGCATCTCCGAGGAGACCATGATCACTGATTTCCCGCTCTTCGCCAGATTGATGATCAACTGGTAGATCTCGAACTTGGCTCCGACATCGATACCGCGTGTCGGTTCATCAAGCAGCAGGATATCGGGGTTGGTCAGCAGCCATCTGCCGATGATCACCTTCTGCTGATTCCCGCCGCTCAATGCACGGATCTTCTCTCTGCGATGGGGGGTCTTGATCCTCATGTTCTTGATCTGCAGGTCGGTATCGGTCCTCATCTTCCTGTCGACGAGGAATCCCGACTTGTTTCTGTACGCCGAGATGTTCGCTATCGTCGAGTTGAAGGTGATATCTGCTACCGGGTAGATACCGGTCTCACGCCGTTCTTCGGTCAGCAGCGCGAATCGGTTCTGTATGGCTTTCTGAGGAGAGGTGTTCGCGATCACTGTGCCGTCGATCATGATCTCCCCTGAGAGTTTTGTACGGTTACCGAACAAGGCCTCGAGCATCTCCGTCCTTCCTGCACCGACGAGGCCCGCGACTCCGAGGATCTCACCCTTTCGCAGATCGAAGTTCACATCATAGACCTTCGGGGCATAGCGGGTGCTCAGATTCCTGACCGACATATGGACATCACCTGGAATGTTCTCTTTGGGAGGGAATCGCTCCTCGAGATCTCTTCCGACCATCATGTTGATGATCCGCTCCATCGTCAGGGTCTTGATGCTCTCAGTACCGATGTAGGTCCCGTCCCTGAGGACCGTGACCTCATCGGATATGGCGAAGATCTCATCCATCTTGTGTGAGATGTAGACGATCCCCACGCCGTTAGTCTTGAGTACCCGGATGATGTCGAACAGGAGATTGACTTCGTTCTCAGTCAGGGAGGAGGTAGGTTCATCAAGTACGATGATCTTCGCATTATAGGAGACGGCTTTTGCGATCTCTACCATCTGCCTCTGTGAGACTGACAGTTTATCGAGTCGCGTCTTCGGATCCAGATGTATGTTGAGCCGTGAAAAGAGATCTATCGTGTCGACATGCATCTTCTTCTCATCGACAAAACCTCGTTTCTTCGGGTATCTTCCCAGCCATATGTTATCGATGATGGTCCTCTTGGTCACCTGATTGAGCTCCTGATGTACCATGGAGACCCCATTCTCAAGGGCATGTTTCGGATCGGTGAAGTTGTAGGGTCGTCCTTCGAGAAAGAACTCGCCTGAGTCCTGGAGATAGATCCCGAACAGGCACTTCATCAGTGTTGATTTTCCTGCTCCATTCTCCCCCATCAGGGTATGGACGGTCCCCGGACGGACATTGAGACTGACGTCATTGAGTACCTGCACGCCTGAGAAGGACTTGCAGACGTCTTTGATCTGAAGCATAAATTCATTCTGCACTTTCACACCTCTTCATGTTTCTCGTAACAGAGTTCCGGATCCTGACTGTTCGGGGCTGCCCGGCACGATACTGAGAGCTCCCGGTGGTCGATCGATCCAGATCCAGGTCATGATGTGATATCAGGGCTCCGGGCAGACCCGGATGCCCTGATATCTTACTGTTGTGTATCTTTCATCAGATACGATATTCGTTCTCTACTACTGGAATGACTTGTAATTCTCAGGTGTCACAGCCACGTAGGGTACTCGGACTGCTTTGGTCCCGTCAGTATCCAGTGTCCAGTTGGTCCCTTCGGTCACGGTCTTTCCCATTGCTGCGTTCTTTGCAAGATCGAGGGTAGCTCGGGCCTGGTTGACTCCGTCATTCAGGACAGTTCCGTTCATCTCGCCGTCAGCGATGTGCTGGAGTGCCTGTGAAAGAGCATCTACTCCATAGAGAGGAAGCTGTACATTAGCTGCCTTCAATGCGTTGATAGCTCCGAAAGCCATACCGTCGTTGTTACAGATGACCAGTTCGATATCATTCCCGAAACCTGAGGTCAGCCATGCTGCCATCTTGTCATTACCATGGGTCGTTGACCAGTTGGGGTCTGCTTCAAGAGCAAGCTGATCTGCGGGGATGCCGGCATCGGTGAAGGCCTTCACTGAGTATTTGGTTCGTGCTTCTGCATCAGGATGTCCGGGTTCGCCTTTGAGCAGTACGTACTGTACAGCACCGTCTCCGTTCCTGTCCCAGTCTGCATTGGCTTTCCAGTCAGCAACCATCATCTCTCCCTGAATGATCCCTGATTCAGCTGAGTTGGTTCCCACATACCATACTTTGTCGTAGGTGTTCATGACTCCGGCTTCAGTAGCTTCCTTGTTGAACAGGATCAGAGGGATCCCGGCTTTCTTTGCTTTCTCGATGATCGAGGAGGCAGAAGCAGGATCTACCAGGTTGATGGCAAGCACGTCAACACCTTTTGTGATGAAGATGTCTACCTGATCGTTCAGCTTGGCCTGCTGGCCTTCTGAGTCGACCACATCAAGTTCCAGACCGAGTTCTTCGGCATATCTGTCCAGCTCGGGTTTGATGACACCGTTCATGAAGTTATCCTGGAAGCTGTAGATGTTGGCACCTACGGTTATGGCACCGTCTTCAGTCTGTCCTCCGGCAAACACACCGGTAAGGGGAAGTATCATCATAAGAGCCAATGCTGTGAGTAAAATCTTTTTCATTCTCTACCTCTTTTGTTTTTTCGCATCGCTGCGTTACAAGAAGGGTACCACCGATAGGAGATCACACAATGTAATATCCTCTACAATTGTTATAAGATCCTATACAATGAGCCTGAGACCTCGATCATGGCTAATCAAGAGTGAATACCTTATAATCGATCCAGACATAGGTATCATCCAGGAGCCGATAGGTCATCTCCTGCTCCTTTCGCAGACCGAGCAGGTACTCACTGAGTTCGACCACAGCCTGTGCCTGAGAGTTCGAATCGTTCAGGACCGTGCCATAGAGATACCCGTACTCGATAAGCTCCACAGCTTCACTGATCCCGTCAATTCCGACGATCGGGACCCACAGCTCATCGAGCGGGTCGATCCTGCCGTTGCCGTTCGTATCGGTGAAGAACCCGGCCTCTTTCATGCGTTTTATAGCCCCAATAGCCATGGCATCATTGTTGGAGATGATCACCTCGAAGTCCGTCCCGAAGGTCTTCGCGATCTGTTCCATCTTCTCATAGGCCTGGGTACTCTCCCAGTTGGCCACTTCGATCACAGCCTCCATGGCATAGCCCTGATCGTGAAAGATCCTCAGCACCTCACTGGTGCGTATCTCAGCATCCTGATGTCCCTGCTCTCCTTTGAGGATGATAGCCTGGATCACGTTGTCGCCGTTCTTATCGAACCGATTGAGCTGCCTGGGATCATTACCGAAGAGCTCCATGATCAGTTCAGCCTGCAGCCGTCCCGACTGTTCTGCTTTCGCTCCCACATAGTAGGCATCCTCCCAGAGATCAAGGTCCTTGAGCAGTGGTTCACGGTTGAAGAAGATCACAGGGATGTCCATCTCACGCTGACGCTTGATGATGGAATAGACACTCAACCGGTCGACCGGATTGATGATCAGCAGATCCAGCTTCTGATCGAGCATCTGTGCGATCTGCTCGTTCTGCAGGATCTGGGAGTTCCCCGAATCGGCTCTGCTCAGAGAGAAGACCCCCTGCGCATGTTCTTCGATAGAACGAGCATAGTTATAGACGAATGGATCACTCTCGTTGTAGAGCACCAGACCGACGCGGGTCTGCGTGTCGCTGCAGGAGCTGAGACTGAAGAGGAGCAGGATGAACGTCAGGATGATGATCAGATGTCTTTCGGCAGGATCCTTCGGGTGTTGTTCTAACATCAGGTGACCTCCTCCTGATTCTCTATGGCCTGGACAGGCTCCCGTACGGGGATGACTACCTGCATGGTCGTACTGACATCGAGACTGCTGCTGATGATCAGGTCAGCTGCAGCGCCGTAGTAGAGTTTCAACCGAAGATAGACGTTCCTCAAGCCGACGCTGGTCGTCTTGTCCGTACCGTTGATGATCCTGTAGATCTCCCTGATCCGTTCATCGGTGATCCCGTATCCGGTATTCTCGACTTCGAGGATGAGGGAGTCCTCACGCCTGAAGCATCGGAGGGTGATGGTCTCCTGCTCATCCCCGATGCCGTAGTTGATCGCATTCTCCACGAGCGGCTGCAGGATCAGTTTCATGACCTTCAGTCCCACCACCTCCCGATCCACCTCGAATCGGTACTCGAACTTCTTCTGGTACCTGACCTTCTGGATCGTCAGGTAATTCCTGACATGCTGGATCTCATCCTCGAGGGTGATGAAGTTCTCTCCTCCTGAGATGCTGATACGGAAGAAGCGGGCAAGGGCACTCACGGTGGTGATGACATCCTCTGAACGGTCGTTCTCAGCCAGCCAGATGATCGAATCGAGGGTGTTATAGAGAAAGTGCGGGTTGATCTGGTTCTGCAGGGCACGAAGTTCGGTCTTTCGCTTCTCCCGCTGTTCGTTGAGGATCCGCTCCATCAACGACTGGATGGTATCGATCATACTGTTGAACGTCTCGGAGAGATGTACGACCTCCCGCTGCCCGGTCACCACGACCTTGGAGTGAAAGCTGCCCTGTTCGATACTCCTCATGCTCTCTTTGAGGGTATTGAGCGGGTTCGATATCCTGCGGGACATGGCTACAGAGACCACAGCTGCCACGAAGATCGACACGACGAAGATCATCAGCAGAGTCAGCAGCATCTGGCGTTTGACCTGTGCCGTATGATCCACATCGATGACATTGACGATCCTCCAGCGGGTATTGGACAGCGGAGTGATGTTCATGTACATCGTCTTGTGGTCGATCTCGGTCATGAACCCCCCGTAGTAGGACTCTACGGCGATCGCCATGCTCATATCGAGCTGGTCCAGTTCATACGAGCCCAGGGTGTTGATCAGGCTGTCATCATCATCGATGATGATGATATGTCCGGTTGGACCGAGGTTGGTCTTCTCTGCCAGCTCATTGATGGTATTGGAGTTCAGTTCGATGAGCAGGACTCCCCTCTTCTGCTGCCCGCCTTCGATGTATTCAGCGTATCGTGAGACAGAGATCACGTGTTCCTCGTTCTTCGGCAGCAGGCTCTGCCTGTCTTCGGCAGAGAAGTGGAAGATAAGGCGTTCCTGCAGTGCGGCGGTGAACCATCGCTGCGCAGTGATCGTGTGCGCTGAGTTCTCCGAGACCTCGTTGCCCAGGACCCTGCGTCCTTCCGTGTCGAACAGGTAGACCGAGACGACATCCTTCTTGATCTCGGTATTGATCAGGTACTTATCCTGCAGGTAGTCATAGGAGTCTCGCACATCGAAGCCGGAGGTGATGTATTGGATGTAGTTCGCCGTCTCTATGACACTGTTGATGTAGTTCTCATAGTTATAGACGATCTGTTTGTTGATCTCACGGGAGTGATCCTCGATCATGAGGTCAGTCTGCTGAGAGAAGGAGGTATAGAAGATCAGACCGGTCAGAGAGAGGATCGATAAGACGATCCCGAGGAATGCGGCAAGTATGCTCTGTCGTATCGTAAGATCATGTATCAAGCGTTTCACGATAGTTCCTTGGTGATACCCCGTAGTACTTCTTGAAGCTGTGGCTGAAATAGTAGACGTCACGATAACCGCAGGACTGTGCGATCTCTATGATCCGGTCTCCGGTGAACCTCAGGAGTTCATGCGCCTTCTCCATCCTGATGCTCGTAAGATACTTGACGAACGTCGTCTTCATATGCTTCCTGAACAGCAGGCTGAGATAGGAGATGCTGATCCCCAGGTCATCACAGACCTGTTCCATCGAGATCGTGAAGTCCTGGTAGTTCTCCTGCATATAGGCGGCAGCAGCATCGATATAGCGTTGTGAATTGTCCTTTCGTGCAGCCTCGTTCTGCTCTCGCAGCAGCAGGATCGTGGAAAGTACCCAGTCATAGAGCTGATCCACATGACGGAATCTGCTGATGATCTCCAGAATATCACCATTGAGCACCTCCTGCAGGTCGACTTTCATCGATTCAGCGAAGGAGACCACGACATTGACCAGATTGATCGTATAGAGCCGGTAGTTCGTGATGATCTGCTGATCACTATGGGTACTGCGGCGCAGGGAATCTATGTGAGTTCTCACATCATCATCGGTACCGAACTTCGCAGCGTATTCGAGTCTCTGGATATCATGTTCAGCAAGGCTGAGAACGGTGGTGGTGTCCTTCTGCAGCTGATTGATATAGACGATCCTTCCGGTATTGAGGAAGGCACTGTACCCCAACGCGATCTCCGCCTCATGATAGGCATCCTGCAGGGAGGAGAATTCTCGATGCAGACGGCTCACGCCGATGCTGATCGAGACCGACAGGAACCGCTGCAGGATCTTCACCATCTCATAGAGGACCTGATCGATCTTCTTCATGAACTCCTCACCGCTCTCTTTGATGATGAAGACGATACCGTCAAGGAAGAGAAAGCTGTAGTGCCCATAGCCGTAGCGTTCAAGGGTCGACTGCATGGTGGTACGGACTGACACCTTCCGCTCCTCCCGCTGTTTGACATCATCGGTGTGCTGCTCCTGTTCGATCTTCACATAGGACAGCAGATAGCGGGTGTCATCGAGCGTGACACCATAGGAACGCAGGTTGTCACGCCCCTCATCGTAGTACCGTCTTCCGGTGATGAGGTAGGAGCTGAAGAAGTTCTCAATGATCATCGGTATATGCTGCTCATACCGTGATCTGAGCTTCTCGATATCGTACTTCTGTTCATATTCGGTATCGAGTTCCTGTTTGAGACGTATGAGGAAACTGGTGATATCTTCCTGAGAGACCGGCTTGGTCAGATAGCTGACGATATGCAGATCCACTGCCTCACGGGCATATTCGAACTCATCATATCCGGTGATGAAGGCCACTTTCACGGTGGGATAGTCCCGCTTGATGATCCGTGTGAGCTCGATACCGTCTATATATGGCATCTTGATGTCCGTCAGCACGATATGAGGAGCGGTCTTCTCGATGAGTTCCACCGCATCATATCCGTTACCGGCACTGCCGACGACGACGAAGCCGCTTTCCGGGGTGATCTTCGAATTGATCCGTCCCCGTACTTCATCTTCATCGTCAACCAATATCATCCTGTACTGTTCATCCATGGCCCTGCTCCGTCTATGATCTGTGCTACCTGAGGTATACCTATCTTCACGCATTATCACCGGTATTGCAACTTATTTCTCAGAAACCCGGGAGACACCATCCTCAGGAGGCAGATCTGCCGAAGGGTTCCCCGGGACGCAAGCGAGCCATCCTGCAGGAGGATGGCTCGTGTGCTGATGGGGTTGAGAACAAAAAATAAAAAAAGCCTGGCGATTACCTACTCTCCCACAGCTTACCTGTAGTACCATCGGCGTAAAA
>JAIPFY010000096.1 GCA_021736385.1 Spirochaetia bacterium | reverse complement strand
CCTCTTTGGTGTTTTATTTTGTTCAACTATACTATACCATATATAGAGGTCTATTGCTATATATGATAACGAATTATTAGTATTTTTTACCTTTTTACACCGCTATTTCAAGCCCTGTTTTCAACTGCGAAAAATGAGTGATTAGGTTATATCGTATGGTAAGGGGATTCCTGAAAAGATTGGAGAGGATTTTTGGACGATGGATATGCAGAATCGGACAGATCTGTGCAATCGATTTTTATTGGATAGAAGATTCATCGGTACCACTACCCTGGGAGCATGGGAATTGTGGGTAAGTCTGGGAAACTTCCTGAACTTCAAAGGGAGCCGAAACGGTGTCCATAGGCACTCCTACTTCGAAGCGTGCCTCGTTCTGCAGGGAACCGGGACCTTTACGTATGGGACGCAGCAACTCCCCCTCAGAAAAGGAGATCTCTTTGTGGCCGACCCCGCTGTATGTCATGAGATAATCTCAGATGCACAGGACCACCTCATGATCCATTTCATCTCCTTTTCCCTGCACAAAACTGGGAACAGAACCATCCAAGATCTCTTTGATCCTCTTATCTCAGCGTATCTTACAGAACATACCAGCAAAGTCTCATCGTGTGGTGAATTGGAGACACTCTTTCAGACCTTGAAAGGGAGTACCCCTCAGGAAGATCCTATGGCCTGGGCGCTTACCCAGGAGAGCATAGGTCGCTCGATCGTACTGCAGATCCTCCTGAAAACAGCAAACAGGACTGGGACAGTGTTCATGATGGACTCAGACCCCCGATTAGAGATGGCATTACATTTCATGCGTGACAATGCACGTAGAAGACTTACTATCGACGAGATAGCGAACTATGCCTGTACAAGCCCGAGGACACTCAGAAGGCTCATGCAGGATTCCTGCAGCATGACGGTAGTACAGCGATGTCTGCTCATACGTTTGCAGGAATCGGCACGATATCTCATAGCCCACCCGGAACGGAGTATAGCCGAGGTGAGTCATCATTTCGATTTTGAGAGCCCTTCAGATTTCGGGAGGGTATTCAGAAAAGTCTATGAGATGTCTCCGGGTACGTATCGTACGGCGAAAGGGACGACCTTCCCTTGATCTGCAGGCTCATTGTTATCGTAACGAGTTCCTTACGACCAACCTTGGGGTAAGAAGGATTTCTTTGGGAGGGCTCACTGTCTTGTGTGTTATCATCCAAAGCAGATTCTCTATGACCAGACGGGCATTCTCCTGCAGTAACTGATACATCGAAGTGAGACCGAGAACTTCAGAAAGATAGGCATCGTCGAATCCGATCAACCCGATATCTTCAGGATAACGAATACCTTTTTCATGAAGGAACTTGATCCCTCCATACGCCAGGATATCAGCGGCGAACACGACAACCTCGGGAAGCCCTTGCTCATACAGGCACTTCATCGCCGTATAGCCACCCTGAATATCCAGTTCTGTCATTAGAATACGTGAACTGTCGATTCCTGCCTCATCCAGGGTGTTTCGGTAACTATCAGTCCGTGCCCTGATATTGAAATCATTCGGGCTCCAACCGACTAGGGCGATATCGGTATAATCCCGTGACAATACATATAAGACAGCATCTCTCATGCCATTGTAGTTGTTCACACAGACTGAGACCAACTGGCTCGTATCACCCTGCTGGACGATCGTCGGTACCTGCTGAGCATAGAACACTCCCGCAGCCTCTTCATCTACGATACATCCATAGAGGATTATTCCTGCAGTATTCTTCTTACAGAGCTGGCGTGCGATCTCCGGCGTTATAAGACGTTCCTGATGGAGGTTCACGATACGAATATCATATTCTGATTCATACAGGGTGAGAGACATCTCCTGAACCGTAGTCCCGAGCGTATAGAGCGATGTATTGGGCATGACGAGTAACAGCTCTTCCGATTTAGATTTCTCCTTCTTCTTTCTCGTAGGGACATAACCGAGTTCCTTGATGGCTTTCAAAACGACATCGGTGGTTGCACGGCTTATCTTTGTACTTCCATTGACAACTCTGGATACGGTAGACTCACTCACATTACAATATTCAGCTACTTCGGAGATGGTTATCATAGGACAGCTCCAACACATGATAGGTTTATGCAATTTGCACGATTGAATTATAGACAATATTACTATACATTGCAATGAAAAGTTGTATTTTCTATTTGACAGACTAATATTCCCATGATATCGTGCAAATACAGTAATAGTTTGCAATATATATCGTGCAACTTGCACTGTGGATAAAAAACATCGGAGGACGTCTATGAGAAAAATAGCTAAGAATGGCATGATCCTTGTCTTATTGGTGGCAGCATTGTTACCGCTAAGTGCGAATGCCCAGAAAGAGACCACAGATACGATAGAACCTGTCGAGATCCAGTTCTGGACTCGACAGACACAGAGCGAAAGACAAGAGAAGATCCAGGTGATCCTGGATGTGTTCCAGATACTCAATCCCGATATCAAAGTAACTATGCTCCCTGTTGAAGACAACGAGTTCTCTGCACAGCTGGCAGCAGCCGGACAGGCAAACCGCCCTTCACTCATAGAGACTTCACCCTCCTTCGCCATGAGTTATAGTAATGAGAACATTGTCGATAGTGCATCCAATGCTCAGGTCATCAAGAGTATAGGACAAGATGTCTTCTATCCGGGATCATTGAACAATGTAAAAATGAACGATGGGACCTACTTTGGTATACCTTTCCATTTTTCAGCTCAAGGTTTCTGGTATCGAGCAGACTGGTTCAAAGAAGCAGGTCTGGAACCACCAAACACCTGGGACAACCTCCTGAAAGCTGCAGAATACTTCAATGATCCAAAGAACAAACAGTATGGTATCCTCATCGGTACAAAACCTGAAAACTATACCCAACAGGTATTCACACATCTTGCGACTTCGAACGGTGCTCACCTCTTTGACGCTGACGGGAATCTGAACATCAGTTCTCCGGAATTCAAAGAGACTGTGGAATTCTATAAAGAACTCTCAAAATTCAATCCCCCAGGACCACAGAACTGGAGAGCAAGAGATTATTATATCCAGGGAAAGATGGCTATGTTTTACTACTCCACCTATATCATGGATGACCTTTCACTTGCAGAAGTCGCATCTGCTTCCCTTACCGGTGAAAACTTTGCAGACCTCTCCGGCGGGGCTGAGTTCGATGAGAACCTTGTGAAGAACACTGCGTTCTCACCCCTCATCACCAATACGGAGCCCTCTGCCTATGGAGAGATCATGACGCTCAGTATCTTGAAAAGTGAAGATGCACGAAAGGCTGAAGCCGCACGGAGACTGGCAGAGTTTTTCCTCTCAGATGAGAACTATATCCCCTACCTGCATGTTGCCCCCGGCGGGATGCTGGCAATGAAGACTTCAGTACTTGAGAGTGACGCTTTCCTTGCAGACCCGAATAACGTCTATACGAATTATGGAAAAGAAAAGATCCTTGAGATCGCCAGTGGATTAGGCAATATGCAGGACTTCCTCAACAAAGACGGGAAAGTCTATCCGGAATCTGCTACCATCCTGGCGAAGAACATCCTTGCTGAGATGCTCTATAATATAACGATCGAGGACAAAGATATTGACGATGAAATAGCTGCTGCTGAAAAAGAGATGGCACGGGCAATCAATAACTAAGTCGATATGCAGTCTCAGGATTGGATGATCCCGGGGCTGCATTCGATTCGCTGAGTACAAGGCCTTTGATTGATCAGTATCCGTACTATGATACCAGAGGCTTATAGAGAAGTTCTCACGTTTCACCAACAGAAGAGATCACTTCAAGGGAGTTCTACGATGAAGCTTGGATTATCCAAACGAAAAGAAGAGAAGGCAGCCTGGGGGTTGATCGCTCCTGCTGTGATAGTCGTAGGGATCCTGATCGCCTATCCGACAATCCTGAATTTCTATTTGAGCTTTTTTGATGTCCGGCTGGATGGGAGCAGGACCTTCGTCGGGATGGACAACTATACGAACTTGTTGTCGAATCCCCGGTACTATGCTTCAATATGGACTACATTCATCTTCCTGTTAGGGTCTGTGACTGGTTCAACACTCTTAGGTCTTGGGACAGCTCTGTTGATGAATAAGGATTTCCCCTTCAGAGCGTTAGTAAGGACCCTTATCATCCTGCCCTACTTCGCACCTGTCATTTCTATGGTCTTCGGATGGCAGTTCATCTTCGATCCGGTCAATGGGATCTTCAACTTCGTCTTCGCTGAGAAGCTGCACCTCATACCTGCAGATACAAATCTCATTGGTGATCCAAAATCCGTCATGTGGGTTCTTATCGCTTTTACCACCTGGAAATATTTCCCTATCACCTATCTGCTCATACTCTCAAGATTACAGCTGATAGACAAATCGCTGTATGAAGCAGCAACCATCGATGGGGCCGGAAAGCGCATGTGTTTTCTGCATATCACCCTGCCGGAAATATTCTTCGTTCTCGGGACGACCATCCTCTTGAGAATCATCTGGAACCTGAACAGATTCGAAGATATCTATCTGCTGTCACCCCAGATAAAGACCCTCTCAGTCTTTATCTATGAACAGGCTTTTGCCGGTGTCATCGATCAGGGACTGGCAGCAGCTGCTGCGTTCATCCAACTGTTCCTGGCTGGGATCGGGATTGTCTATTATATTAGGAAGGTATTGAAATGGTAGATCTGAAACGTATTCATCAGACAGTCATGGGCATCCTGTTCTTCCTTGCAGTCTTCAGTATTGTGCTGTTCTCACTATTCCCGTTTCTGCAGATCATCTCAGTATCATTGAAAGATATTCATGATATGGCTAATCCCTCATTGATCCCGAGCGTCATCCATCTTGATGCGTATAAAGAGTTGCTGGGACTGAAAGCCATCGACGAGAATCAGAATGATGCAGTAAGAGCGATTCTGGCCAATCCTAAACTGACTGAGGCCCAAAGAGAGTCACTTCTGACAAAGTATGAGAATAAGAATCCTTTCCCTTTTTTGCGTTATATGCTCAACTCCTTCATCCTTTCCATAGCGGCGACCCTGATCTCCATGACCCTGGCGGTCTTTGCTGCTTATGCGCTGGCACGCCTGGAATTTCGTGGGATGAGGTTCATGCGACGGGGTACCCTGTTCGTCTATCTGCTCGGAGGTGTGATCCTCATGGTACCGTTGTATCAGATGGGTAACACGCTCGGACTGACCTCTACAGCAACCGGGGCCCTCTTCTATATGATCCTGATCTATATCATGCAAACTCTACCGCTGGCACTGTATATGCTGGGTAACTATTTCCGTGCCATCCCTCGATCGATAGAAGAAGCTGCACTCATTGACGGCTACGGGAGGATTCAGATCATCCTCAAGATCATCGTCCCATTATCACGACCGGTGCTGATCACAGTCTTCGTCTATTGCTTTATCATCGCGTGGAACGAATACCTCTATGCATCTGTCTTCTTGAAACCCTTCAATGACTCACGAACCATCTCAGTCGCGATCCAGGCCCTCTTCCATTCCAAGAACAGTATCTGGGACCGGATCATGGCAGCATCTACACTCACCCTCGCTCCTGTCATCCTCTTCTTCTTCATGCTATCGAAGAATATGGTCTCAGGGCTTTCTGACGGTGGTGTCAAAGGATGATTCCCTGATTACAGACTCTCTGCTCGCTTATATATCTAACCAGTAGATTAATCCAGACTCCCGTACGTGAAAACACACAGGAGTCTGAATACTGGATTACTTCCAAGGAGCCTACGACATGGAACCGCATTATACTGCCCATATCCTTTCACATACCCATTGGGACCGGGAATGGTATCTTAATAGCCCATACACCAATGAGTGGCTTATCCCCTTCTTCGAAGGGCTGTTTGCGATGTTCGAAAAAGAACCTTCCTATAAGTTCATCCTTGACGGACAACTCTCCATGATCGAAGATTACTTCGAAGAACTCTCCAAGAACGGCAGATCAGTATCGCAGGCCAAGAGAGCACTGAAGGACTATGTCAGAAGAGGGTCTCTTTTCATTGGTCCCTACTATCTGCAACCTGATTGGCAATTGTTAAGCGAAGAAGCCCTTGTCCGAAACCTCATGATTGGCAGGAAGATGGCAGATCGACTCGGAGGCAGCATAGAGACGGGTTGGTTATTGGATAACTTCGGTCAGATCTCTCAGACAGCACAGATCCACCGTCTTGCCGGTCTCACCGGGATCTTTGTGTGGCGCGGTGTCTCCATGGATCCCGAACACGTGAGATCCGAATTCTATTGGGAATCCCCCGATGGGACTCGATTACTTTCTGTATATCTTTTGAATAGTTACCGTAATGTCATGCGTCTTGCTGAATACGAGTCAATCATGAACCTGAGGATGGATGCTGAAGTGGCAAAGTTAAAGCCTTTTGCCACGACACGTCATCTGCTTATGATGAATGGGTACGATCAAGAGATGGTCCCTGATGATATTCAACCTCTCATCAGGAGTGAAAGACTTGATGGGAAGGATTATACAACGATACAGGATGATCCTGACAGCTACATTCGTGCAATAGCTGCAGATTGTCCGGAACTGCCCACACTCTCAGGAGCTCTCTACGAAGGGCGTTTTATCTCAGTCTTTCCCGGGGTCATGTCGACGAGAATGTATCTGAAGCTGCAGAATGATCAGATGCAGAGGCTCCTAGAACAGAAACTTGAACCGATCGCACTTATGGCCTGGATGATGGGTGATGAATATGGCAGCACTCAGATCGAACAAGCCTGGAAGATCCTGTTGAAGAATCATCCTCATGACAGTATCTGTGGTGTCAGTATCGATGATGTTCACAAAGATATGGAAGCACGTAACAGACAAGTCCATGCACTTGCCACCAGCCTGCTCGAAGACAGATTAGCATACCTCGCCGGTGCCATAGACTCAAGTCAAAGTCCTTCCGAAGATGCAATGATCATTTTCAATACTGCTCCCTATGAACGTTCCTGTACAGTGATAGAAGACGGTAAGGCAACATATGTTAAGGCTGTTCCCGCAATGGGCTATACGGTCTGTACCGCAGAGGATACCCCTGAACAGAATCTGGTAATTGAACATGATTTCAAGGTCTCAAACACATTCCTGGAGCTGGAGATCAATCCTAATGGTTCGTTCGATGTGCTCTGTAAAGCTACAGGGACCCGCTACCGGGACCTGGGATCGCTAGAGGATATGGGAGACTCAGGTGATGAGTATAACTATTCGTACCCGGATATCGATAGTCGGATCCTTTCGACTGCAGTGACTGCTGCACGGGAGATAGTCCTGTCCGCTGAATCGATAGTCACATTCAGAATCTCCTTTGAGATGGACATCCCGATCTCTGATTGTGAAGGACATACACAGAGAAGCACAGAGACACTCAAGATGCCTATCGTCACCTATGTGACGATAGAGGCAGATTCCCCTGTGGTAACGTGCAGGACGACTGTGCGCAATACGGTACGAGACCATAGAGTACGAGTACTGTTCCCAACCGGGATCACCACCGAGGTCGCTCACGCTGGAAGTCCGTTCGATATTACCGATAGACCCATAACACTCACAGATTTTGATGAGAGTCAGATCCCTGAGCAGGTAAGGCAGGTCATAGTAGGTGCCAGAGAAGCTAAACCTTCCACCTATTTCCATACCAGAGACCTTGTAGACCTGAATGATGGGATCCAGGGTCTAGCCGTCTTCAACAGGGGCATCCCTGAATATCAGGTGATCGATGGGGATTCCATAGCCTTGACCCTGTTCCGATCGGTCGGGTGGATCGCAAAGAACATCAACACAAGGATCGGCGATGCCGGACCTGAGATCTATACACCCGATGCGCAATGTCTCAGAGAGATGACATTCGAATATGCCGTCTATCCACATGCAGGAAATGTGGACGCCAAGGTCTCCAGCTATGCAGACCGCTATACCCGAGAACCTATTGTCATTCATACGCCAGCTTCGCAGCACAGCACCCTATCTGGCAACCATTCCTGGTTTACGTTCTCGTCTATGAATGATTGTGTCAAAATCACCGGTATCAAGCGTAGTGAAGATGGAAGGGCTGCTGTCATGCGGGGAGTGAATCTCTCTGAGAAATCTACCAGAGCCACTCTCTGGAGTGATCTTGAGCTTGTGAAAGCAGAACTGGTGGATCTTCATGAGCAACCGATATCCACACTTGCGACCAGTGGTTCCACGGTAGAGATCTCTCTTTCAGGGAAAGAGATCTTCACGCTCAAGCTCATAATCGATAGACAACCTGCGCACTCATCGACCTTACCTGCTATCATACTCTCGGATGAAAAGACGCGTGAAGACTTTTCGCTCTATCCCTATACCGACCATGTTACCGAAGCTGATATCGCTCAGGAACGGGATCGTTCTGATGATCTCAAATCAAATATCGCAGACCCGATGTTCAGGAGAACAGCATTGGAGGCCCAGCTGTCTGTGATCCTCACAGAGAACAAGATACATGAAGGTAAGATACGAGAGCTTGGGTATCAGTTGAATGAGGCTCGGGTACAGCGAAGGATCCATGATTATATAAATTCGAACTTTTCTGAAACATAACGAACAGGTCAAGATGAAGGATACTGGAGGGCCAGAGGGGGAGAAGGTACCCTCACCTTCTCAGAAAACCATCAGCAGGGATAGGTCCCTGTATACCCCAGGTTCTCCGAAATCTCACGTGCTGCTTCATGCATCCACTGCAGGGAAGTCTCTTTCTCATCTTCCCGGTAGCGATACTCCG
>JAIPFY010000095.1 GCA_021736385.1 Spirochaetia bacterium | reverse complement strand
GTCATCCTGCAGTGCCACTCCGTCTGCCAGTCGCTGCCCGATCACTCCGTATCCTGCTACTCCTACTCGTATCTTCTTCATGGATCTCACTCCTTTCCTTCTGGTCTCTATTCGTGTCCCTCTCAGCTACCGCTGGGGGGGTCCTATGTTCGTGCTGCCGGTCCTGAAGAGGTTCAGCTCATCTGATCTCGCTCATCGCTACCGGTCGATGCTCTTTCAGGGACTTCGCTGCTGCAAGTGCTATCTCTACCGGACGTATTGCATCTTCGATCCCGCATGGTGTTGGTAGGCCCATCTGTACCGCTTCGGCGAACTCAATGATCTCCCGGCTGTAGGAGTCCATATAACGGTCCAGGAAGAAGTGCAGAGGTTTCTCCGTACTCACGGCTTCGGCAGTACTGGTCTGTATCAGAGAGGGAGTGTCATTCTCCACACGTGCACAGCCTTTCGATCCGAACACTTCAGTCCTCTGATCATACCCATAGACGGCCTGACGGGAGTTGTCTATCACCGCAAGGGCTCCGTTCGAGAGGGTGAGCTGAACGATCGCGGTATCGACATCACCGGCCTCTCCGATCGCAGGATCGACCATCACCGAACCGGTCGCATAGACTTCGGTCACGTCCTTCCCTGAAAGATAGCGGACCATGTCAAAGTCATGGATCATCATATCGAGGAAGATTCCCCCCGATACTTCGATATAACTCACAGGTGGCGGAGAAGGATCCCTTGAGGTGATCTTCACGATCTGCGGTTCGCCCACGATCCCCTGTTCGACTTGTCGCCGCAGTGCCCGGTGGTTGTGATCGAATCGCCTGTTGAACCCTATCTGAAAGGTCACCCCGCTGTCCCTGACCACTTCCATCGTCTCTCTGATACGTTTGAGATCAGTATCGACTGGTTTTTCACAGAAGATATGCTTGCCGGCCCGAGCGGCTGCAGCGATCAGCTGTGCATGGGTGTCGGTCGGAGAACAGATGAGTACCGCATCGATCCCCTCATGATCGATGATATACGCACTGTCTTTCGAGGTCTCCGGGATCCCCATATCCTTTGCCCAGGATTCAAGCTCCTCGTTCATGAAGGGATCTGCCAGAGCAACGATCTCTGCTGAGGGTACATACCGTGAGATACTTGTCGCGTGGACTTTACCGATCCTTCCGCCGCCGATGATTCCTACTCGTAATGTCTTCATACTGTCACCTATACTCCTGCATGTTCTTTGATATATGTACGTGCCGCCTTCGCGTATGCAAAGGGATTCGCCTTAGCCGGGTCCTGCTCAGCTTCCACCACCATCCAGCCGGAGTACTGGTGTTCATCGAGGATCCTGAAGATCGCCGGGAAGTCAATCATCCCGTCTCCGGGGACCGTGAAGGCCCCGGCTCTGACCGCATCAAGGAAGCTCAGTCGCTCCTCGTGTGTCCTCCTGAGGATCTCAGGACGCACATCCTTCAGATGGACATGTCCCACTCTGTCGATATATGTTTCCAGAGCGGCGACAGGATCCTCACCTGCGAAGGCAAAATGTCCTGAATCATAGAGCAGCCAGACCAGGGACGGGTCGGTCATCTCCAGCATCCGATCCACTTCCGCCATGCTCTGACAGCCTGTTCCCATATGATGGTGGTAGCACATCTTGAATCCCCGGTCTTTGGCAAGTGCTCCGAGTGCGTTCAGCCCGTCGGCAAATCGTTTCCACTGGTCTTCTGAGAATGTCGGTTTCCCCTCGAAGATCGGAGTATCCTGCTGTCCCTGAATGCTCAGCCCCTGCTCTGCAGGTCCTATGACATCTGCTCCCATCGCCTGAAGGAAGTCCAGCTGTCTGACAAAGTCATCCCGGACCTCTTCGAAGCTGCCGGTGGTCAGATAACTGCTGAACCACTGATTGCAGATCTGCAAACCTCTGATCTCAAGCATGGGCTTGAGTACTGCAGGGTCCCCGGGATACTTGTTTCCCACTTCACTTCCAGTGAAACCGGCCAGAGCCATCTCACTGATACACTGTTCGAACGTATTCTCGCTCCCAAGGTCGGGAAGATCATCATTGGTCCATGCTATAGGCGCTATGGCCAGATGAACACGGTTGTTATCCATGGTCACACCTCATCTTGATAGATTCACACATGCTCTGCACGTGCAGACTCCTAATACTGTCGTGCTCTGGCTATCTCTCGGGCCAGAGCTCTGTTCGCCTCAAGCACTGCAGGCTTTTTCGAGACCTCAGGGGTCCCGACTCTCCACCAGCTCTCATAACCGCCGGACATGGAATCAAAATCGACTTTGATGTCGATCAGGGTTGAGACCGGGCTCTCTTTCGCCTCCTTCAGGGCCGCTTTGAGCTGATCACTGTCTGTGACCGTCCAGGTCCTGCAGCCATAGCCCTCTGCGATCTTCGCATAACTGACCGGGACCTTCTCACCGCCTGCTTCCAGCCTGCCGGTCTCCTGATTGCGGTAGGTGAGCTCACAGCCGAACTTGGGGATCCCCTGAGACCGCTGCAGGTTGTCGATACAGCCGAACCCGTTGTTATCGAAGAGCATGACATTGATCTTGATCCGGTTCTGGATGCTGGTCAGCAGTTCTGAATGAAGCATGACGAAACTGCCGTCTCCGGTCATCGCATAGACTTCTCGATCGGGCTCAGCCATCTTCACCCCCAGTGCGCCAGAGACCTCATACCCCATGCAGGAGTATCCATACTCCATATGATAGCTGCCGGTGCTTCTCGCTCTCCAGAGGCGCTGAAGGTCTCCAGGAAGACTCCCTGAGGCTCCGACGATGACCGCTTCGGCATCGAAGAGTCCTTCATTCATGAGGCCCAGTGCTCTGAGCTGAGAGTATCCATGAGCTCCGCGCTCCCCGGCATAGAGCCGGTCGACTTCAGTATCCCACTGTGCTTTCGCCTGTGCGATCTCATCGGTATACGATGACTGATAGGCACTGCTGCGCAGTACTTCGGCTATCGCCTCCAGTCCCGCCTTCGCGTCACATACCAGGGGATGGGCATTCATCTTGTATGCATCGAAGCTCTGCACGTTCAGTGAGAGGAATGAGACACCCTCACGCTGGAACGCCCATTTGCTGCCGGTGGTGAAGTCGGACAGACGCGTACCTACCGCTATGATCAGGTCGGCATCTGCTGCGATCGTGTTGGCAGCAAGACCTCCGGTCACCCCGATCCCTCCGAGATTCATAGGATGATCCCATACCACCGCACTCTTCCCGGCCTGGGTCTCGCCGAAGGGTATCGAGAATTCAGAGGCGAATGAAGCGAGGGTCTCTCCCGCCTCGGCATACCGGACCCCGCCTCCACAGATGAGCAGAGGTCTGGTGCTCTTCTCGATGATCCGGGCCGCACGCTGTGCAGCCTCCTCGGAGAGCAGATGACGATCGATGTAGTGGACCCGCTTCTCGAAGAACTCCTCGGGGTAGTCCCATGCTTCAGCTTGTACATCCTGTGGGAGTGCGAGACACACGGCCCCTGTCTCAGAGGGGCTGGTCAGCACACGCATCGCATTGATCGCCGCACTCATCAGCTGTTCAGGACGATCGATCCGGTCCCAGTATCTGCATACGGGTCTGAAGGCATCATTACTGGTGATGGTGTAGTCATGGAACTGCTCGAGCTGCTGGAGCACCGGATCGGGCTGCCTGCAGGCGAACACATCACCGGGGAGCAGCAGCAGCGGGATCCTGTTCGTCGAAGCCAGAGCTGCTGCTGTCACCATATTCATAGCGCCCGGTCCGATCGAGGAGGTCACTGCCATGATCTTCCTCCGGTGATGCTGCTTGGCAAAACCGATCGCTGCATGCGCCATGCCCTGTTCATTATGGCCCTGGTAGAACGTGAGGCTGTGATCGGGTTCCTGCAGAGCCTCTCCTATACCTACCACGCAGCCATGGCCGAAGATGCCGAAGACCCCTTCGACGAACTTCTCCTGAGTACCGTCAAAGCTGATATATTGATTGTCTAGAAAGCGTACGAGGGCCTGTCCCATCGTCAGACGTATCTGTTTCATCTGTTCCTCCATCGGGTTCTCTCTGTCATTCCTGCTCTTCACCATATGAGCGTTCAGGCCAGATGGTGACATCTGGGGCAAGAAGCCATTGGTGATCCTCACGGTAATAGCGGGTCGTCGGCAGCCATCGATCATCCGGCAGATGCGGGATCATCCAGATGTAGTACATCGCATATCCCGGGGCAGCTACCTGTGAGTGGGTCGTGTCAGGCGGGATGAGTGAGGAGTACCCATGCTTCACCACCTGTGCCTGCTCGTCCAGCAGGGAGACACCGAATCCCTGTCTGGGAAAGAACCGATAGTGATAGATCTCCGGCTGGGGATGATCATGCGGGGGGTAACTTGACCACTTGCCGGGATGATTGATCACCTCTCCGATCACCATGTTCGATTCGGGGGCGATCTCTCCGTCAAAGATCGTGCGTACGGTCCTGATCGATGCATCATTGAGCGTACCGGCACCGAAGACATCGCAGCGGATGTCTTCAGGCGTGAAGAGTCTGGAGGGAAAGAGCTTCTCATTCTCCGTACGTTCGATGCAGATCTCACTCTCTGCAGCTGCAGTGATGTTCACCAGGACACCGGAGGGGACATGCAGCACGGTCGGGTTCTCATCGAAGCAGGAGTATCGTACGGCATGATGGGAGTTCTCCTCCCAGGAGAACTCGATATCACCGGAGATCAGCAGAAATGCCCGTTCCAGCGGTTTATCACTGACCCATCGGTCTCCTGGAGCCAGCTTCAGGATCCCGAAGTCAAGCATCATCTCGGCATGGGGTCCGTGCAGTGAAGTGACAGGGGTATACCCTTCGGTAAATGGCTGTTCTTGTGGTACTATCATACTATTCCTTTCTGTTTCTCTTCGCAGGCAACTCGATCTCAGGTATCGCAGGAGAAATCCTCCCTCGATACGAGTGCAGTCGCCGTACTCAGGTCGATTCCCGCTCAACCAGTACAGGCTGTATACTGATGAGCTTCTTCTTTATCTCACGATCAGTCCTCTGCTTCTCCATCTGATAGAACAGACGATCACACGAGAGCACTGCCAATTCCTCTTTCGGCTGGTGTACGGTCGTCAACTGCGGTCTGGCATACCGGCCGAACTCACTGTCATCATACCCAACCACAGCGATCTCTCCCGGGATACTGACCCCTGCATCCTGCAGAGCCCTGATCGCACCGAGAGCCATGAGATCATTCATGCAGAACAGTGCGCTCGTCTGCCGGATCCCGGGCAGTTCTCCGGTCACCAGCTCCTTCGCAGGAAGGAAGTCAAAACCGCACAGATACCGATGCACGGTCCCGCCGGCTTTCTCGATCGCATCGGTGAACCCCTCTTCTCTCAACTTGAACTCCAGATGAGGCTCATCGACGGCAAGCAGGGAGAACGCCCGGTGCCCCCTCAGAAGCAGGTATTCTGCAACCATCTTCCCCCCGGCATAATGATCGGTATAGATGACATCCTGATCCTTGATGCTGTCTGTCGGGGGATAGTGGGAGAAGACGAACGGGATACTCCGGCTCTTGAGGAATTCGAGTGTCTGGTCATCCATATCTTCCATAAGAATGATCAGTCCGTCGATCTTCCGTCTGGTGACCAGCCTGGTGATGTTATTCCCCCCGGTATAGTGATTCTTGTGATAGGTGACGATAAGATCCACATCCAGCTTCTCCAGACTGGTACGTAGACTGTTCATGAGCATCCCATGATACACATTCACACTGATGCGGGTATATTGTTCAGGCAGGACGATCGCAACGGTCCCGACCTGGCTGGTGATGAGTCCACGTGCACTTGCGTTGAACTCGAAACCCATCTCCTGCGCGATCTGGGCGACTTTCTGCTTCGTCGCATCTGAGACAAGGGGACTGTCATTGAGACACCGTGATACGGTGGAAAAGCTCACTCCCGCGATCTCTGCTATATCCTTGATCGTCACCTGATTATGTTTCATACATACCTCGTTCGTTCGCCTGTCTGCAGCAGCCCGGAAAGGAATCCCTCGACTTTGCAAACGTTTCCAATAGGGCCATTATAAAGTCACAGAAGAAGGAATGTCAAGAAAATTCCTGTATATGTCAGTATCTCTTTATCATCATGGGATATAATCAGGAAGTAGAAGAGAAAGACCGTTACAGGACTGACGGGATCCCCTCCCTCGGATCATAGCTGTACGCACATGATCTTACAAACGTTTGCATTTATGGGAGCAGCAGTGCAGCAACTCAGAGACATGCCTGCAGCAGACACCTCATGTCTCCATGCAGGAATCAGTCCAGTGATATACTCTCGATGGTATCATATACCCGCTGAGGAAGTGCCTTGAGCTCTTCATCCGAGAGATCTGCTGTGGGTATCGGAGGATGGATGGTGAGGTAGATCGGTATACGCAGTGACTTCGTGGTCCATCTGCCTTCGATGAGTTTGTAGGTATTCTGGATGGTGACCGGCAGGATCACCGCTTTGGCCCTGGTGGCCAGTTTGAGACTGCCGGGTTTGAACTCCCCGAACCCGTTGCTCCTGCTGCGGGTCCCTTCGGGGAAGATGACCAGAGGATGCCCGCTCTTGATCGTCTTCACTCCGTCAAAGATCGCTTTGACCGAGGATCTGGCACTGGTACGGTCGATATAGACACAGCCGAGGGCCCTCATCCAACTGCTGAGCATCGGTATCCGTCTGAGTTCAGCCTTTGCCACGAACCCCATGAGCAGTGGTATGTAGGAGACGATCAGCGGGATGTCAACGTAACTCTGATGATTCGAGACCAGGCAGATCCTTCCCCCCTCTGCCTTGAGATGCTCAACACCGGAGATGTGTACGACACCGCCGAGCGATATGACGATCCCCCGGGACAGGTACCTTCCATTGAGCTCAAGGATCCGGTCTGCGGCATGACGGAAGCCAAGGAGGAACAGGACCTTAGCAGGGAAGATGCCGATGATGATCGAGATGATGAAATGCAGGATGATGTAGATGCTAGCAAAGAGAAGCTGAAGAGCTTTGAGCATGAATACCCCCTATGGCTGTCTATCGCTATACTACGATAGCGAGCACAGTCCGGTCATCATGTACGATACTGCTGATACAGTCTGGCATAGATCCCCTGTTCTGCCAACAGCTCATCATGGCTTCCTGCTTCAGCGATCCTCCCGTCAGACAGGACATAGATCGCATCTGCATGCTTGATCGTACTCAGCCGGTGTGCGATCACTATCGATGTGCGGTCTTTCGCAAGACGTTCGAACGCCTCCTGTATGACTGCCTCTGATTCGGTATCGAGGGAAGATGTCGCTTCATCGAAGATGATGATGCTCGGGTCCTTGAGGAAGACCCGTGCGATGGAGATCCGCTGTTTCTGCCCACCTGAGAGCTTGACACCCCGCTCCCCCGCGAGCGTATCGAACCCGTCAGGCAGAGAAGTGATGAATTCATGGATGTTGGCAGCCTTGACTGCTTCGATCAGTTCCTCTTCCGTCGCATCAGGCCTGCCGTAGAGGATGTTCTCCCGTATGGTAGTGTCGAACAGGAAGACATCCTGCTGCACCACGCCGATCTCACTGCGTAGAGATCGCTGAGTGACCCCTGCGATATCCTGATCATCGATGAGGACCGTCCCACTCTCAGGTTCATAGAATCTGAGGATCAGAGAGGCCAGCGTGGTCTTTCCCGCTCCGGACTCACCGACGATGGCTACCTGCTGCCCGGGACGCACCGTCAGATCGATATGCTCCAGGATCTTCTCTTCCTCGGGGGCATAAGAGAAGGTCACGTCATCGAATCTGATCTCCCCTGCATGCACGGTCAGCCGTTCTGCGCCCGGGAGGTCCTGGATGTCAGGGACGATGTCCATGACTTCGATGAATCGCTCGAACGCAGCAGTCCCCTGCTGGTACTGCTCGGTGAAGTTGATCAGCCGGTCTATCGGCGGTAGCACGATTCCCACATAGAGGATGAAGGTGACCAGATCATAGGTCTGTATGATATTCATATGGATCAGCAGGATCCCGCCTGCTACCACAAAGAAGTAGTAGAGCTCCCGCAGAAGGATCATGCCGGAATGGAATCGTGCCATGATCGCATACATCCGCTCTTTGGCCAGTTTGAACCGCGTGTTACTCACATGGAACTTCTGCTCTTCTACCGCTTCATTACCGAAGGCCTTCACTTCCCGGATGCCCTGGACAGAGTTCTCGACCACCGCGTTGATATCGGCGATCTTCTCCCGTACCGAACGGAACCCTTTGCGCATACGGCGGCCATAGGTAAAGCCCCACAGCAGCATGAGCGGCAGGGGGATCAGGGAGATCAGGGCAAAGGCTGCACTGAAGGAGAACATGAATATATAGGCAAAGAAGATGATGATCACTGAGATGATCAGGTCCTCAGGTGCGTGATGAGCCACTTCGGCGATCAGGTTCAGATCATTGGTGATCCTTGACATGATATGACCGGTCTTCACGTTGTCATAATAGGTGAATGAGAGTTTCTGCAGATGTGAGAACACATCGGTACGCATGTCTGCTTCCATGCGTACCCCGAGGATGTGACCCCACTTGATCCGTATATAGGTGGCCACAGCCTTGAACACATAGATACCGAGCATCAGAGACAGTACGATCAGGATCGATCTCACTTCCTGCTGCGGTATATAGGTCTTCAACAGCATACGCGTGAGCACAGGGAACAGTACAGCCAGTACGGATGCTGCAGCTGCAACACCCATATCCAGCATGAACAATGTCCTGTGCGGCGCGTAGTAGGATATGAACCGTTTGAACAAGGTATTTTTCAACATATGTCCTTTAATGCTTGAACAGTTTTGAGAGGATGCCCTTCTTCCTGACCGGATGCTCTTTCTTCACTTCAGCAGCTTTCGGTGTTCCAGCTTGCTCAGACTGTCCTTTCCCCTGTCCCGGGGCTCTCTGGCCTCCTGCAGGTCTCTGGGCAGTGCGTCCCTCACCCTGAGGGGCTCTCTGGCCTCCTGCGGGTCTCTGGGCAGTGCGTCCCTCACCCTGAGGGGCTCTCTGGC
>JAIPFY010000094.1 GCA_021736385.1 Spirochaetia bacterium | reverse complement strand
GGTCAGATGACACTGATCCGTGACATGCCTGCACATCAGGTGGATTACAGTCAGTATCTTCCGTGGAACCTATCTCCTGAATTGAAGGTGCAGATGAGCGTAGATACCATAACGAGACAAAAGGACCCTGCTTTGCATCACTTGGATTAGACGCTACAACACTGGGATACGCTCGCTCATTCACTGACTCTCTTTTATAGAAGGGGCTGAATTCCAGTGAATCTTATACATCTTGAAAACTCATTCTCTTTGTATAGGATGTATTTGGTTTGATGCTCACGTTACTGGCGACAAATTGGCTTTTGGAGATCTCATCATTATCAATATGTCATTGACCATCTCGCTTAGAAACACATGGTTGTTCATAATAATAATATCCTCTTAAAAGTGATAGTACTATGACTATGGCTCTGTTCATGTATGTATCTGGGAATCTGAGTCAATGAAGGCGGGTGGCAGGGACAGCATACCGGAGGGATGGACTCCCCCTGCAGGGAGAGCACTAGGACCAGATACAGAGACAGCCCCCACCCTACCTTGCTATTTCTGTCTCATCCTATAGGCCATGGGAGAGATACCCATGATCTTCTTGAAGACCCGGGAGAAGTAGTACTGATCATCATAGCCCACCTGGATGCTGATCTCCCCTATCCTCTGTGCTGTGAGATCCAGGAGGGCGCACGCCCGCTGGATCTTCAGCCTGGTATAGTGTTCCATGGGGGCATGACCGGTGATCTCAGAGAATACCCGACACAGGTACTGCGGGCTTACCCTCATGATGGTACACAGCTCTGTGAGTGATAAAACACCACTGAGGCGGTTCTCCATGATCCGTTTGCTGTGCTCTACGATCCCGCAGCCGCTCTGGGTCCCCATTCTCCTGTCAGTAGCAAGGGCACCAAAGAGGTGCCACAACCGGGAACAGGCAAGCTCATAGCTCCAGGGAGTGATCCCCTCCTGCAGGGAGCTGCACATCGTGGTAAAGAGTTCCATACTCTCTGTCCCAGGCTCCAGATGTACCGGGGATGCGGTGTCACTACCCAGCAGTGATGTTGCAGCGGTAGCTGCAGCATTCCCGGTGAAATGGACCCACAGCAGCTCCCAGCTCTCAGGGTCCGCACTCCCGTAGGAGTGGGCAGTACCGGAAGGAATGATCACAGCCTCATGACGGTGGATGTCACAGTCGACCTTATTCGCATGCAGCCATCCCCTGCCCTTGAGACACAGCACGAAGATCCAGGAGGGGGCACCGGCAGACCGCTCTACCAGATGCCCGGATGCTTTGGGAAAGTACCCGATATCGGTGATGCAGAGCTCTGAGAGCAGCCCACCTGCGCTGCTGTAGAGCTCCGGGGGAATAAGGATGAGGACCTGGTCTGCGAACCCGTCCCTCTTCTTCACATCATGCGCTTCTTCTTGTTTCATATTCTCCATCTTTTTCTTCCATACCGTCCATTCTGTTATCCTAAGATCCATCATATCATTACGTTACGACACAGTACACTATATATGGAGCAGGTATGAAAGAACATCAGGTACATATCTGGGAAGAGATCGTGACGATCCCGACCTATGAGACAGGAGCACCGAACAGGAATCCCATGTTTCTGGAGAAGCGAGTCTATCAGGGAAGCAGTGGTGCGGTATACCCGCACCCGGTCATCGACAAGATCCATGATCATAAGGTAGACAAGGAATACGAAGTCGTATTCCTTGAGAATGACTACCTCAAGATCATGGTCATGCCCTCCCTCGGCGGCAGGGTACAGATGGCCTATGACAAACAGCACGACTACCACTTCGTCTACTATAATCAGGTCATCAAGCCGGCTCTGGTAGGACTTGCAGGTCCCTGGATCTCAGGGGGCATAGAGTTCAACTGGCCGCAGCACCACCGTCCGAGTACGTTCGATCCTGTCGATTATTCGATAACATCGAACGAAGACGGCTCCAAGACCCTGTGGGTCAGTGAAGTGGAACTGATGACCAGGACCAAAGGCATGGCAGGGTTCACCCTGCACCCCGATAGCGCCTACCTTGAGATCAAGGCGCAGGTGTACAACCGCACCGACGAACCCAGGACCTTCCTCTGGTGGGCGAACCCGGCCCTGGCGGTGCATGACCACTACCAGTCCATATTCCCCCCGGATGTACACGCGGTCATGGACCACGGGAAACGGGACGTATCGAAGTTCCCCATAGCAGACGGGACCTACTACAAGATGGACTACAGCGCAGGAGTCGATATATCACGGTACAAGAACCTGAAAGTACCTACCTCCTATATGGTCTACGCCTCCGACTACGACTTCATCGGAGGGTATGACCATGCCAAAGAAGCAGGGATGCTGCACGTAGCCGACCATCATGTGGTACCGGGTAAGAAGCAGTGGGTCTGGGGCAGCGGGGACTTCGGTATCGCCTGGGACCGGAACCTCACCGATGAGGACGGCCCCTATGCAGAACTGATGACCGGGGCCTTCACCGACAACCAGCCTGACTTCACCTGGCTGCAGCCCTATGAAGAGAAACAATTCACCCAGTACTTCATGCCCTACTACGGTATCGGAGCAGTCCAGCAGGCCGACAAGTACCGAGCCCTGTCACTGGAAGTAGAGAATACGACCATCAATGCCGGGATCTACGTATCAACCGCACATGAGCAGATAACCCTGCGCATCAGCGCACGGAGTACCCAATCAAAGGGAACCGTACCACGTAAGATCACGCTGAAAGAAGAGACGATCTCTCTTGCAGCGCAGCAGGTGTATACCCTTCAGACAGTGTTGCCTGAGGGCATGACAGCTGATGCTCTCACCTTCGGGGTATACAAGGATGAGGAGCTGCTGCTCTCCTACACCAGAGAGACAGAAGCTGCTGAGGTAGAGATGCCAGAACCTGCAACAGCTGCACCAGCACCTCAGGAGATAGCGCAGATCGAAGAACTCTTCATCACGGGGCTGCATATAGAACAGTACCGGCATGCGACCCGCAGGGCCGATGATTACTACCGGGAAGCCCTGAAGAGAGACCCCTCTGACAGCAGATGCTGTACCGCTCTGGGAAGAAGACTCATCGTACGGGGACGATTCACCGAAGCAGAAGAGCTGCTTCGGAGGGCTGTAGAGCGCCTTACCTTCCGGAACCCCAATCCCTCTGACGGCGAGGCGATCTATCATCTGGGAAGAACGTTGTTCTACCAGCAGCGATATGACGAAGCATACCGCTGCTTCTACAAAGCCATCTGGTGCGATGCCCAGAAGAGTTCGGGCTTCTACCACCTGGCGCTTATAGATTGCAGGAGGGGTGAATATACCACAGCACTGGGACATCTGCAGCAGTCATTGGACAGCAGCTACCGGAACCATACGGCAAGGGATCTTGCCAGTGCGGTCCTGCGAAAGCTCCGCAGGACGAACGAGGCACTACAGATGTCAACGATCACCAGAACACTGGATAGAGGCGACTGGGGTGCGTTATATGAACTCTCATTGCATTCTGGCAGTACAGATGAACTGCGCCGATTGATGAGAGCCTCTGATAACAACTATCTGGAACTCTCCCTCGATTACAGCAGAGCAGGTCTCATAGAGGATGCCCTGCAGGTACTGGAACTGCTCATCGAGCAGAAGCCTCTTACCGAGTGTTCTCCCCTGATCAGTTACCACAGGGCATACCTGCTCTACCGGATGGACAGAGAAACGGGAAGAGCTGCCTATCAGGCGGCACAGGAGATATCACCGCACGGGTGCTTCCCCTCCAAACTGGAAAGCCTGATAGTCCTGCAGGAGGCACTGGACGTGCATCCTGCGGACTCCAGGGCTCACTACTATCTGGGCAACGCACACTATGCCCTGCAGAATTACGATGAGGCTATGGGACACTGGGAGCAGTCACTAGCCATTGACAGCTCCTTCCCCACAGCACATCGTAACCTGGCTCTTGCCTATATGAACAAGAGAGGTGATCAGAAGCAGTGTGAACTGCTGCTCACACGTGCATTCGATCTTGATACGAGTGATGCACGAGTCCTCTATGAATTAGATCAGTTCCGAAAGATCACCAATGTCCCGGCAGAAGAACGCCTAGCGACACTCCAGGCTCATATGAGTGCTGTGACAGATCGAGATGATCTGTATCTGGAGTACATAACCCTGCTCAACCAGCTGGGCAGGTATGAGCAGGCCCTCTCCTGTATCTCGGGAAGACAGTTCCATCCCTGGGAGGGAGGAGAGGGGAAAGTGCCTGCGCAGTATAAGCAGGCACTTACCGGTCTTGCGCTGGAGGGTATCGTCCAGGGGGAATACTCCAAGGCCTGTGACTACCTGGAGCGATGCAGGACCTACCCCCATAACCTGGGAGAAGGTAAGCTCTTCGGGACGCAGGAACAGGATCTTGACTACCTCACAGCTCTTGCCTGTGAGAGAGCAGGAGACTCAGAACAGGCACAACGGTACTACACCAGAGCATCAGAGGGCGATGGGGTGCCGGTATCGGCGATGTACTACAACGACCAGCCTCCCCATATGATCTACTTCCAGGCCAAAGCCCTTGATGCTCTGGGAAGAACAGAAGAGGCAAAGAAGAAGTATGAGACCCTCTTCTCCTATGGTACGATTCATATGAGAGATCACATCACCATAGACTATTTCGCCGTATCGCTTCCTGACTTCCTGGTCTTCGAGCAGGACCTTGATGCCATGAACACCATACACTGCCTGTTCATGCAGTATCTGGGGTCACAAGACCCCGACACTGCAGAACAGATCAAAGAACAGCTGCTCTCTCTGGATGGGAACCATATAGCAGGGTTCATCAGTAAGATCGAAAAGGTAGCAGCCATGAGGATTCAGGAGAACCTGCAGGGGGAATAGAACTAGAAGAATCGGTATACCGATCATACTTCACCAGAACCAGAGATACGTTCAGATCCAAAAAGAATACCAGGTCAGGAGGAGAGCTCTTATACTAAGAGCTCTCCTCCTGTCTCTATAGTGATCAGAGGATAGGATAGGAGAGGATAGGACAATATCAAACAGAGACAGGGAGGACATGAACAAGGCAGCAGTGCTATGCATATAGGAGATCATCGAGGTTGTAGAAAGATGAACTGTTGCAGATGATCAATGATAGGTATGCTCTTACTACGTATTCAGTGATATGATATCATAGACAGAGCACATCACAGGGAGCGAAGCGTCATGAGAGTAGTAGAAGCAGCACTGGTTCTAGCGGTAGTAGCACTGTCACTGATCACCCATATCACGGACGATCAGCGACGCAGATCATGGATCCTGCTCATAGCCTCCCTGATAACCACTCCCCTACTTGTACTACATGCGATGACCGAAGGTCTTCGCATGCAGATGATCCTGATCTATGCCGCGGTGGTCCTGTTCCCGGTGCTGCTATGCGTTCAGCACGGCAGTACCAGGAACAGAAAAGCGGGGACACACAGCAGAAAACCTATGATACGATCTGTGCTGCTGCTGGCTTTGCTCATCACTGCAGCAGCGTTGTGGCTGTTCCCGGTGCAGAAGATGCCTGCGCCCTCAGGACCCTATACCGTAGGGACGAAGACCTTTGAACTGACTGATACAGGAAGAGAAGAGCTCTATGGCGCAGACATGGGGAAAGACCGTCGTATTCGCTTTCAGATCTGGTACCCCGCTGATACGGCAGAGAACGGGACACGGACCCAATGGATGTATGACGGTAGAAAAGCAGCCTCAGGGATCCCGAGACTCTACAACCTTCCGGGCTTCATGCTCGACCATACCGCTCTCATAGCCTCCCACAGCTATGAGGGGATACCGATCAGCAGCACAGAGCCTGCATACCCGGTGATTCTGCTCTCCCATGGCTGGACAGGCTTCATGAACCTCCATGCAGACCTTGCAGAGATGCTCGCAAGCCATGGCTATATCGCTGTCAGCATCAACCATACCTACGGAGCTACAGTGACCGTCTTTGACAACGGAGATGTTCGCTATGCAGATCCTCAAGCCTTACCTGACAGCTCTACCGTTGATGACTATGACTCATACTCTTCAGCCCTGGTGAAGACCTATGCCCTTGATGATAAGGCGGTCCTTGACTTCCTGGAGACGGATCCTGAACTCAACACACTCCTCGAAGGGCGGATAGACTCCAATCGTATCGGCATCCTCGGCCACTCTACCGGGGGCGGCGGCGCAGTATACCTCTCATCGATCGACAGCAGGATACAGGCAGTATTCGGTATGGATGCATGGGTTGAGCCGGTGGCTCTTCCCATGCTGGAACAGGGATTGCAGGTTCCCAGCTGTTTCCTGAGAAGTGAACAGTGGGAGACCGGACCCAATAATGACTACCTTCGGATACTCTTCTCCCATACCCCCGCACCACCTGTGATCTACCAGATAGACGGGGGTAACCATCAGGACTTCTCCATGCTCTATATGTACCGCCCGATCACCGAACTCTTTGGATTCAGCGGTTCTCTTGATACCCTGGAGAATGCACGCATCCAACAGGACTTCGTCTTACGATTCTTCAACAAGGTCTTCTTCGATACCTCTGATGATCTGGATCTGCTCACAACTCGCTATGAGGCAGCTACAGCTGTTCAAGAGTTCGATCAGCTGTAGCTGATCATATGACATCTCGAAGGAGCCCCTCCCGACATGCCTGTCGGGACACGGCAGCTGGATACTGATCCGAGGACCCGATAGCTGTTCCTTCTTTCATGAGAGCATGCGAAGTGGATGGATGATCGATCCCCTCTCAGCTGTCGACGATCAGTTCCAGCACCTCATCCGGGGTACGGGAGGTCATGAGCAGGCGCCTGAAGGAACTGCTCTTGGTAGCACGTGCGATCTCAGTGAGCGCCTCGATATGCTGCCCGGACTGACTGGGGGGAGCGAGGATCAGGAAGAACAGATGCGAGGGCTTCCCATCGAGGGCATCGGCATCGATACCCTGGGGTGCGATCCCCAGTGCCATGATGAGAGAATCGACATATTCGGTCTTCGCATGAGGGATGGCGATCCCATCCTCGAGAGCCGTACTGAACAGCTGTTCCCTGCTGATCAGGGCATCATAGATCTTATCGGGATCGGAGATCTTCCCTGCCTTCAGCAGCAGGTCTACCAGCTCATGGAACACATCTTCCTTAGAGGTAGATTCAAGAGGTACCTTTACCACATCTCTGGTGATCAAATCGATTAACGCCATCTATAACCCTCCCCTAACGTCCATGCTCAAACAGGTCCCAGACCCGATCTTCATCCTTCACGACCAGCACCGAACAGGGTGCATTGCGCATGGCCCGCTCGGTCTCATTGAGGAACTCATCCCTGCGGCTTCTGATCCGTGAGAGCTCTCCCACTACCAGCAGATCGATATCATACTCACGGATCATCTCTTTGAGCTTCACATGCACGATACCGCTCTCCTGCAGGATCTGGACAGAGATCCCCTTGGAGGCTGCCATCGTCTCGAAGTGGTTGAGGTACTTGCCGGCATCCTCTTCCAGATCTCTCTGGTACTCCACCTGCTCCGATTCCACGAAGATATGACTTTTGAGCAGATCATTCAAGGCATGCGTGTTCACGATGAACGTCCCGTAGAGCATCGCACCCACCGATTTGCTCAACATGATCGCATACTGCGCTGCAGTAAGCGACTCCTCTGTCCCGTCGATGTATACCAGAATCCGTTCGATTGGTCCGCTCATCTGATCTCTCCTTTACCCTGTACAGTATACCATGATTCCACAGCCCACAGATGCACAATCTTATCGGCCGCTCTCTGCCTGTCTCTTCTCCAGCTGCGACTTCACCCGCTTCATCAGCACGTACATATCACGCTCATCCTCCTCGAGTCGATTACGGATGAACCTGACTGACTCCTCCAGATCGGGGATAGCGATCTTCTCCAGGGCATTGACCTTCCTGATGGTCTTCTTGACTTCCTGAGAAAGCCGGATGATGGAGATCTTCAGCTGTGCCAGCTGTCCCATCAGCTCCAGAGCCTGCTGGAAGTCCCTGATACTCCGATCGATCCAGAGACTGGTGGCATCGGGACTGAAATAGGGAGCGGTATCGGTGAACTTCGTGTTGACTACCGGCAGGGAGACTCCCATGACCCTCCTGGTTGAGATGGTGATGTTCACATCCATGTTCACCGCAGAGGCGATCCCCGAAGTCTTGAGCTTCCCCATATCGAGGACAGCCCGCTGGAGGGTCTCATAGGCCCCGGCAAGGCTCTCATGGGTCCGTTCTTCGAAGTCTACCGCCTGATCGACCAGATTCAGCAGCTCGAGCACCAGGATATTCCGTTTCTGATCGAGCAGCTCATAGCCCTGTCGTGCGAAGGCAAGCTGGTCCTTCAGGTTCATGAGATTGGTCTTCGTCGGCGCTGGAAGGTTCCTACCTGCCATAATAGGTATCTATCTCCTCTTCTGTCAGTCGGGTGAGCTCTTCTGGGGGGAGGATACTCAGACAGTGCCACCCGATCTCCAGGGTCTGCTCGATCGTCCGATCCTCATCACTGCCCTGATTGATGAACTTCTGTTCGAACTCCTGACCGAACTCCATGTACTGCTTGTCGAACGCGGTAAGTTCCTCCTCCCCGATGACCGATGCCAGGTTCCGGACATCCTGTACATAGCTGTAGGAGGCAAAGAGCTGACTGGCAAGGTGGGGATGATCCTCACGGGTCATCCCCTCTCCAATACCGTCTTTCATCAGACGTGAGAGGGAGGGAAGTCCTGCAACTGGTGGATAGATCCCCTTGTGGTTGAGATCACGGTCGAAGACGATCTGCCCTTCGGTGATGTATCCGGTGAGATCGGGGATCGGATGTGATATATCATCATTGGGCATGGTCAGGATCGGCAGCTGTGTGATCGAACCGCTCTTGCCCTTGATCATACCCGATCGTTCATAGAGTTCAGCAAGGTCAGAATAGAGGTATCCGGGATACCCCTTGCGGGAGGGGATCTCCCCTCTGAGCGTGGAGATCTCCCTGAGTGATTCACAGTAGTTCGCCATATCTGTCATGATGAACAGCACATGCTTGCCTGAGGTGTAGGCAAGGTGTTCTGCCAGCGTGAGCGCACTCCTCGGAGTGAGGATCCTCTCGATCGACGGGCCATCGGCAAGGGAGAGGAACAGCGCCACATTCTCCAGGACCCCGGAGGCCTCGAAGGAGTCGATGAAGTACTG
>JAIPFY010000093.1 GCA_021736385.1 Spirochaetia bacterium | reverse complement strand
CAGCCGAGACCATCTCTGAGTAGGTCAGGTCTGCCCCCTCACGGAGGCAGATCTCACGAAACCCCTTGTCGGTGAATCCGGCAAGGGGTGCGAGGAACAGATTGCCTGAGATTCTCACATCCCCGATCTGAACGGGATGATACAGTTGTGTTCCTGTGTTCATAGGGTGATCATGCTACGATGCCTCAGGCATCTGCAGGGAGTTTGAAGATCCGAAGACTGTTCGCATACAGAGCCTCTGCTACCTCTTCGATCGGTTCTTCCCGGATGTCTGCGATAGCCTGTGCCACCTCGCTGAGGTATGCGGGTTTGTTCCGCTTGCCCTTGTAGCGTGAGGGTACCATGAAGGGACTCTCGGTCTCTATGAGAATACGGTCCAGAGGCAGTCGTGCGGCTGTATCATGCAGGTTCTTGGCATTCCTGTAGGTCACATTGCCTGCGAAGGAGACGTAGAGGTTGAGCTCCAATGCCCTTCTGGCATAGTCCCAGTCTTCAGAATAGCAGTGCAGGATACCGCCCTGCTCGACAGGACGGTCACGAAGGATGCTCAGGATATCCTGTCCAGCATCCCTGTTATGGATGATGATAGGCTTCTCAAGGCTGTTCGCGATGTCGATCTGTCTGATGAACAGTTCGATCTGTGACTTCTTGTCACCGAACTTGCGATAGTAATCCAGCCCGATCTCACCGATGGCGACGACACGGTCGAGTTTGGAGCCTTTGAAGACTTTCTCTTCCCAGTCAAGACCGGGGTTCGCGACCTCGGAGGGAGAGACACCAACGGCATGATAGACATCTGTAGCGGTCCTGAGATTCTCATACACTTGAAAGAAGTCACCTAAGCTGTTACAGATACTGACGATATGTCTGACCTGAGCGCGTTTGGCCCTCTGTATTATTAATAACTGTTCCATCTGATCCTCATGGATCAGACCAATGTGAGCGTGAGTATCAAAATACTGCATGTTACCTAACCATTGATATATTTAAGATTTGCTGCCTGATGAAGGCATACAACTAACATAGCACTTAGCGGTTGAATCGTCAATTATATTTGACAATTATTTCTCATCGTGATAGCGTATAGAGAATTTCCTACGTATGTGTATAACATATTTGTATGAAAAAAAATAGAAAAAAGATCGACGATCTCTGCAGCGGCAGGATCACCTGTTTGAGATGAGTGGGAACCAATTAGATAAAGAGTGCACGGTCAGTCCGATCCTGTGCGAAGACGATTGGATCACCCTCACGACCGGTTTGCTGCAGATCGTATGGTTGGAAGTAGATATACATCATTATGGCTAATAAGAAGAGTTCCAACAGACATAAGAGTGGTGACAGAAGACGTCATCCGAAACAGAACGTGCAGTCCCCGAAGGGTTCGGCCCCGGATCAGGGGGTGAACAGGCAGGCTGCTGCACCAGCACCTGCTGCAGCGCCTGCATCTGCAGGTGCTGAGAAGAAACGCAGGCCCTCGGCGCCCACATATATCTATCTGGTCAAGAATCAGAAGACCAGTGAGACCTACCTCTGCGGGAGTGATCAGAAGATCGCACAGGGAGAGTTCGTAGTCTCTCCTACCAGATACGGGCTTGATATGGGGAAGGTCCTGGGGATGGTCCGTTCGAAGCTGCTCTCGACTACCGTGAAGGAGCTCGAGGCAGAAGCTGCAGTCGTACCGTTCATCGACCAGGCGAGCCCCTGCACCACCTGCGGTGGCTGCGAAGGCGAGGGGGAGACCCCGGCTGAATCACCTGCAGCTGCTGAAGATGCTGCGGCCGCTGAAGATACCGCTGAAGCCGAAGCACCTGCGGGAGTGACCGGTGAGCAGTCAGAAGCAACAGAAGTAGAAGAAGAAATAGCAGAGACAGAAGCAGAAATAGAAATAGCAGAAGCAGAAGCAGAGAGAGCCTCGATCGCCAAAGAGCGCGAGGCGCTCTTTCTCGAAGCTCTGGAGCAGGAGCGGCAGAAACGTGATGAGGAGCTGCGGTCGATCGACTGGATAGATCACGTAGCTGATGCCTACGATCGGAAGCACTATGAAGAGAACCGCATCAAAGCCCTTGAAGCGGTGAGAGTCTGCAAAGAGAAGATCATTGCCCACAACCTCGACATGAAGCTCGTCGATGCCCATTATCTGCTCAGTGAACCGAAGGTGCTGTTCTTCTTCACCGCAGAGAATCGGGTAGACTTCAGGGCGCTGGTAAAAGATCTCGTGACCGTCTTCCGCATGCGCATAGAGCTCAGGCAGATCGGCGTACGTGATGAGTCGAGGGTGCTCGGTGGTCTGGGAGTCTGTGGAAGAGACTATTGCTGCCATGGGGTCACAGACCATCTGAAGCCGGTATCGATCAAGATGGCCAAAGAGCAGAACCTGTCGCTGAACTCGATGAAGATCTCAGGACCGTGCGGCAGACTGCTGTGCTGTCTTGCCTATGAGTATGATTTCTATAAAGAGGAGAAGTCCAGGCTTCCCTCTGCAGGAAGCAAGTTGAAGATCAGGAACGAGATGCTCAAGATCAGCGAGGTGAATATCCTTTCGAAGATGTATCATCTCACGGCATTCGATGGCAGGATGCTGATGATACCGTTCGAAAAAGTCATCTTCAACGAGAATACCGGACATTGGGACGTCGATCAGGATTATATAGAAGAAGTTTTGTCAGTATAATGAGATAACTTTATTGACAGCATTTTATCTGTGTGGTATTTTTTGAAACCGTTAGTTCTACTCCTGAACACAGGAATACATAACGAATACGTTAATAGGTACGATATATTTTTGGAGGTACATCCGTGGCTGGAAACACATCAGCAATGAAACGACAGAAGCAGAGCATCGCTCGCAGAGAACAGAATAGACGAGCGAAGAGCACTGTGAAGACTGCGATCAAACGATTCAAGAGCGCAGTAGAAGAGAAGGAAGCAGAGAAAGCAGCGACAGAACTCAATCAGGTAGTGAAGCTGATCGACACATATGCAGGGAAGGGTCTCTATCACAAGAACACTGCAGCAAGGAAGAAGTCCAGACTTACAGCTTTGTACAACAAGCTTTCATAAAGTCGAGCTGTTTGCAGCGGTCTTCTTCTGTAAGATACGCTTCAACTGGTGATAGAGCATGAATAGTCCGTCTCTTGTTCGATCTGGAGATGTGTGACTGACATCGATACATGATCTGTCAGTTGCCGTACGACACACCCTGTACAGGCATCTGCAGGTCAGCGACTTTAGATAAGACAAGGAGGGATTATGGCATCCCGAAAACTGACAAAGGCTGAGATCATCGAACGGATCCATGAGAATCTCGGCCTGAGCAGATCTGATGTGCATCAGGTCATAGATGAGTTCTTCATCGAACTGAAGACCGGACTCGAAGATGACAAGGTCATCGAACTCAGAGGGTTCGGTACCTTCGAGATCAGGACACGAAAGGGCCGTGAGCGGGCCAGAAACCCTAAGACTGGAGAGATCGTAGCGGTCAACACCCATGGGGTCGCAGTGTTCAGACCCGGCAAGGAACTCAAGGATCTTGCCTGGGACCTTCGAAAATAGCTTTTTAGGTCATACAAAATTCATTCATAAAGAGTGTGCTTATGTTTCATGATGCTAACGGGCTGACTCAACATACGAGAAACCTCAGAACTTATGGTTCTGAGGTTTTATTGTTATTACTGTCAGTCCTCTTCTTCGCAGCGGCATTCCCCGGGTTCCTCTCGGTCGATGGTATCGGTATCTTCGGGTTCATCGCCCTGATCCCGCTGTTCGCTGTCATCAGGAATGCCCCCTGGAAGGTGGTGTGGTTCTATGGCTGGTTTCACGGGCTGACCTGCTATCTGGTATTCAACTACTGGCTTGCGAGTTTTCACCCTCTGGCCATCTTCATTTCGCCTCTGGTCTTCAGCACCTATATGCTCGTGCTCTTCCCCCTCCTGAAACTCACCGACAGGCTCTTTCCCTCCTACGGGTATCTCGTACAGACGGTCATCTGGATCGCCTACGAGTATCTCAGGACCAAAGGGTTCTTTGGGTACGCCTATGGGATCCTCGGCTATTCCCAGTACCAGTTCCTGCCGTTCATCCAGATCTCATCGATCTTCGGCATATGGGGGGTCACCCTCATGACCGTGTTCCCTTCGATCCTGCTCGGGAATCTTCTGGGCGATCTGATCAACGGCAGTATCATCTGGTCACGGAAGGAGATCCTCTCCTTCTTCAGAAAACACAGGATCTCCTGGATCTCCTATATCGTGCTCTTTATCGCCGTGCTCATCTTCGGCTATGTGAGTATCAGCATGCATGAGCAGCAGGAACCGGACCGCAGATGGCGTATAGCCCTCGTTCAGCATAATGCCGACTCCTGGAAAGGCGGGTTCCCCACCTACCAGCGGAACTTCTATGATCTCAAACGGCTCTCCTATGCAGCACTCGCAGACGGGGACCCGGAGATCATCATCTGGTCTGAGACGGCCTTCGTGCCGGCAGTCTACTGGCATGACAACTACCAGAGTGATCCGCAGATGTACGGACTGGTCCGTGAGTTCATCGATTTCGCACAAGAGCTGCCGGTACCGCTGCTCACCGGGAACGACGATGGGAGGAAGAAGGACGAGTCTCTCCCTGCAGTGAACCCTGACGGCAGCTACAATCGGGTGGATTACAATGCCGTCATCCTCTATGAGGACGGTGAGCTTGATGATACCTACCGCAAGCAGCACCTGGTCCCGATGACCGAGCACTTTCCCTATAAAGATATCTTCCCGCGACTGTATGCCTTCCTGAAGGCCAATGACTACAACTTCTGGGAGAAGGGTACCGAGTCCCAGGTCTTCGAGGCCAATGATGGGGTGAGATTCTCTACCCCGATCTGCTTCGAAGACATCTTCGGGTATATATCCGCAGGGTTCGTCACCTCCGGAGCCGATGTGATCGTCAATATGACCAATGACTCCTGGTCCGGATCGGTCGCTGCACAGATGCAGCATCTGGCCATGGCCGTCTTCAGAGGTGTCGAGAACAGACGCTCTGTGGTGCGGGGGACCAACTCCGGTATGTCAGCGGTCATCGACCCCACCGGGAGGATCCTCGTGATGATGGAACCGTTCGTCAAGGGGTATCTGAATACGGAGGTCCCGATCTACACCTACCGTGACACCTTCTATACCAGTCATGTGGACTGGTTCGCCAAGCTGATGATCCTGCTCTCTCTGCTGCTCCTTGCCGCAGGGATCGGCAGTACGCTGCTTGAACGCTATCGACACAAGGATACCGGAGCATGAGACAGGCAGCACTATGCATCATCGGCAGTGAACTGGTACGGGGCATCATCCAGGACCGGCACGCGAAGACTCTGGCCTCGGACCTCACCCGCCTGGGCTACCGGGTACAGGAGATCACCATCGTCCCGGATGACGGGTCGATCGTCGAAGTCCTCGATCGTCTGGTCTCGAACGTGGATCTGATCATCACCACCGGCGGCCTGGGGCCGACCTCGGATGATATCACCCGCGATGCCATTGCCCGGATCTACGAGGTGCCGCTGGTCCTCGATCCTGCAGCCAGAGAGACTCTTTTCGAGATCGTGGGTGACCGGCTCAATGAGGCGAACCTCAGGCAGGTCATGATCCCCGAGGGGTTCACGGTCATCCCCAATACACAAGGTACTGCCCCCGGGTTCTGCAGATCAGGTGAGATCTATACGCTGCCGGGGCCGCCGAAAGAGATGCTCGCCATGTGGCATGGTGCGATCCTTCCTGACCTGATCAGGCTGCTCGGTGACGGCACTCTTGAAGAACGACTGGAACTCTCAGTGTTCCTCACTCCCGAATCCCAGCTGGAGGAGGCCTGTGCTCTGGCCGTACAGATGACTTCAGCACAGTTCGATCAGCCGCTGTCGCAGATGCCCCTCTGGGGTACCCGTGTGCAGCTCTACCGGATCAGTCTCTATCTGCAGGGCAGTACTGCGGTTCTGCGGGAGCAGGTGTTCCACACCCTCGAAGGACTGCTTGGACCGTCGCGGGTGCGTGAAGGCGATCGTGAGCTCGTTGATGATCTCTACCTGCAGCTGCAGCAGAAGGGGTTGACCGTCGCCGGGGCCGAATCGTGTACCGGGGGACTGGCCGCCAAGCTGCTGACCGATCGCCCGGGAAGTTCTCAACACATCTGGGGGTCGATGGTCACCTATGCCTATGAAGCGAAGGAGCGGGTGCTGAAGGTCTCTCACGAGACGCTTGAACAGGAAGGGGCTGTATCAGCATCCTGTGTCGATCAGATGGCTGAAGGGGTACTCAGGCTCTCTGGTTGTGATGTGAGTTTCAGCATCTCAGGGATCGCCGGGCCTTCAGGCGGCAGCGAGCAGAAGCCCGTCGGGACGGTATGGTTCGCGTTCGCCTCCCCCGAGCATGGGACACAGCATGTCTGTCTGTCTTTCAGACCCTTCTCAAGGGACTCGGTACGCCGTCGAGCGGCTGTTTCTGCTATTTTGTTGCTGGAACAGTATATTATAGGAGAAAACCTTCTTGACATTGTCAGTCAGTGGCAATATATTTAATTATACCTATGGGGGTGTGATGACATCTCCCATCCTGTATATAAACGATTTGTCTTTGATTATTCTTAACTAAGTTAATCATACTGCATAACAATCTTATTTTATTAACACAATCAAACGTGAAATAGTTGGAGAAAAGAGTTTCATGTCAACAGAAATTCAAGGCTCGGATACGGTTGCAGAGCAACCTGAATCCACACCAAAACATGTGAAAGCAATCACTCCTGCAGAGGGCACAGCATCTGCAACCCCGTCAAACGAGAACTCAGAACTGTTCTCACCATCTGAGATCGCATCAGAAAATCCTAAAAAACGAGTAGTCACACGCCGAAAACCTCGAAAGGTCGTTACCGTGGAAGGAACCAAGTCAGATTCCGAGAATCCCGAACCAGCTGAGAGGACAGAAGAGGCATCCCCTTCTGCCGAGACAAAACCGAAACGCAAGGCACCTGCCAAACGGGTCGCGAAGAGCTCTGCACGTACGAAGTCGGCGGATCAGGCAGCTGATCAGGAAGCGGCATCTGAAGAGAAGGGCGAACCGGCACAGCGTGCTGCGGCTGAGAGTCCATCGGATACTGCCGGTCAGGCAGGGGAGCAGAGGCAGCAGGAACACCGCAGCCGTTCAGATGAGCAGAGATCTGCACCCTCTGATCAGTATAACAGAAAAGATATGAACAGACAGACAGCTGCCGAACAGGACCAGCATAATGATACCGGCAACCGGCAGCAGAAACCCAGAGCCCATGAGGCGTCGAACAATTCCAGAGGGCAGTCCCGCAGGACCTCCTCTGCTTCGAACACCAACAGCACGAACAGCAGCAGTGCGAAGAAGTTCCAGCGTACGACACGGACCAATACCCATCAGAAACGACGGAACAACCCGGGACCGGAACCGATACAGAATGATCGGGAACCGGATCTGTTCGATGTCCCGAACCTGCTCGAGGTCCATGGGGTGAAACTGAGCATAAACGATCTGACTGAGATGACCGTGCCTCAGCTCCGTGATGTAGCTCAGGAACAGGGCTTGCCGCTCGAACCGCTTCTGACAATGAAGAAACAGGAGATCATCGTAGAGATCCTGAAGATGCATACCAAGGGCGGCGGGATCATCGTCGCCTACGGATCCCTGGAGATCCTGCCTGATGGGTACGGGTTCCTGCGATCCCCCCAGAACAGCTATCTGCCGGGACAAGATGATATCTACATCTCACCGTCACAGATCAGACTGTTCAACCTGAAGACCGGTGATACCGTATACGGGCAGATCCGACCTCCCAAAGAGGCTGAGCGGTTCTTTGCCATGCTGCGGGTCGAGACCGTCAATCATGATGATCCGAACGTCGCACAGACCAGAGTGAACTTCGATAGTATGACACCGCTCTATCCTGATGAGCGTCTGAATCTGGAGACCGAGAACGCTGATGTCTCGATGCGTATCATCAATCTGTTCTGTCCGATCGGAAAGGGACAGAGAGGGCTGATCGTATCGCCACCGAGGACCGGTAAGACGGTCCTTCTGCAGAAGATCGCCAATTCCATCACGGAGAATCATCCCGAAGTGGAACTGATCGTCCTCCTGATCGATGAACGACCTGAAGAGGTCACTGATATGAGAAGGAACGTGAAGGGCGAGGTCATCGCCTCCACCTTCGATGAACAGGCCACCCGTCACGTCTCAGTCGCTGAGATGGTCATCGAGAAGGCCAAACGTCTTGTCGAGCATAAACGTGATGTCGTGATCCTGCTGGACTCCATCACCCGTCTTGCCCGTGCCTATAACCAGACCGTCCCGACCTCGGGAAAGATCCTCTCAGGTGGTGTGGATTCCAACGCACTGCACAAACCGAAGAGATTCTTCGGTGCCGCACGAAACATCGAGCATGGGGGAAGTCTCACTATCGTGGCGACTGCTCTGATCGAGACAGGCTCGAGGATGGATGAGGTGATCTTCGAAGAGTTCAAGGGAACCGGTAACAATGAGATCATCCTCGACCGGAAGATGTCTGATCGAAGGCTCTATCCTGCGATCAACCTGAAGCGTTCAGGGACCCGAAGAGAGGAACTTCTGCTCGCAGAAGGGGAGATCAGCAAGATGTGGATCCTGAGAAATGCATTAAATCCACTCGAAGATGTCGAAATGACCGAGATGCTGATTGACAGGATGCGAAAAACAAAGAATAATGAGGCATTCTTACGATCGATGAACACCATGAAATAAGGTGTCTTTTTTCGACCCGGCAGGTATTTTTACTTCGCGTTCTGATACGGCTTGCCTAAAAGAGGTCGATTTATTATATTTTTCCTGCGAAAGGCAGGGGGAATATGGTTCGATGGTAGCCGGAAGAGAGCTTCTTTTAGCCTCTTCTGACTTGTATTTGATTGTTAGTCTTCTGTACAGAAGCAGAGGATTTGATATAGACTATCTGGAGGATACTATGAAAAAGGGTATACACCCCAAATATGAAATGACGACAATCACCTGCGCATGCGGAAATGTGATTGAGACACGTTCAACTGCAAAGAAGATCGAAGTTGAGATCTGTTCTGCCTGCCATCCGTTCTTCACCGGGAAACAGAAACTGGTTGATACTGCTGGTAGAGTAGAGAGATTCAACAAGAAATACGGTATCAAAGGCTAATACACCTCGGTGTGTCAGCAACGTATGTGAGAGCAGCCAGAAAGATGGTTGCTCTTTTTTGTTTGCCCTGCATGGGTAATGACTAGGCGGTGAAAGACCGCTGTAGGTGGTAGTGTGAAAGGAACTGCTAGCTGACGACAAGGGCGTAGTCGCGAGGCTGGGTCTGAAGGAAGTCCGAGGCAAACTTCCGA
>JAIPFY010000010.1 GCA_021736385.1 Spirochaetia bacterium | reverse complement strand
GTCAATCGTGACTGCACTTAAGAAGATGGCATCATAGCACAACACGTGTTGCTTCACAGTCCTCTTGATCTTCAGGATACTTCGCTATCGTATGTGATGTGGCTGTTTCTCAAATCCAACTCAATTTTGGTTCCATAGGTACTGAGAGGCTCTCAGGAACTGAACTCCTGTGCAAGACAGGAGATCAGTTCCTGAACCCCTTTGGGATTGAGCGTATAATAGAACCGCCTGCCTTTGGGTCGATCGATCTTGATCAGCCCCGCCTGAAAGAGCAGATCAACATGATAAGATACTGTAGCCGGGGTCAGTCCGAGGTGATCGGCGATCTCCTTACTGTACCAGACCCTGTTACGCAGCAGTCTCATGATCTCCAGGCGCTTTGGGTCGGCGATCGCCTTGATCAGCTTATCTGTCCTTTCGTGGATGTCCTGACCCAGCAGTTGGTCTGCATGATCGATGCTGTAGATGATATAGATCTGATCGGGCATATAGATCGATACATCATCGAAGGTCAGGGAGACCGGATATATATCCACAGTATGACTGAACTGCTCTATGACCTCGGCATTCCCGCTGGTGAGCCGGTCTATGACCGTATAGGGATCACGTGCGAAGAGGTCCCGGTGCTTTGCCACATGGGCATCGATCCGCTCATCGATCACCGGTATGTACGGTTCGATGTAGCGGGGGTAGAACCAGGAGAGGACCTCGATCATCCGAAGTCTGAAGTAGGCCGGAGACTGCAGCAGTTCCACAAGCTGTCTTGCTTCCTGCGCGAAATCCATCGAAAGTTCTGCCCAGTCCCGTTCATAGGCTTCGATGAGTGTCTGCTCATTGAGCCAGTCAGTGGTCTCTTCGGGTACGCGTATGACATACTTGATACCGTCGATGAACTGCTGATCATCAAGGGCTGCAAGGGCGTCTACCACCTCCTGCGGCTCGCTCAGGTCTGAGAGTTTGATCAGATAGAACAGATAGACCCGTGCGGTTATGGTAGAGAAGACCAGTTCCAGATCTCTCTGCTCGAAGGGAGAGATCGTCTTTTCCAGATGCTCGAGCCAGTCCCTGCTGCCCTGTGAATGATACCCATGATCTGAATGATGCGTATCGGTATGTTTTGCCACGGCATAGAAGGCCGAGTAGATCATCTCGATGGCAAGATTCTTTCTGATCCGCAGGGTAAATAGCTCCTGTTCACTCATGGTCTTCCCCTCCCGTACACCTCAGTACTTCCTGTCTCACCCCAGTATACTCTATCGACCGCTGTTTTCCAATATCCTATCTACTATCGTACTGCGATCATAGACTGTCTTCTAACATCTCCACGGCATGGACTCCCAAACCATGTGCCGGCAGTCCGGTACCCGATTCATGAGATCTTTCCAGCAAAGCCTGGTTGCCTTTCTCATCAGCTGTCAGTATATTCGTCCCACTTATGTATTACTATTTTTATCATGTTCATTCAGGAGGTGCCTATGGCACATACACATACAGCCAAGGGAAAGATCGTCAGACGACTGGGAACGAATATCTACGGTCAGGTCAAGTTCGACAGACTGCTGCAGAGGAAACCTCAGGCTCCCGGCAGGGATCCTGAGGACCGAAGACGCAGGAAGATCACTGATTACGGCAGACAGTTGGCAGAGAAACAGAAACTGAGGTTCGGCTACGGATTATCAGAGAAGCAGTTCAGGAACCTCTACAGAAGAGCGAAAGCAGCAGGCGGGGTGACCAGCGATACGTTCATCCAGCTCCTGGAGCGACGTCTCGATAATCTGGTCTATCGATTCGGCTGGGCAGCGAGCAGAGACCAGGCCCGACAGCTTGTCTCCCACAACCACCTGCTGGTAAACGGACAGCCTCTGAATATTCCTTCAGCCCTGCTCGCTCAAGGTGACAGGATCACTGTGAAGAGGCGAAAAGGGGTGGAGAGTCTCATCCGTGCCAACCTGGCAGCCGGGAACCAAGTGAGAGCCTCATGGGTGACGGTTGAGGAGGATTCCCTGAGCGGGGTCCTCACAGCGATCCCAGAGGCTGCAGAAGTGCCTCTGGATGCGAATGTGCAGCTTGTCGTGGAGTACTATTCCAGAAGCTGACAGAGACGAACAGCACTCAGGAAGGATCATCCTGAGCCTACGGGTTCCTGATGATCCTTCCTGAACCTATCTCTCTGCGGACTGCACGCTTCTGGGCTTCTTCACAGCCGCGCCACGATTTGTCTCTGTTCTCTGATTTATACATCTGGGTCATCCAATGGACATCTTCAACACTCTGAGTGATCCATCGTTCCATATGTTCGCTGATCGCATCAAAGAGATCGGCACAGACCTCACCAGAGAGCACTTCGAGTGCCATATCGAGCACCGATGGCAGATGGTGGATACAGATCCCGTTCGAGCGGCTGACCGCCTCCCTGAACTCAGGGTTCTCACCCCAGAGAAAGACGAACGTGTAGAGATAGCGGTTGAGCGTCTCCTGCATGCTGTCACAGATGAGACAGCCCTGCTCCCGGTCTCTGATCATTTTTCTGATCTGCATGATGAGTTTTCTGCTCTTAGCTGTTCTCTTCGTTCCCTGCAGCGCTGCCAGCAGCGGTCGCAGTTCCTTCTGTGTCTGCATCAGGTGGGTATGGGAGATCAGTGCCATGGCCTGAGGCTTTGCAGCCTGCATCAGCGCACGGTAGTGATCGGGACAGAACCCTCTGCTGTTCACCTTGACGCGGGTCTCCGGATTCATGACCGAACTTCCCAGATAGTAGGTGATCGATCGGAGCTCTGCTGCTTCCATCAGAGTACAGAATATACAGTCTGCACTCGTATCCTCTACGGCATCCCAGACAGGGATCGTCTCTAATGTATATTTCATGTACTGCTCCCGCCTCATCCTATCGGAAAGGATACTGAGAAGTCAAAGGCTCTACAGGCAGTCGCAGGCTCTTCCAGGTCTTTTATGCAGATACCCTCTGACAGGGATCGTTCACTGTACAGACAGATGTTGTGCATAAGACCCGCTGATATCAGGAGCAGGATGTCCAGAAAAGAGCCGTCAGAGGCTCACCGGTACGATACATCCCCGGTGGTAGCGAACACCGATCCTGCTCCCTCTGTCAATCCACACGGATGCGCATGATGCCTTCGCGGGTAAGCAGTCTCTCAGGGAAGGTTCCCATCATCACCCGTGGAGCTTCAAGCAGCAGTGAGAGCGTATACTCACCATTTGCCGGATCCATGGAGAGCATCAGAGTCTTTGCCTTCCGTGCCCCAAGCAGATTCAGGACTTCCTGTTTGGAGAGCAGGAAATCACTTGTGATGGTGAACTTCTTCTGATATGAACCGAGACTGCGCCGTTCGAACGACTTATCCACCAGGACGACGATCCAGATCGCACCGTAGAGCAGCGCGGCGACAAGGTACTCTCCCAATCCGACGGTCATACCGAGGATCGCGAATATCCAGATACTGGCGGCACTGGTGAACCCGAAGATCTTATCGGTGGTCTTGATCAGAGCACCGGCACCGAGGAACCCGACGCTCGTGATGATGGCACTGATCAGGGACAGGGGATTCTCATGATTGAGAAAGACCGCAGTGAGGGCAAGCACACAGGAACCGGCAGATACGAAGATATAGGTACCGAAGCCGATAGGTTTATGGGCGAACTGCCGTTCGAGCCCGAAGAGAAACGAGATCACGAAGGTGACACTGAATCTGAAGATTACCATCTGATAGTCCATAACCCCGACCTCCTGTGATCTGAGACCACCTGCAGCATACATACCGGGTACCAGCTTCCCCCGAACCAGAGCCCCTGAGGACCTGCGATGAGTACAACCCATACATCCGCATTCCTCGAAATACAGCCCTGCGTATGATATGACAGATGACGACCTTCTACTCAATAGGCGAGCTGCCGTTTCTCCAGATAATACTCATAGGAACCCTCGAAAGTCCTCATCTGACCGTGATCGATCTCAAAGACACGATTCACCAGCCGTCTGAGCACGTACCTGTCATGACTGACGATCATGATCGTACCGGTAAAACTGCAGAGGGCTTCAAGCAGCACTTCCCTGCTTGCGATGTCGAGATGGTTGGTCGGCTCATCGAGTACCAGGAAGTTCACCGGTGAGGCCAGGATCACTGCGAGCATCACCCGGCTCCTCTCCCCTCCTGAGAGGATCGATATCTTCTTCTCTGCATCGTCTCCTGAGAACTGGAAGGCACCCAGCAGGGATTTGACATACCCGATCGTAGCCTGAGGGATCCGTTCAGAGACCTCCTGAAAGATCGTCCTGGAAGGATCGAGGGTATCAGAAGAGTACTGGCTGAAATAGCCCAGAGAGACACTGCTGCCAAGAGTACAGCTGCCGGCAGTAGGAGCAGTCTGCTCGGTGATCACCTTGAGCAGCGTCGATTTCCCTGCCCCGTTGATACCGGTGACCGCTATACGGTTGCCGCGTACCACCGTCCCGGTGATCCCGCTGAAGACCGGGAGCTCCCCCCCGGATGCTTTGGTCCAGGATTTTGCCAGCTGCTGCATCTCCACTACGATATCCCCGCTGCGTCTGACATCATCGAAGGTGAATCTCATCACCTTCTGCTCCGGGGGGATCTCAATGCGTTCGATCTTGTCGATGGTCTTGATCCTGGACTGCACCTGTGATGCATGCGAGGCCCTGGCTGCGAACCGGGCGATGAACTTCTCTTCTTTGGCCAGCATCGCCTGCTGCCTCTTCTGGGAAGCGATCAGCTGCTCCCTGCGCAGATCACGCTCGCGCAGATAGAAATCATAGTCTCCCGAATAGAGGGTAAGGGTACCTGCGGCGATCTCGAGGGTCTTACTGCACAGACGGGTCATGAACTCCCGGTCATGGCTGGTCATGATCAGAGAACCTTTGAACGACCTCAGCCAGCCCTCGAGCCATACGATGGATTCGACATCAAGGTGGTTCGTCGGCTCATCGATCAGCAGGACATCCGGATCGAGCAGCAGGATCTTCGCCAGAGATATCCTCATCTTCCATCCACCGCTGAAACTCTCCACCCGATTGCCTCTGCGCTCCTCATCGAAGCCCAGTCCCTCGAGGATCGCCTCTGCACGGACCTCGAGAGAATACCCGTCAAGATGCTGGAAAGCCATCTGCAGTTCCCCGTAGCGGTCCATCTCACTGTCGCTCAGGCCCTCCCCTTCGGGATCAGACATGCGATGCTCGAGCTCAGAGAGGATCTTCCCGATGGTATGTACCTCACCTGCTCCAGAAAGCACCTCTTCGATCGCCGTGGTTCCCGACATCTCAGCAGTGTCCTGAGAGAAGTACCCTACCACCGTCCCGGGATCCATGAACAGCACTCCTTCGTCCGGCTCTTCCTCACCGGTGATGATCCGGAAGACCGTGGTCTTGCCGGACCCGTTGGGACCGACAAGTCCGACCTTCTCACCATCATTGATCTGTACGTTGCCGTTCTGGATCAGCACCCTGCTTCCATAGGCCATGCGAATAGCTGAGAGATTTATCATACACTGTCCTTGAGTACATCATTCGGGGAATCAGAGGTGAGTCTACAAAAAAGAGCTGCTGTTGTCAAAGGTCCCCGGGACCGTTGACAACAGAGCTCTTCATATCACATACCGTCCCGATGCTGCTGCATCAGGGATGGCTAACGTCTCTTCTCAGCACAGGGGACACAGATCAGCGCTTCGGGTACATGGGTGAGTCTGCCCAGAGGAATATCCTTCCCGCATCTGATGCACACCCCGTAGGTCCCCTTCTCGATCCGCTCAAGGGCATTACGCAGTTTGACCAGAGTCTGTCTGTTCTGTTCGAGCACATACTCGTTGATCCCTTTCTCACTGATGGCCTCCATGCGGGTCAGCCTGCCAAGACTGATGCTGGGTTCGATCGGTTTGGTCTCACCGGTCAGATAGGTCATCGAAGACTCCAGCTCTTCGATCTTCGCAGTGATATGCTCTTTCATCAGCTTCAGCTCTTCTTCTTTCATAGTCGGTATCCTTATGCTGCTGTAAACATGCAGCTGTCGCTGTCCAGGCTATGTTGGTATGTCTCAGGCAGTCCATACCCTCACATCGGCAGCCCTTCAGAGGCATGCTATGCCTTACGCTCCACGGTGAGTGGGAAGTGAGATCGCGCCGTATCCCGGCAGCCTCATGCATCCGGCAGGAGCTGGTGTTCAGTCCTTCCAGGTCACCAGGATCTTCTCTGATCCGATCTTTTCCGTGATGATATCTGCGAGCCTCAACAGCTCCTCTTTGCAGCAGTCTACCGTCTTGCCCTCCTGAAGGCGGGTCCTCAACTCCTGGGCGAACTCTGTCAAACTGATCTCTTTTTCCATGGTCTACTCCTTATGGTACGACTCCTATCATACTCCAGAGAGCCGCAGTCCGCAACTGATCGGGAAGCAGGAACTGCAGAGTCGTACCCCGGTCCCGACTGGTCATCCCTCCTGCGCACGCCTTTTTGGCCTTCGTATCTTATGATAGATATAGCTGCGTTCTTCTCTCTTCAGTCCTATGAGGATGAAGACACTGAAGAAGACCACACAGGCTGCAGCTTCGATCACTGCGATGGCAAAGAGCGAATCAGGAGGATAGATCCTGACCAGCCCCAGCAACGATAGGTACATGACCAGCACCGGGATCACCGAAGGGACTACCGAGGAGAGATAGAAGCGCCAGAAGGTGATGCCGGTCGACCGGTTCGCCCTCGGCTGTACCAGCCCCATATCGACCAGGGCACTGGAGATCAGGGTCGCAAGCGCTACCCCCATGAGCCCGAACCAGCGTATGAGCAGCAGCGTGAGCGTAAGATTGAGCATCTGCCCGCCGAAGAAGGCCCCCGCCAGATACTTCTGATGGCCGGTCATCGACAGTACATTCGCGGCATTGCCGTGTATGACGCTGATGAGCATCGCAGCAAGGAGGATCTGACTCGCAGCTGCAGCCTGCCTGAAATCTTCTCCCATCCAGGCTGCAAGCAGCGGTTCCACCAGGAATGCCAGCCCGAGGAGCAGCGGGACAGCCAGGGCTGTGGAGAGCTTGGTGCCAAGGAGCAGCACTGCCCGGATGTTCTGGGTATCACCGCTCCCGTGCAGCTCCGCGACGACCGGAGTGAGTGCGTTCGTCAACTGACGGCACATACCGGAGGCCTCTTCGGCGATACGGGAAGCGACACTGTAGAGTGCGACAGCTGAGAGGGAGAGCACCGACTGTACGATAAGAGAATCGACCCGGGTGTAGATGAGCGTGGAGACCTGGATGATGAAGATGAACAGGGAGAACGATGAGATTTCCCGGACCAGATGCAGACGGAAGAATCTGGGATTGACTGAGACCCCCGGCAGCCGGGTGACGCAGACCCAGGCTCCAAGAGCCATGGCGACCGTGTTCGCTATCAGGTTCACTGCCCCGAGCCGTTCCACAGAGGGTTCTGCAAGCAGAGCCCAGAAGGTACCACCGGCATAGAGCAGCGTCCCGGCGATCTTGAAACTGTTCGCCCACCACTGCCGCTGGAACCCCGTCATCACCCCCATGAACATACCCAGAGGCATACCCAGAGCAGTCCTGAAGGCAACCAGCATGAAGACCATCTGCGCAGCCCCGGCATAGGTATCGGGGATGCTCAAAACGGCAGGGAGCACGATGACGAAGGCAGATGCCGCAGCGATGACGATCGCTGCGAGGACCATATAGACCCAGAAGAAGGTCGCTGTCAGGTAGGAGAGCCTGGAGGGGTCATCACTGCTTCGAGCCTCTGCGATATATTTCACCACCGAAGTGCCGAAACCGAGATCAAGCAGACCGAACAGCCCTATGACAGCCTGCAGCAGGGCCCACAGTCCGAAGGCCTCGGTCCCCAGTCGGGCCGCGATGAATGGGGTGAGCACGAGGAATACCAGGATCTGCACAGCCTGACGGCCGTAGTTCGACAGGGTGTTCTTGATGATCGCGGATGATCGGTTCTTCTCTATCATTGACATCGCATTATTCCTTCTGGCAGCTTGGGGTCTTCTTCACTGCACGCAGTGTGCAGGGATCGGTCATACGAGCAGATGATGGAACCGGTCGATCACCTCATCCCAGCTCAGCGCGATCTCGAGGGCACGCTTGCGTGCCAGAGAGCCCTTCTGCTGCCGGTCACTCTCGAGCAGATACTCGATGATGCGATCAGCATACTGCTGAGGGCTGCGGGGAGGGACGATATACCCTGCGGTATGCGAACTGCCGAGCAGTTCCTCTGCAGTCATGAAATCACCGAGCAGCACGGGAAGCCCGTGAAGCATCGCTTCGAGGACTACCATGCCGAACCCTTCTGAATCGGAGGCGAACAGGAACATCTGGGAACTGGAGAAGAGCCTGCTGATCTCAGCTCTGCTCATCCAGTCATCCATGATCACACTGTCAGTCAGGGACTCCCGTGTCACAAGCTCTCGCAGCCGAGCCACATAGTCGGTATCGAAGGACCGGTTCCCTGCAAGGTGCAGAACGATCTGGCCTGTGAGTTCAGGATGGCTTGTGAAGACCAGGGACAGGGCCTCTACCAGTACATGGAACCCTTTTCTCTGATTATAGTTGCCCACCGAAACCAGCTTCGCCGGCATCTGTGCACAGTTGGCCTGCTGCAGGGGAACCTGCGCGAAGTCACTTGCAGGGTAGATCACCGTCGACCGCTTCGGGGAATGGAACACCCCCAGATCGGCATGCAGCAGTGCATCACTCACCCCGATATGGTGATGTGCAGGTACCAGTGCCGCCATCGTCTGCAGTCGGTGCCATAGGCGATAGACTGGTGAACCGTAGGTATCCCAATAGCACAGCTGAGAGAAACTGATCAGTCGGAAACGACCGATCAGCCGTTCACGGCCGATGATCGGCCAGAGGAGGCGGTAGAGCCAGGAATCATAGAGCAGGGTCACCCTGCCCTTGGAGGCCGCACGATAGGGCTTCAGGGCAGTGGTGATCGCCTTCCGGGCTCTGTTCCGGCTTCGGGGATCATGAAGAGCCTTCTCCCCTATGATATCCTGCAGCGCTATGACCTCGAGTGCAACACCCCGCTCGAGGAGTCCTTCGATCACATACCGGTTATAGATCTCACCACCGGTCCTCGCCTGCTTCGGGAATGCAGGAAGGAGCATCACTACCGTCTGTGCTGATGCACTGCCGGAAGAGGTCCCTCTCACCACTGACTCCACTGACGGGTTTTGATCGCCGAGCGGATCATCCCCTCTTTCCGGGCGAACCGGTGGAGAAAATCCAGTCGCAGACCGAAGCGTCGGCTTCTGCTCCTGAAGGTCAGGTAGGAAGCGATGAGATGCAACCCGGAGAGCAGAAGATCCCAGCATTCCCAGACGCTGGTCTTCCAGCTCTTCTTCGGCAGCACCCCTTCCCACTTTCGTGAGAGCAGGGCCCCTGCCATGGCATTGTTGCGTGACTGGCGATAGACACCCTTCATGGATGCACGATGATCATGATAGACCAGTGCCTGCGGGCAGTAGGCTATACGGCCCCCTGTCATCTTCTGGATCCTCCAGGAGAGGTCACAATCCTCCCCGCAGATCAACCCTGTGTCGAACCCCTCCACCAGCAGAAAGGCTTCTCTACGAAACAGCGCATTGGCCGTCTGCAGATAGGGCATGAAGGGATGATGCACAGCCCGTTCCTGATCGAGGATCTTCATGGTATTCATCCATACCTGTATCTCGTTCTTGGGCACACTTCCCTCGATACGTCCGCCTGCTCCCACCACCTCAGGGTCCTCGAAGGCTGCGACACTCTCGATGAGCCACCCCGGGGTCGCTATGCAGTCGATGTCGATGAAGGCAAGGATCGCTCCCTGAGACCCCCGTACCCCGGTATTCCGTGCAGCCGCAGGGCCCTGGATGTCATGTTCGTAGAGCAGCTTGACCTGTTTGAATGCCTTGATCACCTCGACCGATCCATCGGTAGAACCGTTATCGACCACGATGATCTCATGGGAGGGCGACTGAGGATCGAGTGAGAGGAGAGAACGAAGACACTCGGTGACCGTCCGCATGCCGTTATAGCAGGGAATGATGATTGATACCTCTACCGGTGTTGCTGCCATATGTGTGTCCCCTTAGAAGCGTTCGATGAGCCGTACACAGTATCTTTTTTTCGTGAATGACTTCACAGACCCCTTTGAATGGTATGCGTAAGGACTGCGGTCTGTCAAGGAAAAAGCATATACCAGCTGTGTGCAGCACAGTCCGCATCTTCTCCTCCCGCCCCAGGCGGGAGGAGACAGCCAAGGGCAGGGATCACCTCTGCTGAGAGCGCTCCTGTGTCCTGTCCATCTTCTCGATGAACTGATCATAGTCCTCTGATGAGAGCAGGTTGTTGATGAACTCCTTCCCGTTCACCATCTGAGCGATCTCCGAGAGCATCTCCAGATGACTTCTGGCAGAGTAGCTCTCAGGCGACAGCAGGATGATGATGATCCTGGGCCTTGAACTGACATGGTCTACAGAGAACGTATCAGGATTCGTAGCGACAGCAAGCTGATAGTCATCGATCTCTCGTGTATGGATATGAACAAGGAGGATCTGTCTCGAGAGCTCTATCGGGGACGATCTGAGGGTGGAGACCAGATCATCATAGACGGTATCCCGGTCCCCCTGCTGCAGATTCCGGCACATATCCTTGAACAGCCTCTCAGGATGCTGATGTGCATACTGGAAGTAGAAGCACTCAGGCTGGAGTTTCCTGTAGAGCGGCAGATCAGAGGAGAGACCATCCTCATACTCATGCTCCGGATCTGAAGGAGGATAGACAGCGATCAGGTTCGTACGGCTGAATCGTGTCGCCAGCTCATGGGGCAGCCGGTCAAAGCTGAGCCTCCAGGCCAGCTGACCCGGCCGTGCGAGCAGCTGGATGAGCATATCGTTATCGGAGAGCATGGTATCAAGCAGACGATCGATCCCCTTCCAGCTGTTGACCAGCTTGAACTCATACTGCAGTGTGAGCTTCTTCTTCGCCACGATCGGCTCTATGCCCTGCCTGGAGAGTTCATCCGCACAGATGATCAGTCTCGCATTGATCATCTGAGTGAGCTTGATCACCGAATAGAGGCTGTCTGAGAATCCTTTCTGTCTGTTCATGAGCGGCGGTACGATCAACACGATCCGTTTGGTGATACCCAGCCGCTGTACGACTCTGGATACGAAGACCTCCTCGTTACTGTTCTTGATGAATTGGTCGATGACCCGGTTGAAGACCCCGTAGGAGGGTTTCTCCTCAGGGTTCCAGTCAAACAGGGTTCTCGGCACCCGATGCTCCTGAGCTGAACGCAGAAGAGCGCTGGTGATGTTGATGTCGATCTTCGTCAGCGGTATGGCATGCTGCTGGGCAGCATTGACCAGATCAAGAGCTTTTGCCAGCACATCCTCGCCCTCGAGCAGCTGTCTATCGACCTGCTTCCCGTCAAGTGCGACATTCAGCAGATAGATCGGTTCATGACTCTCCTTCTCTTTGAGCAGCAGGGCGAACTCTACCAGATGGTGGATGTTCCGCTCGTTCTTGATCGGAAGCAGAAGACGATCGGTTGCCCGTTTTCTGGGAACCGTGATGACACTCTTCTCCTCAAGCAGGACCTTCCTCGCATACGTCCTGGTTGCCATCGATCCGGTAAAACAGGTGACCAGGATCATCATGACCGTACCGGCGAGCACACTGTCGCTGAACAGTCCGACCCGGTGCCCGATGGTCACGGCGGCAAGCGTCGCCGCTGCCTGGTTCACACTCAATGAGAAGATCAGGTTCCTTTCAGCGACAGAACTCTTGGTGAATAACCCGAACAGATGGGCTGCGATGAGTTTGGAGCATATGGCTACGATGATCATCACCGCAGAGACGATCAGGGTGTTCACATCGACGAAGAACTGCCTGACATCGATGATCATCCCCACGGAGATCAGAAAGAACGGTATGAACAGCGAGTTCCCCACGAACTGGATCCGGTTCATGAGTGTACTCTTCTCAGGGATCATCGTATTGAAGACAAGCCCCGCCAGAAACGCCCCGATGACCGGTTCCAGCCCGATCAGGTGTGAAAGATAGGCACAGATGAAGAGGATCGCTATGGTGAAGACATACTCCTCCACCCCGGTCTCGTTCGCGAACTTCCTGAAGAACCAGCGTACGAGGATCGGCAGGAGCACGATCACGGTGAACAGATAGACAGCCGAGAGAAGAGAGAGCCGTACCCAGAACCAGAGATCAAGACTGCCGTGGTTCGCGGCAATGATCACGGCAAGGACGAGAAAGGCCAGGGTATCGGTGATGATAGTCCCCTTTATGGTAGAGGTCACAGAACTCTTCTTGGAGAGTCCCATCCTGCTGACCGTCGGGTAGGTGATGAGGGTATGGGAGGAGAACATGCTCGCAAGCAGTACCGAGGCGATGAGACTCATGTCAAGGATGAAGAGGGCACTCACCGTCCCGATGATCAGGGGAATGAAGAACGTGAGGAGACCGAACGAGAGACTGTGGAACTTGTTCTTCCTCACCTCTGCAAGATTGATCTCCAGGCCCGCCTGGAACAGGATATAGAGCAGACCGATGGTACCCAGAAGGTCTATGGTCTTATCATGTTCGAGAACATCAAGGACATACGGCCCGAACAGGATCCCTGCGGTGATCAGGCCGATGATCCCGGGGAGCCTCAGCTTCTCTGCAAGCAGAGGCGCGACGACGACGATGGTCATGACGACCGCGAAGATCAGAACAGGATCGGTGACTGGCAGTATATGCATCTCATCCTTCCTTTTTACAGCAGGTTGCATCTACAGTGCTATCGATGGTCCTTCAGCTCATCTCAAGATGACAGGCATACTCTACCGGGATTTCCTCTGATCAGTCAACTCCCCGGTCATCCTTCTTCCCTATCTGATGAACGACCCCTCATCCAATTCTTTGAAGGCCTGATGGAGTTCTTCCCGGGTGTTCATGACGATCGGACCGCCCCATGCGATCGGTTCGTGCAGCGGCTTGCCTGCTATGAGGAGGAACCTGACCCCCTCTTCTGCCGCTTCGACGCTGACACACTCCCCGCTTCCCATCAGCACCGCACGGCGGGCCGGTACCGCTCCTGCGTGCCGGTCGAAATGGGCGGATCCCTCTACCAGATAGCAGAACACCGTCAGCTGTGGGTCACACGGGAATTCACGGCGGACTCCGGGCAAGAGACTCACATCGAGGTAGTCGGTCCTGACATAGTCACCGGCAACGGGCCCTGCTGTTCCCCGGTAGCTCCCGGAGATCACCCGCACTGTCGACTGCCCGTCCTGCACCACCGGTACGGTATCAGAGGTGATATCACGGTAGGCAGGCTCAGTCATCTTGCTGCTTCGCGGCAGATTGATCCACAGCTGTGCACCGAGAAGGCGGTCCACCGCCTGCGGCATCTCCTGATGGATGATCCCGCTGCCTGCGGTCATCCACTGACAGCCTCCATCAAGGATATTCCCGGTGTTGCCCAGGGAATCCCCGTGTGCTATTTGACCGTGAATCAGATAGGTCACCGTCTCGATGCCCCGATGAGGATGCCAGGGAAACCCCTTGGTGTACTCATCCGGGTCCTCTGAGTCAAAGGCATCGAGCAGCAGGAACGGGTCGAAGTCCTTCACCTCTTCATGCCCGAAGACCCGTACCAGTTTCACCCCCGCCCCGTCATAGGCAACCGATCCACCTACGATCTTTCTGATCCTTCGTTCTGTCATACCGCTACCCTCCTGCAGCCTCTGTGGTGATGACCACCTGGCGCCCGACTCGGTGCCCCTGCGCATCAGCACTCATTCTGACTGCGCAAACAATTTCCTTTTTCATTTGTGCTCATACTATATGATGAGTATAATGCATAGTACCTGTTCACAGACTGTTTTTTCTCATCTTTTTCTAGCAGTCTCTCGGACAGCACCGAATCCCTATCGTCGTCATGTCGATAGAGAGCAGAACCGAGGTGGTATACTTGAACGTTTTGAAGACATACAGAGAACTGGCAGGCCTGGAACGGGATCATTCGGGGATCTCCGAAGAGATGCATGATACCATCGCCCGTGAGATGGATACCTTCAATGCCCTGAGGACTCAGTATGTCCTGATCATCACCTTCATCTTCGAGCTTGCCCTGATCCTCCTGCATGATCTTCCGCAGATCCGGAGGACAGGCTCGATGACCGGTGAGACAGGCCTCTATCTGCTGATGCATATCGTGATCGCACTGGTAGCATGCACGGGGGTACTGCTTGCCCGGAAGGTCCTCACCAGTCCAGAATCCTATATGAAAAGCAGACACAGGAGCTTCAACAGGGCCGTCGCCTTCATGGTCTTCATCATCCTCTCTGCCTCTGCAGTGATCAACAGTCTCGATCAGAGTCTCTTCAGCAGTATAACCGTCTACACCTCGACGGTCCTGCTCGTCAGTGTCCTGGTGATCCTGAAACCGCCACTCAACCTGTTCGTCTTCCTCGGCAGCTACACCATCTTCGCGATCAGCATGTTCATCTATACTCCTGCCCATGCGGGGATGCAGGCGAACCTGATCAACGGATCGTTCATCGTCGCTGCGGCGATCGTCGTATCGACCTCGTATTTCAAGAGTTTCTCAGAGAGCACCGCAAAGAGCGTGATGCTCAGAGAAGCCAACCGACAGCTGGAGATCATCTCGAACAGAGATGTCCTGACCGGGCTCTACAATCGCAGGTTCTTCTATGATTTCATCCAGCAGGAACTGCAGTATCTCAAGCGATACAACGATGAGTGCTCTCTGGTCATCTTCGATCTTGATGATTTCAAGCAGGTCAATGACCGGTTCGGACATACCTACGGAGATCTGGTACTGAAGACCTTCGCAGGGATCCTCACCGCACACTGCAGAGAGTCTGATCTGGCGATCAGATGGGGTGGAGAGGAGTTCGTCATGGTACTCTTCAAAGCATCGACCACCGATGCCCATGATATCGTGAAGAGGATCCTTACCGCTCAGGAGCAGATGACCAATGAATCAGAGGGAAGAACCAGCACGGTCACCGCAAGTGCCGGAGTGGTGAATCTGCAGCGATACTCGGCAACCGGGATCGACGAGGCCATCATCCAGGCTGACAGGGCTCTGTATCAGGCAAAGCGGGAAGGTAAGAACCGTGTGATCTCTGCAGAGGCTCTACCGGCAGCCGAAGAGAGGCTCTGAGCGCTGACACCGCCGGTGTCAATCTTCCTGGTGAACCCACCCCCAGAACATACCTCTGCACGGTACTGCCGCACACGTGCATGATCCTTCGCAAAGTCAGTACACACCGCTATGTTCGTATGCGGAACTGGATCTCGGTGATGTATTTCTCCGGGTCATTCTCTATGAACTGATCGATGATGTTGATATTCAGAGCGGTCCCTTCGAGCTGGATCCCTGCAGCTGCGGCAGCACCCCTGATCGTACCGAAGGTCTCCGGGACCCGTGCATACGGCCCGGTATGGTACCCGCAGCAGAATGACCCTTCGGCGATGGTCCTGAAGCGCAGACCCTCTTCGGAGATCAGGGTCACATCATCGATCATGGCCCCGAACTGCTTCTCCATCCCCCGATAGAAGACGATCGTGGGGTAGAGATAGAAGTGTTCATTCCTGTAGAGCAGGTCTTCAGTACCCAGGGGCAGGTAGTAACGCGGAGGGAAGTGCTTCTGCGTGATCTGAGAACTGTCGGTGATGTGCATCCTGCTCTCGGTGAAGGCGATCTTGCGTGTGATCATCCGCTCGATGAGTTGAAGTTCTTCCCACTGTCTGTGCAGCTCCTGTGCCTGTTCACGCATCTGCTCGAGCGTGTTCGAACTGCCTCTGGTATCGAGGATATGCTGGATCCTGGCCAGAGAGTAGCCCATCTTCTTCAGGTAGAGGATACTGGCGAGCTTGTAGACCTGATCGAAATAGTAGTACCGATGACCATTGGGGTTCTTGCCTGCAGGGGTGAACAACCCGATGGATTCATAGTAGTGCAGTGTCTGCACATTGAGGTTGAAGAGCGCGCTGATCTCTCCTATGGTTAACCGATCTTCCATGCGATGGAGTATAGCATCATCTTCTGCTTCGTACAAATGGTTTCCCCAGTGCAGCAGGTTCACTCGATCTGCCGATCGAGAACAGCAGGACCGCTACAGTGATCACATAGGGGAACATGATGAATACCTGTGAGGGGATCGCAGAACCCGAGGCCTGAATGCGGAACTGCAGAGCATCGGCAGCTCCGATGAGCAGACCTGCGAGCAGGACCCCTTTGGGGTCCCTCCTTCCCAGGATCACCACCGCAAGTGCTATATACCCCTTTCCCGAGGTGAGGTTCTCCAGGAAGAACCCGAGAAGGCTCAACGTGAGATAGGAGCCTGCGAGCCCGGTGAGCATGCCGTTGACGGCTGCAGCACCATACCTGATCGCACTCACGTTCAGTCCTGCACTGTCGGCTGCCTGCGGGTGTTCCCCTGCAGCGTGCAGGATCACTCCCCACTCAGTCCGGTAGAAGAGTATCCATGAGATCAGGACAGCCGCCATGGTGAAATAGACGAACCCGTTCTGCTCAAAGAGCGCCGGGCCGATGATCGGCAGCTTCGAAAGCAGCGGGACCGCATGTTCTGAGACGGTAGGGCAGACCGGTAGGGTGGTCGTCTTCCCGAAGATCATCAGAAAGAGATAACTGGTGAGTCCGGAGACCAGGAAGTTGATCGAGAGCCCTGATACGGTCTGATCAGCACGGCAGGTGATACTCATGAAGGCATGCAGCAGGGCGATCAGGCAGCCCGCGGTCATACCGGCAGCCAGCCCCAGGGGGATGCTGTTCGTAAGATGTGCCGTGATGAAACTGGCAAAGGCACCGAAGAGCATGATCCCTTCGAGGCCGATGTTCAGGATACCGCTCTTCTCCGAATAGGTCTCTCCCAGTCCCGCGAGGACCAGAGGGACAGCCATACGTACAGATGCGGTGAGAAAGGTCTGCAGCGTGTTCACCAGCTCGATTGCAGGACTCATGATCGTTGTTCTCCCATCGCCTTCTGTGCAGCATACATCTGCATGACGGCCTTTCGCGCAAGGATGAGCAGCACCAGGGCTCCCATGATGATCCAGGAGATCGAGGCAGGCACTCCGGCCTGCCGCTGCATGGTCATGGACCCTGTCTGCAGACCGGCGATCCCGATAGCCGCGATGACGATACCTGCCGGATGATTCTTACCCAGAAGCGCTATGATGATAGCCACATAGCCGAATCCGGGAGAGAACCCTTCAAGCAGGCGATAGTGGATGCCGGCGATCTCACTGTAGCCGGCAATACCTGCCAGCCCCCCGCTCAGCAGAGATGCCAGCAGGATGTTCCTGGTGCAGGAGATACCGGAACACAAAGCACCCCGAGGGTTCAGCCCGACAGCCCTCATGGTGAACCCCGAGACGGTCCTCCACATGAGCAGATAGACCGCCGCTGCACTGAGGAGCGCGATGATGAGACCGGCATGAAGCCGGGTGGGCATCATCAGATAGGGCAGCTGCATGGCCTGCGGTATCTCAGGCGACATGGGCAGCGGATAGGAGGGATCTTTCATGACCGTCCTGACCAGGAGCCCGACGATGTTGATGGCGATATAGTTGAACATGATGGTCATCAGGACTTCCGAGAGCCCGAACCGGGATTTGAAGAAGCCGGGGATCATAGCCCAGAGGCCTCCTGCAAGCAGAGCAGAGGCACAGGCGATCGGTCCGAGCAGGATCCCGGGAAGTCCAGGGAAGAGCATGCCGGCAGCTGCGGCTGCAGCACCTCCCATATAGATCTGTCCCTCTGCACCGATGTTGAAGAACCCGGTCCTGAACCCGATCGAGACCCCGAGCCCCGCCAGGATCAGGACGGTCGCCCGTACCAGCACTTCCGAGAACCCGTACCAGGAACCGAGCACCCCGTTGAAGAAACTCGAGAAGGAGGAGATCACACTGCTGCCGACAGCCAGGATCAGAGAGCATGCGATACAGAACAGCAGCACCGTCATAACGATGTATGAGATGAGAGTCGGGACATGCTTCATGACTCCTCCGTCTGACGATGACCTGCCATGAGCAGTCCGATCCTCGTCGTATCAAGATTCCCGGTATTGCTGATGATATCCTGAAGAGCCCCTTTATAGATGATCCCTATACGGTCACTCATGGCCTGTATCTCATCCAGATCCGCCGAGATCAGGAGGATCGCACAGCCTTCCCGCCGCTTCTGTGCAAGCATCTTCTGAATATACTCACTCGCCCCGATATCGAGTCCGCGGGTGGGCTGGAAGGCGATGATGATCCCGGGAGCACCAGAGAGCTCTCGCGAGAGGATCAGCTTCTGCTGATTACCTCCCGAAAGCAGGCGGACCGGCTCCTCGGTCCCGCGGGTCTTGATGCGGTAGGAGGTGACAGCCTCTGTGGTAGCGGCTCTGCAGGCACGATAGTCCACGAACCCATACCGGGAATACCGCTTGTCCATGAAGGCCTTCAGCAGATAGTTCTCAGTCAGACTCATATCCATGATCAGCCCGTCATGATGCCGATCGTCAGAGATGTATGCCAGACCGAGTCGTTTCCGCTGCTGTACGTTCAGCTGCTGCACCTGGGTGTCAAAGAAGCTGATGGAGCCCTCCTGCGGTATCCGGATCCCCAGGATCGTCTCCGCCAGTTCCTTCTGTCCGTTCCCGTCGACCCCTGCCAGTCCGAAGATCTCTCCGGTCCTGATCTCAAAGCTTATATGATCCAGACGTCGTATCCCCCGGTCCGTGAGCGAAAGCCGATCGATCGCCAGAGCGGTACGGCTTCCCTCGGTCTCGAGGACCTCCGGGATGACCGGCTGCAGCGGTCTGCCGATCATCAGCTGTGAGAGCAGCTGCTCATCAGCTTCGGCTGTGCGCAGCGTCCTGATAGACTGTCCATCCCGCAGGACCGTGATGGTATCAGTGATAGACATCACTTCAGGGATCTTATGGGTGATGAGGATCACCGAATGTCCCTGATCACGAAGGGCACGCAGGACCTGGAAGAACTGTTCGATCTCCAGCGGGGTCAGTACCGCCGTCGGTTCATCGAGGATCAGCAGCTCGGCATCCCGGTAGAGCAGCTTGATGATCTCGACCCGCTGCTGTTCCCCGACAGAGAGCTCTGAGATCAGGGCCCGGGGATTCACCTGCAGTCCGTACCGGCCGGAGAGCTCGGTGATCCTGGCATCGATAGCGGCTCTATCGGGAAAGGGGTGGCGCTTCGAACGGAGCCCGAGGGTGATGTTCTGTGAGACGGTCATCGTCTCCACCAGCATGAAGTGCTGGTGGACCATCCCGATATGGTTGGCGATCGCATCTTTCGGTGAAGAGAAACTGACCTCTTCCCCCTTCCAGCTGATGCTCCCGCCATCCTTCTGGTAGATGCCGTAGAGGATGTTCATGAGGGTCGTCTTGCCTGCACCATTCTCTCCGAGCAGGGCGTGGATCTCCCCCCTCTCGATTTCCAGAGAGACCTGTCTGTTGGCTGCAGTCCCATAGAAGTACTTGTCTATCTGTCGCATCGATACAAGCGGCAATGTGTTCACCTCACTGTGTGTCAGAAAGCGAGGTCTTCCCGGAGGATCCGGGAAGACCGATCATGAAGAACTACTGTCCGCTGCTCTTCTCGATCAGCGGGATCTTCAGATCCCCTGAGGTGATCTGCTCTTTGAGCTCTTCGATACTGTCCTGAACATCCTGCGGTACGCGGGTACTGAACTCATGGTAGGGGGCGATGTCTACGACACCTGAGGACATCCCGAGATTGAAGATACCACCTTCGAAGGTGCCGTTCTGTACTTTTTCCACAGCTGACATGATCAAGGCCGGGACACTGTAGATGGTACTGCACACCACTGCTTCCGGAGCGATGACACTCTGATCCCAGGAGTCCCCCGTCGAGAGCAGGCCGCGTTCCTGTGCCGCGATGATCACGCCCGTACCAGCCTGATTGGCAATGTGTGAGAGCACATCAGCACCCTGATCAGCCATGGCCAGAGCTGCCTCTTTTCCCAGAGCGACATCAGTGAAGGAACCGATATAGACGCTTGAGACCTTGATCTCGGGATCATAGTCTTTCGCACCCAGCCGGTAGGCTTCTACCACTTTGATGATCGATGGCTGCTCGAACCCGCCGACGATACCGATCCTGCCGGTCTGTGACATCGCAGCGGCAAGTCTTCCCATCAGATACCCTGCTTCCTCACATGCGATGACATATGATGCGGTATTCTCAGAATAGGAGGCCCCTTCTATTGCAAGGAACTTGGTATCGGGGAATCGCTTGCCGACACGGACAGCAGGCTCACCGTACTGGAACCCATGTCCGATCACCAGATCATAGCCCTGAGATGCATAGTCATTGAAAGCCGCTTCACTATCGGCGATCCCGATATGTTCGGAATAGGCTGTCTCGATACCGTACGCCTCAGCTGCCTCGGTAAGTCCCTGAAGTGCGACAGCATTCCAGCCCTGGTCATTCGCCGGTCCTGAAAGGATCAGGGCCACTTTGAGCGGTGCATCCTCAGCAGGTGCTGCAGTCTCTTTGCTGCCCCCTGCGAAGACGACGGCTGCTGCACTCACCAGCAGCACCATCAGAACCATAGATCGTTTACTCATTCTCATCTCCTACTCATTCGTGATTTGGTCTTCTTGCCCGATTCTCCGTAAGAAGAATCATCTATCATCAATACGCACTGCTTGCATTTCTGATCACTCTGGTACAGGTACTCTCAGCCTCCTGTGCCAGCCGTTCTTCATCGACTCCGGTAAGTCTCCCGTCAGCATAGACGACCTTCCCGTTGATCATGGTCATCTTCACCGGTCCGGTCACTCCTGTCCTGGCCAGCAGACTCAGAGGGTCATGGAGAGCTCCTGCGAGTTCCAGTTTCCCGGTATCGACCAGGAACAGGTCTGCCGCCTTGCCGATCGCCAGAGACCCGAGCTCTTCCCGTCCCATGATCCGGGCACCACCGCTCGAAGCGATCTTGAGCATCTCCCCGGGAGAGGGGCTCGCTCCCCGTTCCTTGCTGTGACGTGCCTGCATGAGATAGGCCATCCGCAGCGAGTCGAGCAGGTTCGAGCTGTCGTTCGTAGCAGATCCGTCACAGCCCAGACCGATATGCATACCGGCACGCTGCATCTGCGGGATATCGAGGATGGGAAACCCGCCGAGTACCGCAGGAGCCGGGCAGTGAGAGAGCCCTGTCCCCGTCTGCGCCATGATGTGATACTCATCAGGGGTCAGTTCCCAGCCGTGAGCGAACCAGACATCCGGTCCGGTAAAATCCCGTTCCATCGCCCAGCGAAGGGTCCTCTTCCCCCAGCGTTCCACCATGGGACCGTTCTCTCCCTCCCCGAGATGGGTATGGAGCCGGACCCCCTTCTCACGGGCAAAACAGGCCGATTCGATGAAGGTCTCCTCATAGCAGTTCACAGGCTGACAGGGTGCCACGACGATCTGCTTCATACTGAAGCGCCCCCCGTCATGATAGGTTCCGATCAGTCGGTCGCAATCAGCGAGGAACTCATCGGTACTCTCCAGCATCTCATCAGGGACCGTGCTGCCCTTTGACCTCGGCAGGGTATTAGCCCCCCTCCCTGCGATGAACCGCATCCCGAGGAGTTCTGCTGCATCCATCTGCCGATCAACGAGCGCTTTTCCCGCATGCCTGGGGTAGCAGTACTGATGATCGAAGGCTGTGGTGCACCCATGCTTGATCAGATCGGTCATGGCGATGAGCGATGAGTAGTAGATCGACTGCTCATCGATCAGCTTGAAGATCTCATAGATATCGTTGATCCAGTCGATCACCGACATGCTCGGGTAATCGACGGTGATAAGATTCCTGACAAAGGTCTGGAAGAAGTGATGATGGGTGTTCACCAGTCCGGGATAGATGATCGTATGTGAGGCATCAATGATCTCATCAGCGGTATCTCCGTACTCCTTACGTGCATCTGCACAGAAGGCTATGATCTGCGGTCCTTCGATCACCATGTCTGTATCGTGCAGTACCGTATCGTGGATGTCTCCGATGACGATGGCATCGGCATTCCTGATTATCGTTCTCTTCTGTTTCACTGTCCTGCTCCCTTTCACCCTATTCTACAACCTATAGTTACTATAGGTGCAACGGTAAAGAAGAAGATCCGTATACTTTTTTCCCCGGGGAGCAGCATCCCCTTCTGTTAGAGGAGTTCGAGTACGTTCCTCATCGATGGGTCCCGAAAGCTGTGAAGGGTCACGTCCGTGTCTGTCTGCGGGCCAGACGGCTGCCCAGCTCAAAGGCCTCTGCGAGCAGTCCAGTCTGCTGAGAGACCGGGACCCGATCGGTAGCCGATGCGGTGAGGATCCCGTCCACACTCGCATTGAGCTCCTTCAAGGCACCCTCAAGTACCATCTGCGTACCGGTGAACTGATGGGGGAACGCAGGGGCTCCACCTGTGAGCAGCAGGACACCGGTCCTGTTCACCGCCGCAGGTCGATCCTTGCGCACCGTGGATGCCCAGTAGGTCTGAAAGCGATCGATGATGGTCTTCAGGGGGGCGGGTACCGAATGGAAGTATACCGGGGTCGCGAAGACGATCAGATCAGCCTGTTCGATCTTGCCGTAGATGACTTGTGCATAGTCATCGATGCAGCATCCTGGATGCTTCCAGCACCAGCGGCAGTCCCTGCAGGGTGCCACAGGTGTCGTATAGGCATCAATGATCTCAGTGGTCACCTGAGGACCCTCAGCTGTCCCTTTGAGGAACATCTGCAGCAGTTCAGCGGTATTTCCCTGTTTCCTTGCCGATCCGAAGAACACGAGTATATGCATACCAGGGATTATAGCAGAACCGTGGAGGTTGTCCACCCGCAGAGTGCAGCTGGAGAAGGAAGAAGCACATCCTGACCGATACACAACTGCAGAACACAGCTGATCACAGAGCGCCTCACCCGACAGGGGAGAGGCAGAACATCAGACCGCGGTATAGAGCCCGAGATCGATTCGGCACAGGCCGTGAGCTGCGCGGGCTGTGTTGCAGGCTTCGTTGGGGCCCTCCTGCCCGTGGATGAGAAAGGCCCTGCAGGGTGTCGGTCGTTTCGCATAGATGCTGCAGCGTACCAGTTCCCCGATGGTACCCTCGAGGGCTTCACATCTCGGATGTTTACTGTCTGTGCCGCGCATCACGGCGAACCGCTCATCAAGCTTCTCGATGCAGGAGGCCGGAACGGATCCAAGGGGATGCAGATCACTCTCCCCCCAGTAGAAAGAGACTCTGAAATAGGCACAGCATGCCCCGCAGGACATACACAGCTCTTCTATCATTCGATTATCCATGGGTAATGAGTTCCATCGATTGTGCAGTGTGGGGTGATGCCCTGAACGGAGAAGGACATCGCATACCGTTCAGCCCGACAAGCGATCGAGTATGCAGCTGCAGTATAACGATATGCTCTACTCGTTCCTAGTTGTCCCCTGCCCATCCTGATCTCTTTTACCGTCCGGTCTGCAGGATCCTGAGCGCAGCAGAAAGGAATGAGACATCCGGGACATATGGCGAGAACCGATCAGATGCGCTATACTGATCACATCAGTCCCCGGCGATGGCCTTTGGCTTCTGCTGCTGTTCACGACAGATGGACCGGAGAGGGATGTGCTCACATACAAAGAGAGGTATCACCATGTATCATGCAGAACCTTCACGCTATGCTTCCATGCGCTATGACCGATGCGGGAACAGCGGGCTCAAGCTGCCTGCTCTCTCCCTCGGGCTCTGGCACAACTTCGGGGAGAGCTCCCCGACCTCGGGAGCCAGAGAGATGCTCCATACCGCCTTCGATCTGGGAATCACCCACTTTGATCTGGCGAACAACTATGGACCACCTGCAGGATCTGCAGAACTGAATTTCGGCAGGATCCTTCGTGAAGACTTCTCGGCCTATCGTGATGAACTGATCATCTCGACAAAGGCAGGCTACCACATGTGGGAAGGACCCTACGGGGAGTGGGGCAGCAGGAAGTACCTGCTTGCCAGTCTGGACCAGAGCCTCAAACGCATGGGGCTTGAGTATGTCGACATCTTCTACTCACACCGATTCGATCCCGACACTCCGCTCGAAGAGACCATGGGAGCCCTTGAGACCGCATACCGGCAGGGTAAGGCCCTTTATGTGGGGATCTCCTCCTACTCTGCACAGAAGACCCGTGAAGCCTATGAGATCCTGAAGGCCAGGGGCATCCCGGTCCTGATCCATCAGCCCTCCTACTCGATGCTCAACAGATGGGTCGAACAGGGACTGCTCGACACGCTTCAGGAACTGGGGATCGGCAGTATCTGCTTCTCACCTCTGGCTCAGGGGATGCTCACAGACAAGTATCTTGACGGGATCCCCTCAGGGTCCCGAGCTGCACAGAGCGGTACCGCACTGTCACAGAAGCTCTTGAGCAAGGAGAACATAGAGAGGATCAGATCGCTGAACACCATAGCTCAGCGAAGAGGCCAGAGCCTTGCACAGATGGCGATCGCATGGTGCAAGCGAAGGAGAGAGATCACCTCGGTCCTCATCGGTGCCAGTTCCCCGCAGCAGATCAGGGAGAACGCCGCGGCGATCGAGAACCTCTCGTTCACTGACGAGGAACTCAAAGAGATCGATCTCTATGCACAGGAGGGGGATGTCAACCTCTGGGCGGCTTCAAGCAGCACCTGAGTACTCAGGCTGCCCGTCATCTGAGGGCAGCATACACGCATATTCAGTGCAGAAAAGAACGCTGATGCAGTTCAGTATGTGATATGACGGAGTTTATAGCGCACCTGGATGAACCGGAAGATCCCGAAGATCCCGATGATGAAGCCGAAGGGGATCAGGACATAGCCGATGATCTCGATCAGATAGAGCTCGAAGAACTTGATGAACGATGCCCCGGCAACGATAAGACTCAACGAAGTCCGAATATAGGCAAGGAAGGTCCGCTCATTTGCCAGCAGCGTCCTGTCAGCGGCGAGGAAGTCCCTGAGTATGAGATCGTCCTTATTGTGCGTATATACCTGGTTCTTCTGTATCATCTGCTGCTCCCGTGACAATTCTTGTATTTCCTGCCGCTTCCGCAGGGACATCGGTCGTTACGGCCGGTCCTGCTGAAATCAAAATAGTCGATATACTCACGTGCCGACCGCCTGTGCTGCAGTGCAGCCCCCATCGCCGTGATATAGGGCTCGGTATGTCCATAGAACATCTTATAGCCCTCACACAGATGATTCAGCGGTCTCCCATCTCGTGCGGTGCGTACCCGGTTTCTCATACAGCCGCCGTAACAGCGCTCCAGATAGGGACAGCTGAGACACTCACCGGGCAGATTCCCGGACTTCGCCTCCCCAAAGGCGCTCTGGCGGGGACTGTCGACCATCTCGAAGAACTCCTGCTGTGCGATATTCCCGAGTTCATGGGCCTGATCGACGAAGTGATCGCAGCTGTAGAGTTTACCGTTATGCTCAAGAGCCAGTGCCCTGCCGCACTGCGGTGCATGCACGCACAGGGAGGAACCCTGCCCCATATGGATTCCCAGCAGCATATCGACCTGCTGGATGAACCGCCTCCCGATATCGCGTGAGACCCAGCGGTCGAAGATGCTGCAGAGGAAGGAACCGAACTGCAGCGGCGCTACCGACCGTTCAAGGATCCTCTGACCGTCATGTTCCACCACCGGGATGAACTGCATATACTCAGAATCGATCGAGCAGAGAAAATCATAGACCTCCTCAGGATGATCGCCGTTATGATCCTGGATCACCGTAAGGGTGTTCACCTCTACCCCTGCCGCCTTGAGCTGCTCATACCCCTTCATCATCGCTGAGAAACTGCCGCTGCCGTCAGGATACCTGCGGTAGTGGTTGTGGATATGCTCAGGTCCATCGATGCTGACGCCCACAAGGACCTCATGTTCTTTGAAGAAACGGGCCATCTCCGCAGTGACCACCGTCGCATTGGTCTGAAGAGCATTGAGTATCTTCATCCCGGCTCTGGCATACCGCCGCTGCAGGGCAAAGGCTTTTTCATAGAACGGGATCCCAAGCAGGGTGGGTTCCCCACCCTGCCAGGAGAAGACGATCTCAGAAGTCCCCTCGGGCTGGGCTTCGATATAGGATCGCGTCAGGTGCTCGAGCATCTGATCGGTCATGACCTGTGAGCTCTCACCGGGATCCATGACCAGCTGAGACTTCTTCAGATAGTAGCAGTATGCACAGTCGAGGTTGCATACGGAACCGATGGGTTTGATGATGATGTTAAAGGGTCTGGTACACTGCATGCTTCTATCCTACCGATAATCTCTCTCTAGTGCAATATTCTACTATCCACCCGCAGCTAGATCAGCTGCTGATAAACACAGCAGCATGAATCCCTCCATGGATCCCCTCCATCCATTCCCTCCATCTGGCGGTGCAGCTCTGGGAGGAGGGGCGCAGCTGTGCTACACTCTATACCGTAACGAGGTACAGTTATGGATCGAAACACTCTGGTGCAGGAGATGGAGAGACTCGACCGTGAGATCAGATCCTGCACCCGCTGTCCGCTCTGTGAAGGAGCTGTTTCCCACCTGACCGGTGAGGGGCGCCCGGGATCGCGTCTCCTGCTGGTCGCTCAGGCCCCGGGTGCACAGGAGGATGCTGCCGGCAGGATGTTCATCGGACCATCGGGGACTGTCTTCAGAAAGCTGCTTCACCACTCAGGGATCAGCTGGGACGAGTTCTATGTGACCAATCTCATCAAATGCAGACTGCCGCACAACCGAAGGCCCAAACAGCTGGAGATACGGACCTGCAGCAGCTATCTCGATCGTGAGATCGCGCTGTGCCAGCCGGAGATCCTGGTTCCTCTTGGGTACTATGCAGCACGATACCTGTTCGTATCACTGCTGGAAAGAGAGCTTTCCCGAGCTGCATACCCCTCACAGCTTGGCACGCTGATCCCGGCCGGTCAAGCAAAGATCTTCCCCCTGTCACACCCTGCACTGCTCCTGCATCAGAGCAGCCGTGAAGAACAACTGTACAAGCAGTATCACCTCCTGTCGGTACTGAGATCGGTCTGCATCTGGTATGAGGTGTGTCCGATCACCGCCTATACCCGAACGGGGCTGATCGATCCCGTATGGAGTGACCTGTACTGCAGGGGAGACTGGGCATCATGTGTCCGTTACCAGATGGAAGAGCAGCATATCTTCCATCCTGACCGCATGATGCCCGATGGTACGATCGACCGATCGCTGCCGTGAGGAGGCCCTCCCCTCCTGGCTGATGAACTTCTGATTGTCACCACGAGCTCCCAGGATATGGTCATACTCGAGCTGGATATAGCTGGAGTAGGCCTCCCACCTGGGATCCTGCGACAACCTCCTAGCCATGACACCGACAGCCTCTGCAGCCTCTTCGCTCCCGTCAGCAAGCAGATTGTGTAGTTCGCTGCCGCTTTCCAGATCATAGAGCTCATCAAGGGGATCGGTCATGGTATAGGTGTAGAACCGCTGTTCACCCGCTGCAGTGGTGAAGACCGTCCCTACTGCAGGATTGGGCATGACATGGTTCCAGATATCACACATGATCGGCTTTTGAGCAGGTCGCTGTGCTGCAGAGAGACTGTCGGTCAGCGGGATACCATCGAGCCGTTCGGCGGTGGTGATCCCAGCCTCACCGAGTACCGTCGGTGCTATATCGAGCAGAGAGACCGCTACGTAGTCTTCCCTGTAAACCTGTCCAACCTCACGAAACAGGCACACACCCCATCTTCTAGAGCAGGAGCCATCCGGCCAGTGCTGCAGTCCCGAGGGCGAACGAGACGAAGAGCCCCTCAAAGTCCCTTCGTCGTTCTCTGACCCGCTTCAGGAGTGCAGAGCCCTTCGGGGTGATCGCACCCAGAAACAGCAGTACCCCGGAAGCAGTGATGATCAGCGTCTTGATCATGGTACCTGAGGAGTAGAACTTCAGGGAGATAGCCACATCAGCGCCTCCGGCACTGATCAGCCTCAGGACGAAGGCGAACAGGGCAGGCGCTGCAAGACCACCGATGACACACAGCAGACCCAGAAAGATCTGAGAGAGATGGATCGGCCAGGGTATCGCGGCAGGGACATCATCAAGAACCGCAGCAGAGCCCTTCGGGGTAGGCCAGAAGATCCTTGAGAGTTTTATGAAGGAGGCGACCGTCCCGATACTCGCAGCGAACAGCAGATAGTAGTGGGGAGTACCTTTCAGGGCATAGGAGATCGCAGCTTTACTGGCATAGCCGTTCAACGGAGGTATGGCGCTGATGGAGAGCGCACCGATCAGAAAACAGATCAGAGTCACCGGGAACCGCTCCCCATGGGCACGGAGGATCCTCCCAGCCCCCCTGAGCACATAGACATTCCGCTCACCTGCACGATCTACCGTCGTCCCGATACTCAAGAAGAGCAGCCCCTTGAACAGTGCATGATAGAAAGCATGCATGAACGCGGCAGCCATGAGCACGACACCTGCCCCGGTGGTGGTCCCCACCTGGATCGCAGCCCCCCAGGCGCTGACGATATACCCGATCTGACTGATCGAATGATAGGCAAGCAGTCGTTTGGCATCTTTCTGAGACAGGGCGATCACGACGGCCGCCAGCGCAGTCACCGCACCGGCATACCCCATGAGCTGACCGGCTGAAGCGCCTGCCGGCATGAGCATCAGTACGCGGGAGAGTGCGAACAGGGGTGTCTTGATCAGGACCCCCGACAGGACGGCGGAGATCGCATGAGGAGCAAGCGCATGAGCATCGGGCAGCCAGCCATACAGCGGCATGACAGCTACTCTCATCGCGACAGCGGCAACGATCAGGGAGAGGGAGACCAGGGCAACAGGCCCGCCTGCATCCGGAAGCTGATTCAGAGCTGAAGCGATCCCTTCATAGGAGAGGACCCCGGTAAGTCGGTAGAGCCCGTAGAGCCCCAGAAGGAAGAAGACCATGGCCGTGGCACTGACCATCAGATAGGAGAAGGAGGCAAGTGCCGCCCCCGGTTTATCAGAGCTGGCAATGAGCACATAGGAGGCGATCCCCAGGACCTCAAGACAGACGAACAGATTGAAGAGGTCTGCTGTCATGATCGCAGCGGCAAGCGATGCCGTCTGGATCAGGAAGACCGAACTGAAGGAGGGACCCTTCGGACCTGCTCCCAGCGCATAGACCCAGGCTGCTGCGGCAACCGAGAACCCCAGGATGTTCACCAGATAGGCAAGACCGTCAAACCGATACATGATACCGACCCCGGTATGCCAGGCTCCGATGACCCCGCTCACCGCCTGACCTGCATACATCATCGGTGTGATATACACGAAGAAAAGCCAGGGAAGCCCGAGACCGATGAAGACCCCGGTATATTCCAGGATACGGGAAGCCCTGCCGGTCAGGAACACCTTCGCACACAGAGCCAGTGCCGCCCCGAGCAGCGGGAGGACCACCGGAAGGAATACCATGTCTTCAAGACTCATCGTGCACCCTCCTCCTGATCTCATCGATGTCGAAGGATCCTGCAGCCTGGTAGAGTCGGAAGGCGAGCGCGAGCGCAAGGGCAGTGACACAGACACCGATGACGATGGCGGTGAGCATCAGGGCCTGCGGTATCGGGTCGACCACCTGTGAGATCCCCTGCTCCATGATCGGAGCCTGAGAGCCGACACGACTCCCCTCCACCACGAACAGCAGTACTGCCGCACTGTTGATGAGCGTGAGTCCGAAGATCTTCTTGATGATGTTCTTCCGCGCGAGGATCCCTGAGAATCCGACGAGGAAGAGCAGCAGGATCAGTATTCGTTCGATCATCAGCGTTCCCTTCCCAGTATGGCAATGCACATGAATCCGATACCCGCCCCTACTTTCAGACCGATGATGGCATTGAGCATGATGATGAACCCCTCCGGCACTGCGGTGAATCGTGACAGGGGGTTACCAAAGAACCCCTTCCCCAGCAGGATCCCGCTGATCGATGCCAGGATCAGCAGCAGGAAGGCTGCAGCTTCGATTCTCCCGAGCACAGCAGCCTGTGTGAGCTTCGTCGAAGACTCCATGCGGTTACCCAGTCCGAGAAAGACGATCCCTGAAGCGACGACCACACCGCCCTGGAACCCTCCTCCGGGAGACAGATGCCCATAGAGCATCACATAGAACCCGAACAGCAGAACGATCGGACCGAGTATGGCAGTCACCACCTCAAGCAGATGGGTCCTCAGGGCATGAGACTTCCGTTTCTCCCGTGCCAGTGAGAAGGAGGGAATCTCCTCCTCACTGGAATCGATCCCGGCTACCGTATCAGGGTTCGTATATCCCTCGGCAAGGATCGCACCTGAGCGGGTCAGGATCCCGATGGTCCCGCCCACGGCTACGAGCAGGACGATCGTCTCACCGAGCGTATCGAAGGCACGATACCCGAGATAGATGGCACTGACCAGATTGATAGCCCCCGAGTCACCGAACCCGTTCTCCTGCAGGTAATCCCGTGCCCCGACAGGCCAGGGAGTATCGGCAAGGAAGATCGGCAGCAGCACAGCTGCCACTGCGATCATAGCCGTGATCAACGGGATAGCTGATGAGGTCACCGATGGTCTCTTCATTTGCTGTGATCCTTTCGATCGGTATAGCGGATCACCCCTACGAACACTACCGTGGAGACCCCTGCTCCGACTGCCGCCTCAGTGATGGCGACATCCGGTGCATTGAGCAGATAGAACAGCAGGGCCGAAAGCAGACTCACTGCTGAGAGGGCGATGATGCCCTGCAGCAGGTCGCTCGTCGAGAGGGCATAGACAGCCAGGATCAGGATCAGAAGCAGCAGGATGATGATCATGATGGGGTATCCTTCTTTCTGGAGACAGGAGTCCTCTTCTGTTTCGGATCATGGTGGGGGACCCCGATGTTCCAGGCGAAACGGGCTACGATATGACTTCCTGTCGGTGAGGAGATCAGGAAGAAGAGCGTGATGATGACGATCCTCGCAGAGACTGCCGCAGTGGGAGAGAGCAGCAGAGCACCGATGAAGATCGACAGGACTGCCGTGGTACCGCACAGGGACCCTGCCTGCAGGCGGGTATAGGGATCTGAGAACCTGAAGAGGCCTGCCAGACCTGCCGTCCCGAAGATCACTGCCGCACTGAACGCTATGAGAGCGAGTATCTCTCTGATCATGATCATTCCCCCTCCCCGTGCATCTTGTCTTTGAGGAACCGGGCTATCGCAAGGAACCCGAGAAAACCGAAGATATCATAGACCAGGGCGACATCGAGATAGATGGACCTGCCGTGCCGGACCCCGCTGAGCACCAGGAACGCCAGGACGATGCCCGAGAGGATGTTCAGGGCAACCAGTCGGTCGGCCGTCGTCGGGCCGAGGATCAGTCGTATGATGCAGACCACAGCACAGAGGAGCAGATACCACTGCATGACATCCATCATGATCATCCTCATAACCAGATCCTCTGCACATAGGGTTCCAGACGCCCCTTCACCGTCTCCCCTGCCGCTTTCATATGGTGGGTATCACAGAAGAGCCAGTGCACCGTCAGATGATCATCATTGAGATCGAGTGTGATGGTCCCGGGAGTGAGGGTTATGGAGTTCGCCAGCACCATGCGGGCGACATCTGAGCGGACTCTGGTCCTGAAGTGTACGATACGCGGATTGACCCTGCCGGTGATCACTGCAGCGAGCATCACCACACTCGACTGATAGATGAAGAAGAACATGACGAAGAAGTAGATGAGCAGGTGCAGAGGGTTCGGCAGGAAGAACCGTAGGTTCGCCTGATGTTTCGCGATGAAGACATCATAGGTCAGTGCTGCGATCAGCAGCGACCCTATGGCACCGGCAACGAGGGAGAAGGTGCCGAAACTGGCCGTGAACAGCAGCCAGACGGCGAACATTGACACAGCGGTGATCACAAACCGTATGGCACCCCAGATGCGTTCTGCTCGCATGGCTCATTCATCCTTCTCACAGACCAGTCTGTGAAACTCCTCAGAGGTCTTTGCCTGCCTCAGCTGCTGCCTGAAACCACTCTCATGCAGGAGCCTTGCCAGCTTTGACAGAAGCCGTATATGGAGACCGGCACTGTTGACCGGACCGACCATAAGGAACATCAGCGAGATCGGTTCACCATCAGGTGTATCAGCTTCAAGCGGCGGATCCAGTCGAGCTGCTGCGATCAGCGTACTCTCAAGTGCAGTGGTATGGGTATGAGGGACCGCACAACCGAACCCCAGGCAGGTCGAGGTGAAGTGTTCCCGTTCCAGCACATCATCAAGAAGCTGCTGCTTGTTCCCGATCGCATGGACCCGGTCAAGGGTGTCGACCAGTAGACCGATCAGGCTCTCCTTATCCTTCTCGTGAGAATCCATGACCACACAAGCCGGTAATAATCGTTTACAAATGCCACCCATAGCTACACCTCTTCGTCTTCAGGGACCAATCCATAGGCCCAGTCTACCGGAACAGTGAACAGGATACCTGTTCCAGGTTTATCGAGATCCCCTACGATCGTATCAAGCAGTCTCCGCAGACGCTCGAGGGTCTGCTCATTCCTGATCACCGATAATATGGTCTTGTTGTAGGGTTTGTTGCCTTTCATGAAATCTTTGAAGGCGGAGAACAGCGGGACCTCATAGGTGAGGAACCGACCCATCCCCTCTGAATCCAGGATCGTAGCTCCGGTGACCCCCGCCTCTATATAGGCAGCAAGCACCTCTTCGAGCAGTTCTTCATTGTTCAGCACAAAGATCAGTAGTTTCATATGGTTCACAACCTCTTCAGCCTGCCCCGGACAGCAGCTCATCCGGTCTTCATACGATCAGCCCGTAGTACCGATGCATCATAGTACCACAGAACTCGAACACAGTAAAACCTTCGTTTCAGGAACATACGATAACCGGGATACCGGTACGCTGAGGTGGGAATCAGTTGATCGGGCAGGTCCCTGGGCATCGGTGAACAGGAAGGGGTAGATGCTGGATCGGTCAGGGATCGCTCACCGCAGTACCGTTCGAAATCGCACTGCTATGCCCGGACCAGGATCCTGCCGCTAAAGGGACTGACGGCGATATAGCTCACGCCGTTCTCTATGTAGATCCGTTCTTCACTGCCGATCATATCATGAAAGAACCCCTGATGCTCGACCTGCTCAAGCTGCATATGAACAGGTTTGTCTGAGAGATTGAGCATGACGATGACCTCCTGATCACCCAGCAGGCGGGAAAAGGCCATATGTGCATTCGCTACCGCAAGCTGTCTGTAGGAGCCGTTCCGTATAGCAGACAGATCCTTCCTGAGGCTGATGAGCTTCCTGATCAGGTCATACAGCTGATCACCCCCTGTGAGACTGCCTGCTGTCATCCTCGGCCTCAACGCAGTATCCGAGGTGCTGCTTCTCTTCCCGGTCACCCCGCGTTCACTGCCGTAGTAGATCGAGGGGATCCCGGGCATCATGAACAGCAGGATATAGGATGCTGCCAGATGCCGGGGATCTTCGAGCGCACTTGCAAGCCGGTCGACATCATGGTTATCGACGAAGTTGTACAGCCTCTGGTCCCGGTAGATACCCTGCGCTCCGAACTGCCGATCGAGTCCATAGGCGATCTCAAAGTAGTTCCTGTCATTGTGACTGGAATAGATCCCTTTGTAACACTCATAGTTGGTCACTGAATCGAGCATCTGAGGCCTCATGAGACGAGTATAGTCTCCATGGATCATCTCACCGAGCAGGAAGAACTCCCCTGCCTCCTGATCACATACCGCTCTGAGCTCCCTGATGAACCCCTCATCAAGAGTATAGGCCACATCCAGACGCAGCCCTGAGACCCTGAAGTCCCGTATCCACCTGCGGACTGCACCAAAGAGGTACTGCTTGAGCTCTTCACACTCCAGATTCAGTTCGATCAGCTCCTCATGTCCTTCCCAGCAGGCGCAGTGTACAGCCCCCTCACAGAAGTCGGTCTTGAACCAATCGCGATAGGCAGAGGTCTGTCCACAGGTGAGCAGGTCCTGATAGGCAAAGAAATCCCTCCCCACATGGTTGAAGACCGCATCGAGGATCAGACCGATCCCTGACTCATGAAGGGCTGCGGCAGTATGGACCATATCGTCCCAGGAACCGAGACGGGGGTCAATCCGGTAGTAGTCAGTGCCGTCGTACCCGTGACTCATGGAATCGAAGACCGGTCCGAGCAGGAGCGTATCGATACCGAGATCCTTCCAGTAGGGGATCCACCCCTGCAGCTGCGATATCCTGTTCACTACCGGTTCTGCAGGGCTCCGATGCTCGGGGGCTCCGACCATGGCCAGAGGATAGACGTGATAGATCGCTGATCGTTCGAACTGATTCTGTTTCATAGGGGCTCCTGTATACCTGTTGATTGTGTAGGTTCCAGCGGCGTGTCATCTCACCGCTCATGTTCTGCTACAGCACATAGATGCCGTACATGTACTGCTTCACCAGCGATTCCACACTCTGCTCTGTCAGAGGGACCTTCCCATTGAGCAGGAGAATGACATGATTGTTCAGCACCCCGAGCAGCGAGAGCGCCAGTACCTGCTCATGACCTCTGAGATTCCCATGCTCAGGGACCGCTGCAGTGAACAGGTCAACGAAGAACTGCTGGAGCTGCTGTGCATAGGGGGTTATGATGGATGCTGATCCGTGAGAGATCGGCAGATAGGTCATGGCAAGCTGCAGATACGAGGTATCTGCATGAGCTCCTGCATAGGTAAGATAGGCAGTGACAAGCTGCTTCATCGTCTTCAGCAGATCCCCATCATAGCCCGAGGCATCACCCAGCACCGCAAGCAGCTGCTGATAGTGTCCGGCGAAGATGGCATCAAGCAGTCCCTGCTTACTGCCGAAGTGGTAGTAGAGCGTAGGCTTGGTGACCCCGGCAGTCTCAACGACCTCCCTGATCCCCACAGCATCATACCCTCTGGCAGCAAAGAGTCTCTCAGCTGTCTGCCGCAGCCGGTCTTTGTTCGTCTCATGTTCCATACCCTGACTTATATACCGATCGGTATATAAATGTCAACAGGGACCTGAAGAATGAAGAAGACAGGCAGCATGCAGTCATAACGACGACATGCTGTCTGTACGGCACCTGAGAGAAGGAAGTTGTGAATGAGTGAATCTCAATCGAACAGGCTGGTGAAACCCAGACAGCTCCACAACTGCAGCGGATTGGACTCGGTAGCACTGCCGGTCTCTTTCCCGAAGGCAAGCGGGATGTCACCTGATCGAGCAGGAGAGAAGGTCCACAGCTCACTTGAGTTGAAGTCACTCAACTTCTCATGCAGACCTCCCAGATACGCCTTGATTCGCTCGAGGCGATGCCGACAGGCACCTGTGAGCAGCATATCTGACGATGAGTGCTCCGCTGTCTGCAGACCCTTGAGCTGCCGCTGAACACCATGATAGAGCAGGCTGTTCATCAGCGGCCATACGACAAGCCCATGGTAGTGACTTCGGTCAAGCGCATCGGTCCCACCCGAACGGGCAGCGAATACCGGGTTCGAGACCAGGATCCCCACATCCGTCTTCAGACCAAGCGGGAACGGGGTCTCCAGAGGCAGCAGCAGTTCATCAAGATCCTGGAGACAGGGATCTCCGAAGAGCAGCGTGAAAGCCACATCATTATGCTGGACCGCTATCGGCTCCTGCTGCGCATCAAGGCCGAAGGCTGTGAACCGATAGCCATCAGGGTCCACTGCAGCTTCAGCAAGACGCTGATGCAGGACCTCCAGCTCCTCGTCAGAGAAGCCTGCATGCTCCAGCCATCGCAGTACTCGATCACGGACCTCACTGGCAGCGACCTGTACGGTGAACCGCGAGGTCTCTTCTCTGAAGGCAGCTGAGATAGCATCCCCCTCATCTGTCAGGATCCCGGGGGGAAGGAACCGATGCAGACCAGGGAGCTGATCTGCAAGGGACCTCACCGCCGCGATGCAGTTCATACCCAACCCGTTATTCACCTCATAACTGTACCGGATGCCCTGAGCTGACAGGCTGTCCCGCCAATCGCCCACATCGACACCGGGATGATAGGGGACCAACCCCTCCGCTATCCGCTCGAAGCAGTAGGTGACCGTCCTGCCGAGCAGTTCATACCCGCTGACCTGTTCTCCTGTGACGGTCTTGAATGATCCTCCGAGCAGCTCTTTGAGATCCTCTGCCCCCTCGATCTCAGTCCAGCGGGCCAGGACTGCAGGAAAGAGGAGATCATCATCGACCATGTGGTACTCCAGCAGGACAGCCGGTGTCTGTGAGACTGCAGGTACCCGGAGATGCCCGGAGTCCTGCTGCAGCGCATGCAGCGCAGCATATTCCCCGACGTTCTCCTCATGTGCCACCTCTCCCCTGATCGAAAGACGCTCCAGTACAGAGCGGAATGCATGAAGGGCTAGATCCGCAGAGACCGTACCGGTGAGCATGGCAATGGAGATGAGGGTGTCTCTCCCGAAGTAGGTGAAGAATCGCGGTCCACCGGCAAGCAGTTTTCCCTTGCGTGAGAGGAGACTCAACCCCTCGAGCTGATCTGCGGTGAGTTCCCTGCAGAACGCACTCGCACCGGAGAGCTGCCTGCGTATCGCAGGCTTGAGCAGATCCATGGGTCCGGAGGTCAATGGAGCATAATCCTCATCAGTGAATCTGCCGGTCAGCTGTACGGTCAGGCTCACGCAGCAGCTTCCTGCCGGGACGATGACCGAGTGCCCGGTATCCAGGGCACGTGCACCATCGATGAACAGATCCACCCGGTAGTTGAAGGAGTCAAGGACCTCCCGTTCCATACGAAACGAGACCCCGCCCTCGGCGGTACCGTAGGAGCTAACGGCAGGAGGTATCCGGAGGACCTGATGCTGCTCATAGGCAGCTCTTCCCGCCTCCTGAAACACTCTGATCCCACGCATGGACTCCAGAAAGACCTCTTCGATGGCTATCCTCGTCTCAACGCGGCTGTTCAGTTCATAGGAGCCGGTGACCGCATGACGGATCCTCCTGTCAGAGAGCAGCTCCTTCTGCTCCCGGTATCTGCACTGCTGCTGAGAGGGAAGCAGCTCGATGGCATGATCGGTCCTGAGCAGCAGCAGCAGCCCATAGTTCTGGTATGCCACGGCGACCTGGATCTCATTACCCCTCTCGTAGTTACGCGCTATCCAGTCGACCAGCCCCACCTCGGAACTGTGGTAGGCGTGACGGACCTGATCTTCCTGTCTATGAATCAGCATACTCATCACTACCCCTTCACACCTGAGGATGCCACACTGGCCTGCACCTGTTCCTGTGTCAGGATATACATGATGATCCCCGGGAGGATGACGATCGTGAGCGCTGCGAACATCTGGGTATAGTCGTAGGAGAACGCTTCAGTGAAGAACGCAAGAGCAAGTGGCAGCGTTCGGACCTTCGGAGAGCTGGTGAGCAGCAGTGCATAGAAATACTCGTTCCAGTTGGCAAGGAACATCATGATCCCTGAGGTAGCCAGACCGGTCTTGGCCAGCGGCAGGTTTATCGACCAGAAGACCTGCCAGAACCCCGCACCTTCCATGAACGCCGCTTCGTTCAGCGATCTGGGAATAGCCATGAAGGTGATCCGCATGATGAACATCGTGATCGCCATACCGAAGGAGATGTATACGAAGATCAATCCGAATCTGGTATCAGAAAACCCGAGCCTGTTCACCAGCGTGAAGATCGGCTGGGCCTTGGTATGGGGAGGGACCAGCAGGGTCAGGGTGAACAGCAGGTACAGCATCGTCTTACCGGGGAATTCGAACTTCGCTATCGAGTAGGCGCCCATGGAGTAGATCAGCAGGGAGACGATCGTCGCAGCTGATGCGATGACCAGAGAGTTCATGGTATAGAGGCCGAAATTATACTGGGTGAACACCTGTATGAAGGGATTGAAGTCAAAACCCTTCGGCAGTGAGAACGGATTACCCAGGATCGCCGAGTTCTCCTTGAACGCCGACATGATCACCCAGATGACGGGAAAGACCGAGATGATAAAGACGAACCCCATGATGGAGTAGATGAATAGATTCGCTCCGAGACCTCTGAGCTTATCTCGGCTCAGTGCAGTATATGACATGGGTACACTCCTAATAGACCGGATCGTTCATCTTGAAGAGCCGGTTTATGACCAGCAGTGTGACGATGCCCATCACGAACATGAACACTGCTGCTGCATTCGCCAGACCATAGTTCAGGTCTGTGATCGCCTTCATCAGGATGATGGGAATATTCATGGTGTCATCCCCGGGACCGCCTCGGGTCGTCAGGGCGATCGCCTCATACATGGCGATACGTGAGGTGATCGAAAGGATGATGCTTGTTCCAATGGCATACCGGCACAGGGGAAGTTCGATGTGAACGATCGCCTGCAGGCCTGTGGCACCATCGATCTTTGCCGCATCATGCAGATACGAAGGTATGTTCATCAGGTCACCGAGGACGATGAGCGTGATGATCGCACCATAGAAGAGCCAGGTCAGCGTGATCGCGATGAACGCCCAGGGGGATTCAAAGAACCAATTGACCTGAAAGGAGGGATTGACCAGACGGATCACCCCATTGAGGACCCCGAAGTCATTATTGAACATGAAGCGGAAGATCATCGCCATCGCAGCGGAGGAGATGATATTGGGGATCATATAGACCGCTCTGATGGCCTTCCAGCCCTTTGGTCTCTGGTAGAGGATGAACGCCACCAGTACCCCGAACCCCACATGCAGCGTGGCTGCGATCAGTGACCAGAGCAGCAGATTTCGCAGCGATATGAGAAAACTGCTCTGGGTGAAGAACCTGAGATAGTTGGTGATCCCGTTGAAGGTCGGGGCATTGAACCCGTCCCACCGGGTGAAACTGGTAAAGAAGACCGTTACGATGGGAACCAGGTAGAAGAGCAGGAACACAGCGACGGTAGGTATGAGGAACATGTATGCAAAAGGGACATACTTTCGTTCCAGCTTGTTCAAAGTCATGGTACCTCCTGGTAGCATAAGCAGCCGCTCTGAAGACTCTCAGTACAGAGCGGCACACTCGCATGCGTCCTACAGACGGGTCTCTGCAGCTTTCTTCGTCAGTTCTGCACAGAACTGCTCGGGGGTGAAGGTATTGTCGATCAGTTTCGGCAGCAGTTTCCCCCATTCGATGTTGGCTATGGAACCGGGAACCACATCTCCGAACAGAGGTGCCAGTCGGGTATCCTCATTGACCGTCGCCGCCAGATCTGCAAGAATCGGGTTCTCCTGCTGCGCTTTGAGGAACTCCTGTGAAGGTTCGAGTTTGGGGACGACCCCGCCCTCTACGAGCATGAACGCTTCCAGCTCAGCTGGTCGCATGATGAACTCGAGGAATGCGAGCGCTGCTTCCAGTTCTCCCTCAGGAAGACCTTTGGGGATCCACCAGTTGTAACCACGGACATTGGCAACGGCAAAGTTGCCCGGATAGACATCACCTGATACCTGATCACCGGTGAACCCGTTCGACCATTTATCCTCTGCACCTGAAGAGAAGTCCCCTACCATCCAGGGACCGTTGGGGATCACTGCTGATCGCCTGCTCATGAAGGCGTTCGCGGCATCAGCATATGCCGCACCAAGGGTGTTGCCGCTAGCATGGTTCTGCAGGACATACTGCAGATTGGCTGTAGCCTCTATCCAGATAGGACCGGTGAAATCATAGATCTTGTTCTCTACCCCGCTTTGCAGCAGTTCTACTCCACCGGGCTCTGCAGCGATCAGGGAGGTATAGAAGAGGTTCGTCGTCCAGCCATTCTCACTGGTCATGAAGGCGATCTTCTCATCTCCGAGGGTTTCCAGGAACTCCTGGTGGGTCATCTCCCCGATGGGTCTGGCAGGTTTGATCATCGTGTTGTTGTAGAACAGTCCGATCGGTCTGGCCAGAGCCAGAGGAAGTGATACGATCTTACCGTCTCTGGTATTGAACTCCACCGCATCATCAAGCAGCAGTGCCCTCACCTGAGGATTGGCATCCAGCCAGGGCTTGAGATCCTGTACACGATCATTGGTAAGCATGAACTCATCGAACCAGACAGTATCAGCGACACCTTCGATGAGAGCCGGCAGATTGTTCATCTGGGCCAGCAGCTTCATCTTGTCGTTGTAGCCATCCTGGGGGAGTTCTTCGATGACGATCCGGTACTTCCCTTCATACAAGGTGTTGAAGCGGTCCACCTGAGGAAGAAAGAACTTACCACCGACATTCTGACCGGCTTTATAGTGAGGGATCACCAGCTCTACCAGCCCATCATCCCCAACCTCCTGAGAACCTCCGGCAACCAGCAGCGCAGATGCGATAAGTGTCATCAGCATAAGAAGCAGTATTCGTTTCATGGAAACCTCCTGTAAATTTGTTACCGTTTACAGTCTTACATTGATTCATCACTTTGTCAAATGAAAAGTGAGAAATCTATAGAGTATGGAGGTTCATTCCGGTACTGCGCCGGACAACGAGCTGGACGGGGACGATCCGGGTCCCGGGGGGCTTCCCGGCGATCTGCTCCTGCAGCAGCTGGATAGCGATCGCTGCTATCTCCGGGATATCCTGATGGACGGTGGTAAGCCCCTCGGAGAGTTCGGGCATATCATCGAACCCCACCAGGGAGTAATCTTTCGGTATGCTGTAGCCGTTATCCAGCAGAGCGGCCTTCACCCCGACAGCGATCTCATCAGAACAGGCGAATATCGCTGTCGCCCGTTCCATCTGCTCAGGCTGTTCGGTGATGTAGCGTGAGAACCTGCGATAGGCATCCAGAGAAGTATCGACTTCACTGATGATCTGCGACTCCAGCAGTGCACCTCCGGCACGTTCGAGTTCATCGGTGAACCCTCTGAGCCGATCGGTGATGTTCTGAAAATCGAGTCGGAACGAGACGAACAGGATCTGCGTATGGCCGCAGGCTGTGAGATAGTGTGCGATCTGCCGTCCACCGTCATAATCATCCGGGGCTACCCAGCATCTCCCGATATCATGCCCGATCAGGACATAGGGCATACCCTGTGCTTCAAGATACTCGATGCGGGGATCACCCTTATGGGCGCCGAGGAGGATCACACCGTCCACATTGGTCGAGGGCAGCCCATCAGGTTTCGAGGGAAGGTCTACGACTCTTGCTCCGAACCCGAGGGCCTTTCTCATCACAGCCTGAAAGAACAGCAGGGAGAACGGGGTAAGACGATGAGTCCCTTCGGTCAGGTGGATACCTACGGTGAGCCGGCTTCCGGTGGAGAGATCCCTGGCAGCCGATTCAGGGACATACCCCAGTTCATCGACGGCACGCTGGACCCGTTCTCTTGTAGAGGGTTTCACCGAAGGCTTATTATTCAACACCCGGCTCACGGTACCGATGGATACACCTGAGACCCGGGCAACATCATGTATTGTCGCTTTCATGTCCCGAGTATAGTCTGCCATGGCAGGTTTGTAAACACTTACAGCTTTACAGCTACAAGCTCGACAACCGAATACAAGCCCCCCACATCCCAGGAGGAGATAGTACTACTGTCAGTCAATGCTCCCGACGGTCCTCCCCTGTTGGCTATCTCTGATTCATAATCTATAAAAAAATTGTTTGACAAATCATACTACCTATAATAATATGAACGTTCATATGAACGTTCATATTATTATAGGAGGCACACATGAAACGATTTCTATTGATCCTTGCGATACTACTCGTATCAGTATCAGCGGTAACCGCACAGGGATCACCCGAAGTAGAACCGGTCAAGAAGCTCACCTTCTGGACCTTCGGTTCCGAATCACCCGAGTTACATGCTGTCATGACCCAGTTCAAGAATACATTCAAGGCTGAGACTGGTGTCGAAGTGGAATGGAAGATGATCGGCTGGGGTGATTATCATCAGTCGAATCTGCTCGTTCTATCATCACACGAGGGACCGGATGTGACACAGATGGGAACTACCACAGTGGCTCAGCAGGTTCTCGCCGGAGCTTTTGCCGAAGTATCGGACCTGTATGCATCATTAGGCGGTGATCAGGCATTCTTCAAACCCATGCTTGCTACGATCAGTCCGCAGTCTGTCGAGGGGACCTACGCCATCCCCTGGTTTGCAGACCCCAGAGGCCTGATCTACCGAAAAGACATCCTTGATACTCTGGGCCTTGCTGTCCCTGCAAGCTGGGATGAACTGGTCTCTGTCTCACAAGCCATTCAGGACGCAGGAATCATGGAATACCCCATAGGTATCCCGGGATCAGCAATGGCACATGACCTGTATCAGACCATCGATCAGGCAGGAGGCGTCATCGCTTCATACGACGGATCATCAACGATCAGCATGATCGATTCCCCCGAGAGTACCGCAGGCATCAGATTCCTCACTGATCTGGTCACCTCTCATAAGGTCGCCTCTCCCGCTACAGCAGAATATGACAAAGCGACCCTGAGAGCCAAGTTCGCCAATGGAGAGATCGCCTTCTACTACGACTCCCCACAAGCCTTTACCTACATGCAGGAGAACGCACCTGAAATCGTAGATGGGGTAGCCGTCGCACCAGCTCCTGCAGGACCATCTGGAAAGGCATCCGTATTCTGCGGAGGATCTCATCTGGCTGTATATGAGTATTCAGACAACAAGGAACTTGCTTCCCAATGGATCTCCTTCCTGCTCAGGCCTGAACACGTGGCGCTATGGAGTAAGGTATACGGGAATGTCCCTGCACTGCTGTCGGCCTCTGATCTGGAAGGGTTCGACCAGCAACCGTGGAACAGCTTCATTTCCATTGCAGAGCAGCACGGGCATCACCCGGAAAGCGGTCCGGGAGGAACACTTGCTAAAGTCGACACCATCATCTCGCATACGATCCTCGGTGCATATCTGCAGAAGCAGTACTCAGAGGAACTGGTTGGAACAGCTATTCAGGAAGGAAAGCTGGTTCATCAGCGAATGATCGATCAGTTCCAGTAGAATCTTATACCGTGCAGCATCACCGCTGCACGGTATACAAGGAGACCAAGGTTTGAAATACCATCGCCGATTACCCTACATATTCATCCTCCCTGCATTCATCTGTATGATATGCATTCATCTGATTCCCATGTCGCTGGGTGTTCTGAGCAGTTTCTTCAAGCTGAATATTATGACGATCAACAACTGGATCGAGGCACCATTCGTGGGACTGAAGAACTACTTCAGCGTATTCTCCCCAGGATTCGGATTCCTGGAGAACTTCGTCTCTTCGTTCTCGTACACCATAGTATTCGTGGTCCTTGCACAGATCAGCTGCTATGTTCTGGGCATGGGGGCAGCGATCGTGCTCAACGCCAGCACCTTCCGCGGTAAGAATCTTGTGCGGGGGCTCTTACTGTTCCCCTTCATCCTTCCGGGGGTGGTATCGATCACCAACTGGCGATACATGTTCAGTTATGATACGGGAATGATCAATGCCTTTCTCATCAAGACCAATCTGATTGAGAATCTGCCAGTCTGGCTTGTCGGTGATAATGCATTCTGGGCAATCTTGACAACCTTCATCTGGATCGCATGGCCTTTCTGGTTCATCGTCCTGCTCGCCAGTCTTCAGACCATATCACATGAGTACTTCGAAGCCGCCTCTATCGATGGAGCGACATTGATGCAGAAGTTCCGCCATATCATCATCCCTTTGACAGCACCGGTGACCAGGATGGTGATACTGCTTACTTTCATGTGGTACTTCAGAGAGTTCAAAGTACCGTTCGTCATGATGGGACTCTCACCGTCCCCGGAAGCAAATCTACTTGCACTCCATATCTATACCGAATCATTTAGATTATGGAACTTCTCACAGGGGGCAGTAATGGCCGTGACCCTGAGCATGGTGCTCATGCTATTTCTGGCACTGCGTATGTATGTTACGAAAAAAGAGAGGAGCCTATAGTCATGGCACTACACCATTCAAGAAAACTCAAGGCGGTTATGGGCCTGTGCATCGCAGGATACGTATTATGGGTGCTGATCCCTGCAGGGAATCTGGTCCTGACCACCTTTAAACTGCCGCGAGAGGTCATGACCGGACCCTACTCATACTTCCCCCAGTCAGGCTGGATCATGAAGAACTACTCAGATATCTGGAATGTCATCCCTCTGGGGAAATATCTGTTCAATTCGCTGTTCATCTCCTCTGCTACCATGTTCTTCTCGGTGATCCTCTCGGTCCTTGCCGGTTACGGTATCAGCAGGTTCACCTTCAGAGGGAGAAAAGGGTTCATCGGTTTCGTCCTGCTGACTCAGAGCTTTCCAGGGATCCTGTTCCTGATGCCATATTTCCTGCTCTACATTCAGCTTGAATCCCTGACCGGTCTGCACCTGAGAGGGACGTATGCATCACTGATCATCACCTATACTACCTTCGCACTTCCTTTCTGCATGATGCTGATGAAAAGCTACTTTGAATCGATCCCTGTCGATATCGAGGAAGCTGCGATGATTGATGGCTGTTCACAATTCGGAGCCTTTCTCAGGATCGTTCTTCCTGCGATCAGGCCGGCAATCGCCACCGTCGGGATTCTCGGATTCCTGCAGGCATGGAACGATGTCCTGTTCGCATCAGTGCTGACCAATGAATTCACCAGGACCGTAGCGGTGGGGATCACAGACTATGCAAGTCAGTTCGAGGTTCAGTGGAACTATGTCCTGACCGCAGGAGTGGTCATCTCACTACCGGTCGTCATCTTCTTCGTCTTCTTACAAAAACACATCATCCAGGGTCTGACTGCAGGAGCAGTAAAGGGGTAATTCATATGAAACTTGTTATTATCGGGGGCGGAAGCACCTATACACCGGAGTTGTTTCAAGAGCTGATCCATGCTCGCGATCTGCTGCCGATCTCAGAAGTCGTACTGCATGATATCGATGCTGAACGACTGCAAACCGTTGGGCGATTCTGTTCGCTATTGCTGCAGCATGCTGCAGGACCCTTCCAGTTGACACTATCTACCGATATAGAGACATCAGTCACCGATGCCGATGCAGTGGTCTTTCAACTGCGCGTCGGAGGACAGGAGGCCAGACACCAGGATATCATGCTGGGAACCGATCTCGGGATCGTCGGTCAGGAGACCACCGGCATCGGAGGGTTCGCAAAAGCCATGAGGACTATTCCCGTGGTACTGGAATACTGCAGGATCATTGCTCTACGCGCAAAACCCTCATGCAGGATCATCAACTTCACAAACCCCTCAGGGATCGTGACTCAGGCTATAAGTGATCACACGGATCTGCCGGTGATCGGGCTGTGCAACATACCGGTAATCCTCCAGAAACAGGCAGCAGACCTGCTATCCATCCCAAAAGAGCAGTTGCTGTTCGATTATGTTGGACTCAACCACCTTGGATGGATGAGAGGTGTCTATCATCAGGGGACTAATCACATCGGGAGACTGGTAGAGGCTCTCGCTGATGATCCCGAGCTGTTCCGGGCATCCAATCACAGTGCGATAGACAGTTCTCTTGTACGCAGTCTGGGAATGATCCCTTCCCCGTATCTGCAGTACTTCTACTATACCGACACCCTCTGCAAGAAGATCAGAGATGCCGCACAGACACGGGCTGAGATCGTGATGGATCTTGATCGCAGGATCCTCGACTACTTCTCAACAGATACCACCGGAGTGATGCCCCCGGAGATGAAGGGAAGAGGCGGTGAACTCTATTCCTATGCTGCTGTACAGGTTCTGATCTCCATGGCCACCAACAGGCAGGATGTCCAGATAGTCAACACAATAAACGGTTCAGCCATACCAGAGCTGCTGAGCGATGATATCATCGAAGTCCCTTCAGTCATATCACAGAACGGTGCGGTGCCGCTGGTCACCGGTAAAATCGAACCATCGATCCTGGGGCTGATCCAGCAGGTCAAGGCATATGAACGATTGACTGTCACAGCTGCAGTACACAGACGATATGATGATGCTCTCTTCGCCTTGTTCAACAATCCACTCACAGGTGACCTGTCTCAGGCGAAAAAGGCGCTGGATCTGTATCTGACACGTAATCCCATACCTCTGAAGGCAGGTGCTGCTGATGTCTGATTGGAAAACACTGGTCACTACCTGCTCTGGGCTGCTCTCTGCCGGTACTGAGCCCTCATCCCCTTCACGATCTTCCAAGGTGGTACATATCATCATCGACGGGATCTCACAGGAGTTCTTCATGCATACCCGGATGCGTACCTGTAGACGCTTGATGAGAGAAGGAATCTCATTCAGTGACTGCACCACGATTTGGCCATCACTCACAGGACCTGCTCATACAGCGATCAACAGCGGAAGTCCTCCTGCTGTCAACGGTGTGAACAGAAACTTCTTCATCTCCGAGGGATCCCGTCACGTGGTGAACCCGTTGAAGGAGAGCCGGGTAGAGAGTATCGCGGAGATCCTGGGCAGTCACGGGCTGAGAACGGCAGGGATCTGCGGACAGATGAACCGCGGTCTGCAGTACTATGTGTCAGAGGCATACCTTGGGCACCATGCAGAACATATCACCAGAGCCGCTATCGATGCATGGAACAGGTACAGTCCGCAATACCTGCAGGTGGTATATTTTGCTGTCGACACCATTCAGCATGCATTCGGACCACACAGCAGTGAAGCAGCAGAGACTGCGCACTGGGTGGATGAACAAATCGGACTGCTCCTTGATCAGATACAGGACGAACATGTCGTCGTGCTGATCTCAGCTGATCATGGTCAGGCATCAGCAGCAGTTCATGCTGAGGAGATCGACTCACTGCTTGCAGGATCCTCAGCTGTCATCGAATCCCATGGCAGATTCCTGCTCTACCACACCGATTCCCCTACAGTCGATCAGGAACTGGCTGGCAGGCTGGAACAACTCTCCTGTGTCCAGCAGGTGATCAAACCGTCGGATGCCATCTCATGTTTCCCTGACGACTATGCTGTGGTCCTGACTGATGGTTATTCTCATTACCAGCAGAATGATGTATACTATCGATGGAACCATGGCGGACTGAGCAACCTCGAGATGCAGGTCCCCCTCATCATATCGGGAAGTTGCATCACCCCACATGTCGTATCTGATGCGGTAAGTGTGCTCGATATTGCCCCTACGATCTGTGAGTTGCTGCATATCACGCCGCCTGAGACCATGCAGGGACAAATCCTCACCAATAGAACAGAATTGCCAGAGGAGCATGTTGCCAGGAGTTAACCGATGAAGGTCACGATCAAAGATATTGCACGAAAGACTGGTTATTCGATAAATACCGTCGCTCGTGCGCTGCACAACAAAGCTGATGTCAGACCGGAGACTACAGCACTGATCCAGGCTGCTGCCAAAGAGATGGGATATGTGGCGAACGCCCTTGCAGGCTCGCTGCGTTCAAGCAAACGCCATATCATCGGTGTACTGCTTTCTGCTGACTCCTCAAACCCCGTGTTCGCGGAGATGATCCAGGGGATCGAGACAAAAGCCCGTTCGCTCGGATACAGTATTATCCTGATCAACACAGAGCAGGATGCCCAGAAGCAGCAGACAGGGATCGATATCCTGCTCTCTCAGCAGGTAGATGGAATGATCATCATGCCGATCGCTGACAGCGGGATCTCCAACGACCTGTTTCTCGACCTTCCCTGTCCATTCATCTTTCTCGGCAGGAATATAAACGGTCTTGAGTCCCATTCTGTCATGTTCGACGACAGGATGGGAGCTCATACGGCTGCGATGTTCTTTCTCGAACGGCAGATAGAGAAGATCCTCTTTCTCGGGGGGCCTGCTCATTTCTGCAGCTCAATAGACCGAAGGGTGGGCTTCCTTGATGCCTATACCCAGAGAGAGATCCCTCTGGATGAAACCCTCTGCTTCCCTACCGATGGACACATGCAAAGCGGCTATGATGCAGTACATGTTGCCCTGCGGCAGAAACTGCACTTCAATGCGATCATCACCCATAACGACCTTGTAGCCTATGGTGCCATGCGAGCATTACACGATAACCACATAACCGTGCCTGAGGATGTACAGATCATCGGATATGACAATCTTGAGATATCGAGATTCATCTACCCAAGACTGACAAGCATTGATACCCCGCGATTGACTCTGGGAAGCATGGCCGCAGAAGAACTGATTCATCATATTCAGGACGGAGCCTATGAGTATAAGAATATCCTGCTGAAACCACAGCTGATCATCGGAGAATCAACAGTAAATGCTTGAGGGAAGTATCCGCTTCCCACGTATCATCTGTAGAAGAGCAGCACTCGGTCACCCGAAGTCCCCTCTGTCCAGTACACGCCCTTGAGACCTTCCCCTATCTGACATCTTCACATATGATGCCCTGAAACCTGACTTCAATACAAAATACCTGTGATAGCACAGCTGTAGAGGCAACAAGAGCCCCGGATCTCTGTATAATCCGGGGCTCCTCTTCTCATGTGTCAGGTACATGACTCATCCTGCGATCCTCTTGTACTGGTCATTCGGTCGTATTGGGAAGTGCCTCACTGATGAACGCAGCATTTGAGGGGACGGTGAACGAGGTGATGTTTCGCGAGAAGGCAAACTGATGGAGTCTGCCCAGCGGTCGTGCCGTGAAGGGGACCCCCTTGAGCCTGCCGTTCTCGACCATGGTGCTCACCTCCGGTGATCTGCTGCAGTCAGCAACTGCTCTGCTTCTGAGCAGCTGCAGGATCTCCGGTTCCCTGTCTATCAGGTTCTCCATCTCCGAGGGATCCTCACAAAGATCGAACAGCTGCTCTCTGCCCCCGTTGGCCATCCATATGTACTTCCAGTCACGGTGACGTACCATGATCTTGAACTGGGGAGTGCCCGGTCTGCCGTAATAGGCATGGAGGAAGTCTCTCTTCTGTGAGAGTATATCGATCCCGTCTCTCACATCCATCTGTCCTGCAAGGTTCGTCGCCAGACCAAAGAGATCCACCAGGCTCACCAGCTCATCAGATCTTCGGTTCCCCTCGATTCCGGCAGGATAACTCACCAGGAAGGGGATCTTCACCGATGGTTCGAAGAAGCACTCTTTCTGCCAGGCATGATGATCGCCCAGCATGTCCCCGTGATCGGCAAAGAAGCAGATCATGGTCTCCTGTGCATCAGGACGCTGTTCCACTTCATCGAGGATCCTGCCGATGCAGGAATCGATGTATGATATCTCACCATAGTAGCGCGTCTTCAGATTCCGTGCCCAGGCATCATTGATCTCATCTGAATAGATCAGATAGTTCATCCAGGGGATCTGTTCATCAAGATGGTCATGATCGAGCGTGCCGCTGCAGGGATCGCTCATACCATCCGGGTCATACATCCGGTTATAGGGGATCGGCGGGGCACAGGGAGGATGAGGCCCGATGAACGAGATCAATGCATAAAAAGGTCTGTCATCCTCGATCCTCAGCTGCTCGATCGCCTTATCGGCTACGAAACTCTCGACCGTGAGCTCAAGCGGCAGCGGACTGATCTGAGGGGCATAGTACATGTTCGTCCGTTCACCATGGAGCTGTTCCAGATGGCTGAACTGCGGATGCTCTGTCTCGATGAGATGAGCGAACCCGTCCCTGCTTCTTGCTGCTGCATCCGCCCACATCTCTTCGGTGTGGATATGCGTCTCATACCCCAGATCCTCATACTGATCAGGACTGGTATGGAACTTCCCTATACCGAAGGTCCGATACCCAAGATCCCGCATCGCCCGGGCAAGATAGGGTTCTGTACTGTTCGGCCGATCATCTCCAGGGGGGTTCAGCGGGGGCTGTGGTGGTTCATTACAGTAGCAGCCGGTATGATACGGCTGCCGTCCGGTACGTATGTTGTAGCGAGCGGGAATGCATACAGGACAGGGTGAGTAGGCATTGGTATAGCTCACCCCCCTGCGCACCAGACGGTCGATATGTGGGGTCTTGATCACGGTATTCCCCAGTGCTGCGATACAGTCGTACCGGAACTGGTCGCACATGATATAGAGGATATTCGGTCTGTTATTCTTCATACATCACCACCATTTAATGAGTTCAGTGACTTGGTTACGCAGGTCCACGAACTGACTGCTCGAGACGCTCCTTGGTCTTGGCAGATCATTGATCAGCTCGGTCTTCACCTTGGTAGGCTTGTTCGTCATGACCAGGATCCTGTCACTGAGATAGACCGCCTCCTCGATATTATGCGTGATGAAGATCACGGTCGTCTTTGTCTTCTCCCAGAGGTTGAGCAGTTCATCCTCCAGTTTGTATTTCAGGTTCAGATCCAGCTGCCCGTAGGGTTCATCCATCAGCAGCAGATCGGGCTGTGTGGCAAAAGCTCTGGCGATCACCACACGCTGCAGCATGCTTGCTGAGAGCTCGCTGGGGTAGTACCGCGTGTATCTCTCCAGATTCACCATGGCCACGGCTTCTGCGACCCGTTCGGTGATCGTTGCAGCATCATAGCCCTTGATCTTCAGTCCATAGGCGATATTCTGCTCCACGTTCAGCCATGGCAGCGCTGAGTACTCCTGCAGGATATAGGCAAGGTTCTGTTTGGAGGGATCGACATCCTCTCCATCGAGCGTTATCGAACCACTGTTTATATCGATGATCCGGGTCATGCTGTTGAGGAAGGTAGTCTTCCCGCAGCCGGTCGGACCTACGATCACCAGGAACTCCCCCTCCTGCACGGTGAATGAGATATCATCCAGAACCAGCAGGTCGCCATATCGTTTGGTCAGGTTCCTGACTACGACTTTATCCTTCGCCTTCATACCACGACTCCTTCTCGAAGCTCCACCAGGGCACTGATCTCTTCCCGCAGTGCCAGGAATTCTGGCGAGACCAGACTGCGCGGTCTGGGGAAATCGATCTGATACTCCTTGAGTACCGTAGAGGGACATTCAGTCAGGATGATGATCCTGTCTGCCAGATACAGGGCCTCTTCTATGTTGTTCGTCACGAAGACCACAGTCCTCTTCTCCCGATCCCATATCTTCTCTACTTCCTCTTCCATCATATATCGTGTCTGAGCATCCAGATGACCGAATGGTTCATCCATGAGAATGATCTCGGGGTCATTACAGTAGGCCCGTGCGATCCCCACGCGTTGACACATACCGCCGGAGAGCATCGAAGGGAAGTGTCTCTCATAGCCGGTCAGTCCGACCAGATCTATGTAGTACTGGGCCTTCTTCTGTCGTTCTCTCTTTCCCATCCCCCGGGTCTTCGGACCGAACTCGACATTCCCCATGACCGTGAGCCAGGGGAACAGGGCGGTCGTCTGGTAGACCATCCCGACTCGGGGATCGAAGCGGCTCTTCGCCTTCCCGTCGATGTAGACCTTCCCCTCTGTCAGACTCTCGAGACCCGAGAGGATCTTCAGCAGGGTGGTCTTGCCGCACTGTCCCGCTCCGAAGATGACCAGGAACTCATTCTCTCGTATCTCCAGGTCTATCTGTTCGATGACCCGGGCTTCACCATCTTCGACGATGAAGGTCTTGGATATATGTTCCAACTTGATGATGGTATCATCATGTTCTAGCGGCTTCGTACTGTCCATATGCATAATCTCCTTTCAGTCTCCCGCAGCAGTGCGGCCAGCAGAAGCCCCACCGCACCGATCGATATCATCCCGATAACATTGTTCTCGATCCTTCCTGTCTGCATCCCCGAGAGGATCAGCCATCCGGCACCTTCCCGTGCAGTGATCATCTCTGCTGCGAGTACTGCCATCCAGCTCGTGGAAAGGGAAGTCTGAAGACCGGTGAAGATATAGGGGACCGAAGACGGCAGGACGATCTTCCTGAAGATCTGGTTCTCTTTCGCACCCAGTACTTTCGCTACCCCTACGAGCTCAGGACTGATGTGCTGAGCCCCATCCATGGTGTTCATGACCATCTGGGAGAACCCTCCCATGAAGATGATGAAGTAGATGGTCGATTCACCGATACCGATCCACAGGATGGCCAGAGGGATCCAGGCTATGCCCGGGATCGGCCGCACGATGCAGAAGATCGGATAGATGATGGCGTGAGCCATCTTCGAGTACCCCATCAGCAGCCCGATGATGATCCCCGCAACAGAGGAGAGGCCATACCCGATGAGTACCCGCTTGAGACTGATCGATATGTGTCCGAGCAGGGTGTACCGTCCGATCGGTTCGATGAACGCCATGAAGAATGTCCTGATCGATACTCCCGGACTGGGGAATATGGTACCGAAATCTGTGAACACACAGGCCATCTGCCATACCATGAGAAAGAGGAGGAACCCGAGGATCCCGTAGATCCAGGTCTCTTTCGTATCATCTGAGATCCATTGCCTGACTGTCATCTTCGGCCTCCCTTCACAAATCTTCGTTCAAGGTAACTCAGGCCTTCCATGAGGATAGCACCGAAGACCCCGATCACCAGGACCCCGACGAAAACCACATCGATCCTTCCCACCAGGCGGGCTGTCTGGATCATGTATCCCAGCCCCTTGGTCGAAGCGATCAGTTCCGCAGCTACCAGAGAGACCCAGGACCCGTTCAACGCGACCCGTGCTCCGGTGAAGATCATCGGTGCTGCCGATGGTATGGCTACGGTGAAGAGCACCTGAGATCTTGATGCTCCGAAAGTCTGAGCGACCCATGTATGAACATCCCGGGTCTGTTTGATCCCGCTGTATGAGTTGATCACTGCCGGGATGAACGATGCGATGAAGATCACAGAGACCTTTGACATGATTCCGATCCCGAAGAAGGTGATCATGATAGGCACCCATCCGACCGGGGGTATGGGTTTGATCAGATCGAACAGCGGACTGAACAGCTTGTCGAACTTCCTGAACCAGGCCATGCTGATTCCCAGAGGGACACCGATGGTGATCCCGAAGAAGAACCCTATCAGAGCCTCCTGAAGACTGGTCCAGATGTGTATTCCCAGCGTGTTCCCATCAGGGTTCTTGTTCGTGAGCTTATAGAGGAACGTCTCGAACAGCTTGCTCGGAACAGGTAATTTCTTTGCCGAGATGATCCCGGTCCTGGATGCCAGGTCCCAGATCACGATGAACAGAACCAGCGAAGCGACTGAAATCAATATGTATCTTGTTTTTTCTTTCAATGTTCTACCCTGAGATGATGGCAGCCGCGATCCGATCACCGAATCACTGACTGCCATCATTCGTATGTATGTAGTCGTACTGCTACTGTACTCCCAGTACCTCTTTCCACAGATCATCGACGACGTTGCCCTTGAACATCTCTGCCTGTTCCGGTTCGATGTTCCCGATGTATGAGTAGAAATCTGCGATCGCGTTCTCAGGAGCACCGTAATCCATGGCTTTCTGTGCTTCAGGTGTGATCAGGATCCTCAGCTTTGCTTCCTGTCTGGCAGAATCAAGATCAGCTTCTCTTCCGTTCTCTTCATACCACTTCACGAGCATCCTGGCCTTCAGGTCATGATCCGCTTCCAGCTCCTCTGCCGCACGGTAGACCAGTTTCATGTAACTGACCATCGCCTCTCTCTTGTTCTCATAGGCGTCTTTCGCGACGATGAGGTCTCCGGTAGACATCACGAAATCAGAGAGTGTGGCAATGGGGACCCATCCGTACTTCTCACCTACGGTCAGAGACCAGGGGGTCGGGAAGGCGGCTATGTCCCCTTCTCCTGTAGCGAACACCTGCTCACCCGTCTGGTAATCCATGGGGACTTTACTCACATCGTCTACAGATACGCCGATCCGTTCGAGATACTCGATGACCAGCTGGTGCAGTGATGTTCCCGGTGCATAGATGATGGTCTTCCCGGTGACGGTGGTGGGATCACCATAGACTTCAGGATAGGTGGGGTTGAAACCCCTTGCTTTGAGGATCTCACTGCCTTCTCTCACGAACAGCGTATCCCCTCGTGTCTCTTCGTAGTTCCCTACGAGTTTCGCATCATTGTTGATCACGCCGAATACGTAGGCCGCTCCCTGGAACCCGATGTCCCACAACCCCGCTGCCAGGGCTTCGTTCGCCGTCGAACCGTTTGAATACACCTGCAGATCGACATCCAGCCCGACTTCCTCAGCCCAGCCTTTATCCCTGATATACATGGCAACCATACCGTTGAAGTAGGGTTGGATCTGCACCCCTATCTTCGTAAGACCGTCGGTGCTCGTCTCTTTCGCTTCTTTTCCACCCTGGCCGAATAATGGGAATACCATTGCCAGTACCAATACTGCTACGATCAATCGTTTCACTGTAGTCCTCCTTGTTTGAATACCTGTTCATTATGTCCTCCCCTTTCGCCATCGCGATAGGGAGAAAGCAGGTGAGTTCTTTCATTATTCAGGCATCCTGCCGGAGATCCATATCCCTGATGGTACTAATCCGGTGATGCATCCTGACTTTTCCGTGAGTATGTGGATCCATAGTTCCATGATAGAATAGAACCATGGACAACGATAGCAGATTCTGGAGCAGATTCCGGCTCAGAGGGAAGCTGAAGCTTCACACCATCCTCACGATCTTCATCTCCCTGATAGTCCTGTGCATCATCGCCGGTTCAGGACGATTGTCGCTGTACCTGTTCAAGACGAAGACCGTAGAGAGCTTTGCCCACAGCAGGCAGGATACGCTGCTGCAGATCAGCGACAGTGTCTCCGATTACTGCAAGAAGATCGAACTGCTGTCGGTCTCCTACGCCGACCTGGATTATATCAGGGAGCAGGCGGCACTGCCGCCGGAGGAGAGGATCGATCTGGCAGCTTTCAGACAGAGCATCGATTCGATCAAACAACGGATCGATGAGTCCATCTTCTTCTCTGATATCCAATATGAACTTCAGATCATCGCCGATAACGGGCTCTCCTACTCCTCACAGGAGAACCACCTCGACACCCTCCTGGGGTTGGTCGATACCGTCTGGTTCTATCATGCAAAGAAGGAACGTATTGACTCGCTGTGGCAGTCGAACATCCTGTTCAAGAGTGGTGAGGAGAAGACGAACGTCATCTCCTTCGTCAACTTCATAAAGGATGCAGACGGGCAGACCAGCGGTGCTATACTGATCAATCTTGATGAGCGTCAGCTCTATCGGATCTACTCACAGATCATCGGGTTCCAGAGCACCATCTATCTGGTTGATACCAGAGGCCAGATCGCCTCCCATCCCACCCTCTCGATGGTCGGCAGGTTCTTCTATGACATGAAGATCTTCAATGCCTTCTTTGAAGAACAGAACTGGGCACAGATCAAGAAGAGCGGGGAGAACTACCTCTTCTCCAAGTTCAGCTCCCTCGAGAACCCCTGGATCGTCGTCGAAGAGATCCCCATGAACGTCATCACCGACCCGCTGGAACATATCTCGAAGACCATCGAACTGTTCACCGGCATCCTCCTGCTCATATCCCTGATCGTAGCGGTCTTCTTCTCTCAGAGGGTCTCCCTTCCGTTCGAGAAACTTGCACGTTCCATGGAGATCGCAGGATCGGGAGACCTCTCTGTCCCGTTCGTACCAACGGGATGTTATGAGTCATACACCATGGCCGAAAGCAGCAGGAACTTCGTCGACAGGATCCAGTCCCTCATAGAGGAGCTGAAAGTCACCGAGCGGGAGAAGCGAACGAGTGAACTGGAATTCCTCCAGATGCAGATCAATCCCCATTTCATGTACAACACCCTCTTCACCATCCGATGTCTTGTCGACTTCGGTCTGAAGGATACCGCCCGGGAGATGATCGACCGTTTCTCGAACATGCTGAAGAAGGTCCTCAGGATCGACTCGTCCATGATCACGATCGTGGATAACATCGACTATCTGGAAGATTACAGCTTCATCATGGTACAGCGGTTCGGCTCACTGTCCTTCACCTATGAGATCGAGGAAGGGCTGGAACATGAGAAGATCCTGAAGTTCGTCCTCCAGCCGCTGCTCGAGAACAGCATCTATCACGGGTTCGCTGACGGGGTGACCGAAGATTCTCTCATCAGCATAGCTTTCAGTCTCTTCGGTCCTGACTTCATCGAGATCCATGTCAGGGATAACGGCTGCGGGATGACCGAAGAGACCCTCAACACCATCCTCGATCCGCCCTGCTCTGATGACCACAGCCATATAGGGTTGTATAATGTACAAACGAAGCTTCAGCTCTACTATGAGGGCAGGGCCAGACTGCATATAGCATCAGAGGCCGGCAGGGGAACAGATATACAGATCATAATACCAAGGATACAGAACGATCATGAAGATACTGATTATTGATGATGAGATGATGATAAAGGAGTGGCTGAGATTCACCATTTCCAGCCTTCCGTATGAGATCGATCTGGTGGCTGCAGCCTCCAACGGGGAGGAAGCGTTGAAGAAGATGGACGAAGATCATTTTGACCTGATCTTCGTCGATGTGATGATGCCGAAGATGAATGGGCTGGAATTCCTCAAGCGCATCAATGAGACAGGCACCGATGCGATGCTGGTAGTACTCAGCAGCCATGATGAGTTCAAGTTCGCGAAAGAGGCGATCACCTACAATGTCAAGGAGTACGTCCTGAAGAACGAGTGCTCGAAGGAGAAGCTATCAGAACTCATCCAGGAGTGTCAGGATCAGATCGCCAACAGATCTTCAGATGGCAGCATGACCGAAGAGCAGCTCGAGAGGGTACTGCATGGGACCATACCACCTAAGGCTGTACAGATCATCAGCAAGAGGTTCCGTACCCTCAGCGGAACGGACTGCTTTGTCGCGGCAGTCGATCGAGAGGTACCGCAGCTTCCCCAGCTGCACGAGAGCGGAGATGTGAAGATAGTACGTGAAGGGCTGATAGGAAGTACGGAGAAGAACTCCTTCTATCTCTTCTCCATGTCCAGTGCTGCCCCCGATCGCGATCTTTCCATAGCTAAGCTGGACTTCGCACGGGTACTCTCTCAAGAGACCGGGAGCAGGGTCTCCTTAGGGAAGACCGTACTCAGACTGGAGGAGATCCTTCCTGAGTGCAGAAACAGCTGGATAGGGTATCAGAGGCTGTTCTTCAGTACCGTCACCTCCTGTTCCGGTCCGAACCGCTACAGGGAGTTCGATACCGAACAGGTAGACAGCTTCTGTGACATCACGCTCTCGAATATTCGCTCCTATGCGAAGGAGAAGACGATAGAACAGCTGAAGGAGATCAATGCCTATTTCAGGAAGACTCAGCCCACAGATATCGATGCGGTGATCAATATCTATATGGCACTGCTGAGTACGTTCATCATCTATACCAATAAGAAGTCACGAAGAGTCACGGAAAAACTCGAAGCCCTCAGGTCTGCGATCAACAGCTTCAGGACCTTCGAACAGCTGTCGGTCTGGATCGTGCAGACCATCGAGAGCAATGCGGAACTCATCGAACGCAACAGGTTCGCGCCTGCTGTCGAGCACGCCCTGGAATATATCGAGGAACACTATACCGATATCAGGAGCGTCACACAGATAGCTGATCATGTGAATCTCAGTCTGGATTATTTCTCCCGATTCTTCAAGAAGCAGGTAGGGGTGACCTTGAACTCATACCTGATCAACTACCGCCTCGATAAGGCCTCCATCATCCTGCTCTCGAGCAACCTGTCGGTCCAGGAGGTGGCGAAGAAGGTCGGTATCGAGAACGGCAGCTATTTTTCGAAGTGCTTCAAGAAGAAGTTCCATACCCAGCCGATCCAGTTCCGGATACACACCAGCTGAGCACCTCTGTATCCGACCCCCTCGCTGGTTCTTCAGCCCCCATCTCCTGAGGAGACCATTCCTGTCCCTCTTTCTGAGCAGAGCTCCTGCTCCTGCCGCAGCAGGAGCATATAATCTCACGTTCACCAATATATGAGATACGATACTTCCATGCTATACTGGTTGGATGAAACATAGTCTGTCTCAAGAACTCGACAGGATCCTCTCTCTCTATGGTATCGACGAGGGGTTCTATGTCCTTGCCATCCACTCATTCATCGAGTCCTATACCCACAGCTTCGATGAAGAGATCCAGTTCAGTCCGACCTTCTCCGATAAACTGCAGCTACTCTCGATCCTGCTCGGTCATGATACCAGCATAGGAAAGCCGGAGGTCATCTGGAGACTCTGTCAGGAACATCGCTGCACCAATGAGGTCAGACACTGTTTCAGCAGGCTCTCCGGTGATGAGGCGGTAGGGGCGACGAAGAACTTCCTTGACTTCTGCAGCTTCGCGGGGATCAGTGATCGCACCCTGGAGAAGTTCGAGAGGAATCTCTCGGTCTGGAGAGACAGGAGTTTCACCGTCGAGCAGCAGCGGGAACTGATCCAGCTCAGAGTAGCGGTCAGAAGACTGCAGGAAGAGAACTCCAGGCTGCAGGAGCAGCCCCTGCCCACCGATGCCGAGACCCTCGAGGCACTCCAGCAGAAGGCCAACGCAGCCCTCGCTGATAACAGGAAGCTCAAAAAGCAGCTCGAGGCAGTGAAGGACAAGGATGCTCTGCAGCGCAGAAAGCTCTTTGAGGCCCGGGAACAGGAGAGAAAGCTCAAGAACCAGCTGCAGGGGCTGCAGGGTCAGAAGCAGTACATCGCCTATCTGCAGCGCTATTCCACCTATTCAAGGACCCGTGCCGACTACGAGAGAAGCACCATGATCCTCTCCGAGCAGCAGCGGCTGGTATGCAGCAGGATCAGAGAGCATGGAGACTACCTGATACGGGGAGGTGCCGGTACCGGCAAGACCCTGGTACTCATTCATGCCTTCATCGATCAGATCACCCAGCAGCGGACCGGATTGGGACTGCTTGAGGAGGAACCCGAGAGGTTCGTCCTCCTCACCTATACCCATACCCTCGTCAAGTTCGACCGGTATCTCTCAAGCATCCTCAAGCCAGATGGACAGCTGACGATACAGAACATCGATGCGTTCCTCCTTGAACGGCTGCACCTGATCGATCCCGCATACCGCATGAACTACCGGAGGGTCTCTGAGGCAGCCGAGGCAGCAGCCTTCGATTTCATCGGAACCAAAGAACTGGAAGCTGAGATCGAGACGGCGATCTTCGGCAGGGCTCTGACCCGTGAGACCTATCTGCATGATCCGAAGGCACGAAGAGGCATGAAGGGCAAGTTCACGGAACAGCAGAAGCAGCTGATCTGGGAGCTCAGTGAGCAGGTGAGGACCCAGATGGTCTCAGAGAAGGGCTTCAGCAAGGAGTTCGGCAGGCTCTTTCTCTATGAGCAGCTCATGGAGCATCCTGAGCTGAGGCAGCGGATGATGGTCAGGCGTATCTTCATCGATGAGCTGCAGGACCTTGCACCGATAGATCTGATGCTGCTCAAGACCCTCTCCCAAGCAGGTCTGGTCATGGCCGGCGATGATCGGCAGTCCATCTACTACTCGGGCATGAGTTTCAGGCAGCAGGGACTGGACATCGTGGGAAGGTCACATGCCCTCACGGGAAACCACCGCAATACCAGACAGATCCATATGCTCTCAGAACTCTATCGACAGAAGACCTCTGTTCAGACCAGCTCCTTCGAAGAGAGCCACTCCTTCCGGGAGGGCCCTGCTGTGGAGCTCTGGCAGAGAAAGAACTCTGAACAGCTGCTGGGAATCCTCTCAGAGCGTATCAGGTTCTTCCTTGATGTCCTCGGGTATGCCCCTGAGAACATCGGGATCCTGGCCCCGGACCGCAAGACCCTCACCGAGATAGGTAAGGGCCTCACCCTGATGGAGCTTCCCTTCTGTGATATCCATGAATATGCCTTCCAGTTCGAAGAGACCGAGGGGATCAGGATATCGACATGCCATTCGGCGAAGGGGGTAGAGTTCGCGGTAGTCATGCTCATCCTTCCGTCAATCACCGTCTCCTCCCGTCTGGCCCCTGACGCAGCACTGCAGGCAGCACGAAACCTGATCTATATGTCTATGACCCGTGCCCTTGATAATCTGCAGATCTTCACCCTGCAGCACAGCGACAATCCTCTCATCGATGAGCTCACATCGGTCTTCCATGAGTATGAGGCGCAGTCATCCAGTGAAGATCTGGCCTCCTGTGCCCGGGAGGGCGACACAGTGCAGGCTGAGAGCTGAAGAAGCAGTACGACGAACAACAGTACAGGAGACCGCATTCTTGTCCTGCGATGCTTCTTCATCATAGAAAACAGGTATCGAGTATCTGTTTCAGGTATTCATAGCAAACCATGATGAGACAGGGATATCCCGTCTGCAATCAGAGCCTTCCATCGGTATGCATCGATGACCACTCATATCCACCTCTCCTTGAGGTACCCGATCCACAGACCATGAGACAGGGATAGACCACGACAAAGGTAATCGACAGGATCCCCCCATGTTGTTCTTCCCTGAAGATCTGGTGATTCTGTGTACCAAAAGTGCATAGTGCCATGGTATACTGCTATGCATAGGCATCAATCTTACAGCTTGGAGGTACACAGGTATGGCAGAGCACCACAGGATCATCATCGTCGGGGCCGGGATCACCGGTCTGACTGCGGCAACATCCCTTGCCATGAGGGACCATGAAGTACTGCTGCTGGAGAAGAACACGACCTGCGGAGGTCTTGTGAACTCCTTTACCCGGGATGGGTTCCTCTTTGACGGGGGGATCCGTGCCGTGGAGAATGCCGGGATGATCAAGCCCATGCTGGAAGAGCTGCAGATAGACCTGCCGCTGCTGCCGAGCAAGGTATCACTCGGGGTCGAGGATAAGATCATCAGTGCCGATACGCCTGAGAGCCTCAGAGATTATGAGCTGCTGCTCAAGGAGCTCTATCCCGAAAGCACCAAAGATGTGGAACGGGTCATCAAGGTCATCAGGAAGTTCGATATCTACATGCAGGTACTCTTCGGAAGCGACAGCCCCTTCTTCAAGGATGCCAAGCGTGACATCAGATACTATCTGAGCACCTTCATCCTCTGGATCATCCGTTTCCTGGCAACAGGGGCTGCGATCATGCGGATGCGGATGCCCATGGAGCAGTTCCTCAATGGGCTGCTTGAGAACAAAGCCCTGATAGACATCATCTCACAGCACTTCTTCAAGAAGACCCCTGCCTTCTTTGCCATGAGTTACTTCTCCCTCTACCCTGACTACTACTACCCTCAAGGGGGTGTCGGCAGCATCCCGAATGCACTGAGGGCCCGTCTTACAGAGATCGGATCAGAAGTCAGGACCGGTGCGGAGGTAGTACAGCTTGATGCACATCGCAGGAGCCTTACTGACAGCAGCGGGAACCAGTACACCTACGACAAGCTCATCTGGTGTGCTGACCTGAAGCATCTCTACCGTATGATAGCTGCAGAAGAGTTCCCAGAGTCAGAGCGGGCCGGTATTCTCAAGGAGCAGGAGAGGATCCTCTCCAGCCGCGGGGCAGAGTCGGTCTTCACCCTCTTTCTGGCAGTGGACCTCCCCCCTTCATACTTCAGCAAGATCTCAGAGGGCCACTTCTTCTACACGCCCTCACGCACAGGCCTCGGCGAACTCCATCGTGCTGACCTTGCCGCAATCCTTGATGGCTGGCAGCAGCTCTCCCGGGACGCGTTCTACTCCTGGCTTGAGTCCTTCTGCCGTCTGAACACCTACGAGATCTCCCTGCCGGTACTCAACGACAGCAGTGCTGCCCCTGAGGGACAGAGCGGCCTGATCGCCAGTTTTCTCTTCGATTATGAGCTGACACGGAGGATCGATGAAGAGGGCTGGTATGATGAGTTCGAGAAGAGGATCAGCGAAATGATGATCGATACGCTCACGGCATCGGTCTATGGAGCACTGAAGGAGCATATCCTCTTCTCTTTTGCCGCAAGCCCGCTGAGTATCGAGAGGAATGTCTACAGTTCTGAAGGGGCTATCGTAGGCTGGTCCTTCGAGCAGGAGGTTCCCATCGATGCCGGGATGCTCAACATGAAGAAGGCGATCCTTACCCCCATGCCCGATCTCTATCGTGCAGGGCAGTGGACCGTCAGCCCTGCAGGCCTGCCCACCTGTATCATGACTGCACGGATGGCTGCAGATCTGGTCCATACAGAGCTCTCCTGAGCCTGCCGAGCATATCCTGATAAGGCTGAACCGATCAAACGGCAGAGCAATGTGCTTTAACTGGCAGAAGAGCTCCCTGCAGAGCCGGCAGTTCGTCACTGATGCACGAGGCCACTTGTGAATGATGAAGGATCATGCGGGCATCATCCTTCATCGATGGACCTTTGTCTCATTACGATGTACCATGGATCAACCAACCTGTTAGTGAGGATTATTCATGGAGATAAAGAACATTCAACGATCAGTACAGGATTTTGTCACCGAGAGGGAGTGGGATCGGTATC
>JAIPFY010000092.1 GCA_021736385.1 Spirochaetia bacterium | reverse complement strand
TAAGAACCTGTTCTGTGCTAAAAAGCTCAAGCGCCTGAGAATCACGTTCCTTGGCTGGTATGGTCATGTCTTGCTCCTTGTGTGATAGCTTATTAATAGTATAGCATATTATAGTATAAATATTAATATTCTATCACACAGAAATACGAAATATCAGGAACCTATCCGTTTCTACGCACTACAAGGCCTATGATATTGATCATTTCAGAGCAATAGTGAGTTTACCATGATGAGATATTAACAGACGAGAATTGCTATATGCAATACTGATATAGATTTGCCATCTTCACAACCTGATTTTGGTCCCATAGGTTCCATCAGACATCTGCCGGGCATAAAACGGATCTTTGTACCCTGGTAGTAAGCCCGAAGCATACCTGTGTTGTGACTCAAGACTGCCCCTTCCCTCAGGCCTCGATCGCCCTACGGACTTCCATAAGGAGCTGTTCGGTGGTGAAGGGTTTCTGCAGGAGTCTCACATCAGCATGTTCCTGCATATGTATGCCCGTCTGTTCATCGGCATACCCGGACATGAACAGGGCCTTCTGACCAGGTCGTACTGCCCTGATCCTCTGCAGGAGGGTGATTCCATCGAGCTGCGGCATCAGGATGTCTGACAGGATGAGATCAGCTTGCTGCCCTGCAGCAACTGCCGCCTTCAGCCCATCTGTCGGGTTTCTGAACGGCAGCACCGTATAGCCAGCTGACCTGAGGACCTGAGTGACCAGTTCCAGCACCTCAGAGGTATCTTCTACGACGATGATCGTCTCTCTGCCGTGCTGTCTCCTGTCTGCCGGAAACTCGTCTGATGGCCGTGTCACCGCTGGCATCTCTGCCAGAGCCAGGGTGATGGTACACTCGGTCCCCTTCCCCGGCTGTGAATTCACTGCGATATTCCCATGATGCTGTTTGACGATACCGAATACGGTGGAGAGTCCCAGACCAGTCCCGCTGCCCTGTGGTTTCGTGGTATAGAAGGGTTCGAACATATGCTGCTGCAGCTCTTCGGTCATGCCGGTCCCGGTATCACGCACGGTAAGGCTGGCCTGTGCTTCTGAGCCATTATGCACCACAGCAGTCTCGATCGTCAGCAAGCCGCCATCGGGCATGGCATCTTTGGCATTGACTACCAGGTTCATCAGGATCTGTTCCATCTGGCTCCTGTCCGCTTCGATACGGATCGGCTCTTCGGTAAGCTGCAGCGTCAGTTCGATCTCCTCTCCGATCGGCAGTCTGAGCATCTGCTGAAACTCAGCAATGAGCTGGTTGAGATCCAGCACCTGCAGGTTCAGTCTCTGCTTCCTCCCGAAGGCAAGGATCTGCCTGGTCAGATCCGCTGCCCGCTCCCCGGCCTCCCTGATATGGCTGAGATGATCATAGGCATCGCTCTCAGGATCGACTTCGAGCATGCCCAGATCGGCATAGCCGATGACCGGGACCAGCAGGTTGTTGAAATCATGTGCGATACCGCCTGCGAGTTTCCCCAGAGATTCGATCCGCTGGCGGACCTCGAACTGTTCTGCGAGCTGCCTGTTCTGCTGTTCCAGCTGTTTCTGTTCTGTGATGTCCCGTTTGATCGCGATGAAGTGTGAGATGGTCTCAGAGCTGTCGCGGACCGGTGTGATGGTCATATATTCGGTATAGGGGGTACCATCCTTGCGCCGGTTCTCCAGTTCTCCTCTCCAGACCCGTCCTGTGTGCATATACTCCCTGATCGCCTCAAAGAACGCATCATCCTGCTTCTCTGAACGGATGAGATCCTTGAATCTGTTTCCGATGACTTCTGAGGGTTCATACCCGATCAGCTCGAAGAGCGCTTCATTGCCCCACTCTATCCTGTCAGAGAGATCGAGGATGGCAATGCCGTCTGCCGCCGAGGCGAGAGCGCTGCTCTGGAGGAACAGGGTCTTGTGAGACTCCAGCTGTTCGGTGATATCATCACCCATGGAGGCAAAGCCGATGATCGCTCCCTGGGTGTTCTTCAGCAGGGTATTGTTCAGTGCCCAGGTACGCTCGGTACCGTCCTTGATGGTGATAGTGATCTGCTTATGTCCTGTGACGCCTCCCTGCCTCAGGCGTTGGAAGAAGCGTGCTCTATCATCCGTACTGATATGAGGGAACAGCAGCGTACACAGGTCAGAACCTTTCAGTTCCTCGGTGCGATACCCGGTCACCCTGCTCATGTAGTCATTACTGAAGGTGATCTCCCCCTGTATGCTGACAGTCATCGCAATGAGCTGGACATTCTCGAGCAGTTCCCGGTATTGTCTCAGATTCAGGTTCGACAGCGCATGATTCTTCTGTGCGATCCATACGATGATACCGATGATGATCGTGATGATGATCAGAAAGGTCAGGGTGTTCCGCGCAAGAGCCATCTCCTGCCGTATGTAGGAGACTGTGGGTGTGATGACCATAGTCATGCTGTTCGACTGATCGAATACGATCTGCTCCTCATACCTGATGGTACTGTCTGTCTGATCCCGATCACCCGATCGCCATACTATTCGCTCATCGTCCTTCAGCTGAAGCTCGAACAGGTTCTCATATTTGCCGTAGGCAGATTCGATCACCTGGCGGATGTCGATGCTCCCGATGAGAAACCCGTTCAGCTGTGCCCCATCATAGATGGGGTAGACCAGCGTGATCGTCTCTATGTCATCTTCAAGATCTTCCAGGCTGACAGATGCACTATCATCAGGATACCCGGTGAGTAGCTTGAGGTTCTTGTTGAAGAGATGGAGCTGTATGATGCTTGGGAAGGTACTCATGTAGTGCCCGGCTTCGCTCATCCAGCTCTGATCAGGCGCACTCACGTCCAGGGCGGTCGCGAGGGCCAGCCGCTCAAGGGCTTGTGAGACTCCCTGAAAACGTATCTCCATATTCCGTGCGATGATCAGCGCGGCAGTACTGTTCGCATCAGCGATCTTCGATCGCTGACTGGTCGCCTGGCCCCGCCATACCAGCAGCGATAGCACCCCCATCGCTGCGATGATCGTGATCAGGAACAACTTTGAGATCATGAACGACGTACGGTCTGCAAGGTGCTTCTTCCCCAGCTGCACTTACTCCCCTCCCTGCCCGGCGGCGTTCCAGATCTTCTCCAGCGTGGTATAACCGAGTCGCTCCAACTCCGAGAGGTACTCATCCCAGTCCTGTTCGATATCGAGTTCACCGGTGATGAACCGCAGGGCGGCATGCTGTGCATACGTATCTATGGGCTTATCGATCCGGCTGATCATATCCAGATCCAGAGAGCTGAGTCTCAGCGGGGGATCGACAGGCAGGTTCTCTGCGTTGCGATAGGACGCATCCAGAAAGCGCACGATCTGTGGCGGCTTCTTCAGGTCTTCCAGATCCTCATCTTCACAGAGATTGAACAGCTGATCCAACCCATAGGTCGTGTAGATATCTATCTCACCGTCAGGGTTCATGATCGTCTTCATATGAGGCAGGTACGCTATCCCCTGTGCTCCTGTCTCATAGGTCTCTCCTTCGATCCCCCAGGTCGTCAGTCGTCGGCCTTCGGGTGAATAGACGGCCCAGTCGATGAAGGTCAGGAGGTCATCGAGGTACGGAGCGTTCCTGAGAGATGCCGGCAGCACAAGCCCCTTACGGAACCTGCCTACCGGAGGAAGAGCTCGGAGTCCTGCGGTACTCTCGGGTACCGGCAGCGGGCTCCATCTGGCCTGCTCGAAGCCGTTCTCTGCAAGGGCGGCATTCCAGTGATCGAACCCTGAAGAGATCCAGGTAGGGGTGAGGAACGCTTCGTTATGGGTGATCTTCCTGAGGAACTCATCTACGCTCTGATCGAAGTGCTCGACATCAAAGATACCCTCACGGTAGCTTCGTGCCAGGAACCGGTACATCTGCCGACAGGCATCTGTCGCCGGGGCATACTCCCAGCGATCCGCTGCTTCGTCATAGGAGCGGTTCCCGGACCAGCCGGATGTGATCCCATACCCTGCTCCCATCATCGACAGAAGGTGGGCGCCTCCCCAGGTGGCCGTCAGCGGGGTCGATCCGGGGAACTGCTCATGCAGAATGACCAGCGCATCGAGCAGTTCATCATAGGTCTGTGGTTCTCCCAGTCCATACTGTTCGAACAGGTCCTGCCGATAGGCCCACTGCTGTACCTGTATCCCCCTCTGGTAACCGGGAAGAATGTAGTACTTCCCGTTCTCAAGCCGCAGTCTGTCGAGTTCTTCATGAAGGTCATGAGAGACGATGTATTCGGTATAGTACGGCATGCGATCGGTATACTCACTGATCGGCAGCAGGAGACCCTTGTGAGCATATTCAAGGATCTGATCAGGCCAGACCTTCAGGATGATATCGGGGGGAGATTCAGCTTCTATCGCTTCGATGATAAAACGGTCATAGGTGCTGTCATCACCCAGAGAGATATCGAGAGCGACACCTCTACGCTGTTCATAGGCATCAAGGATGATCCAGTCCGGGGAAAAGGGGTGCTCTTCCCTGTTGTTATACAGGACGGAGAAGTGCTGAAGAGGATCAGCAGGTTCTTCCGGTGCTCTGCAGCCTGTCACATACAGAACGGCACTTACGATCAGAACAAGCAATACACTTTTTCTCATTGGTATATCCCGGTTGAACACGGATGACTTGAAGGTATTGTACCACACAACAGGCAGATGTGACAGCAGAGAAAACTAGCCGACCTTTCTGATATTCATACAGGGTATCATGATATATAACAACGTGTTATACGTCGATACTCACACCATGAAACCAATACAGGCAGCTCATGTGCACTGCATCTTTGAGCATAGGGACTTCAGGTTTCTATCGTGGTGATCCTGTACCTCTGCAGTAGCTTCCCCTGTGCCTGCACCATACCGTTCGAACCGTTCGAACGTCCTCCGCTATCTGCAGCACAACGGGACCCTGCAGACCCATCGCTCCCTGCAGGTATCAGCACACCGGGGCATGGCAAGCTTCGTGGTGTGATAGATATTCATACTGTGCAGATGGTATATACCCGAGAGGTTCTGATCATACTGTACCAATATGCTCTCTATAAGATTATTTCGTACTATCTATTTGCTTGTGATCATGGTACCGTGTGTCTACCACTACCAAAGGATGAGAAACATGAAAGAGAAGATGATCGTGTATGTGGATATGGATAATGTCCTGGTTGATTTTGCCTCTGCGTTCGATAAGATCGATCCTGACCTGCTGATCAAACATGAGGGAGATGAGGATGAGATCCCCGGTATATTCTCTCAGATGGACCCCATGGAAGGTGCGGTGGAGGCTTTCGAATTCCTCTCAGAGCAGTTCGATACCTACATCCTCAGTACAGCTCCCTGGGAAAACCCCTCTGCCTGGTCTGATAAACTGAACTGGGTCAAACAGCATCTCGGGAAGTCGGCATATAAACGACTGATCCTGACTCATCACAAGGATCTCAACAGAGGAGGTGTGCTCATCGATGACAGGCTCAAGAATGGGGCGCAGGAGTTTCCGGGGAAGCTCATCCGGTTCGGTTCACAGGCGTTCCCCGACTGGGAGCATGTGATCGAACATATGAGAAAAAAGTACATGTAGCGGGGAGCTCTGTTGATCCCTCTGCACGCTGTGATGTCCTGCACATAGCCGCTGGCAGACTCATCATGGAGTCTTCGGGATCTGAGGATACACAGCTGTTACCAAGCTGTGTATCCTCAGTAGAGCATCATGTGATGATCCCCTGATTCTTCCTCGAGGTCTTGCTGGCACTGATTCTGCTGATCCCGCAGAACCATTCGTCACTGCAGGCTGTGATGAACGCATCATCGGTGACAGGATACCCGGAGGCATCACCGATGACACAGTCGATCCCGCATTCGGGACATACGAGGGTCATCCCCTCGGTGCTCTGCTCATCCCACCACTGGAGATCGGGTTCTTCTCTCGGGTCGAAGCAGTGACCGCAGTAGAAACAGGTGCAGAGACTGCTGCGGGTGATCTCGTGTTCGTTGTGGAAGGTCGCTTTGTGTGCTGCTTTCAGATATGCATCAGTATAGCGTGTGTTCATAGTACTGTTCTCCTTACAGGTTGTTGTTCCTTGGACAGCATCCCACACCTTCATGGCATCTGTTCCTCTCTGATCACCTGAAGAAGTCGGTGATTCACCTGTTCCAGAAGAAGTACGTATCTCCCTTCATGATACGGAAGTCATGGGTCCTTGTCCAGCAGCGGTCCTGAGACCCTGCACGGTCTTTTTCAGATCAACTCCGTTTCCTGCAGGTGCTCTTACTGCCGCCGCCGAATACGATCGACAGTCCGATGATGTAGCCCAGGTTGTACCAGTTACCATTGTTATAGATCTCATAGAAGCCGATCGTATCACTGAACAGCGATATGAAGAAGGTCACCGGGGTTATGATCCCGTGCCAGAGGCCCTGCCAGAAGCCTGCGATCTCGCCTTCTGTATTTTCGATCTTCTCAAACCCGTTCGCCTGCGCAGCACAGCCGGTCAGAGTCATTAGCATCAGGAGACAGGCAAGAATGATAAGGATTTTGTTCATAGGGTACTTCCTTCTCTTGGATATGAGATCAGTATACCATGATGGGTAAGGATCCTGAATGGTTTTTTTAACAGGGGAGCACCTCCGGTTCATACAGCCACACGCCATAGCCGGTTTTCACCGTGATCATCGTTCCCGTCCCATCACGGCAGAACCGCCAGCACATTGACACCAGCTCACTGCCATAGCTTAGGGATCAGTGATCGCCATCTCACTTCTCAAGAGACACCTGGTCCAGTACTGTCGTGGTTGTCGATTTCTGGCAGATACAGGAGGAGACAAGGAAGGATCAGCTATCATCCTGCGATGAAGTACCTCCGGGTGAACCCCTGCCATGCCCGTCCATAGGAGGGTAAACAGACCTGCTTGAAGGGTTTGAGCGAGACGGGATTCGAACCCACGACTTTCACCTCCGGAGGGTGACGCTCTATCCAGCTGAGCTACTCGCCCGATCAAGCAGATTAGAAATTGAATAGTATCAGAGCCTCAGAAAAAGTCAAGAGAGTATGTGCACGTGAGGGTATTCTCCCATGAACTGAAAGTCTCAGTGTAATCACTACCAATACGTGCTCATGTTATAGAGCATCTATCAGAACTATGGTGGCTCGTGAGGTACGACTGTCCACATACGCATATGCACCTCGGGTAACCATCTGCGGGACTGATCAAGCTCTCTATATCAGATTGTACAACGATCAGATCTCAGACGAATCTCTGGATAGCCTCTTTGAACAGGCCATCAACCGCCAGCTTCAAACTCTATTGACATTTTCTGCAAACATCATACCACAGATATAGCTCGCTATCAGTACGATATCATATATGTTTTACAACATATATCTGTTCATATAACAGAATCCACTCTTTACCAGTACGGAATGATTCAAGACGGTTTTCATACAATATTTGCAGGGTAAGCATGTATTTTAGTGAGCATATGTATGTTCTGTGATATATTTCTATGAGTAGGCCCCTTGATCTGCTGGTGCTTGATGATTCTACGGATGAAGAGGTCATCACAGACATGACGAAGTTCTGACCGTTCCAGGGGATCACTGCACGACTGTCCATTCACTGAACTGATGAGCCTGAAGAGATGTGCATGATACATAAGAACAGGTCTCGAACTTACAAGGAGATGCTCTCATGCATAGAAAGATCATTCTCATAGTACTCACCTGTATCTTCTCTCTTCAGCTTGTCACAGCCATGGACAACAAGCAGAAGATCTACCCCATCGATTCTGAATACTACTCTGCCATGGAAAAACTCTATCTGCTCGAGGGACATTCACTCCCGTCTACAGCCGGTCCCTGGAGTCGTGCAGAACTCCTTGATATGCTTGACGGGGTGACCCCGACCGCACCGGCTGCCAGACGGATCCATGCATATCTTGAGGAGGAGCTCACCTTCAACCCGGAGATCTCCATGAACCCGAATGTCGCGATGTCCTTCGACATCAACGCTGCATTCGAGGCATATATCCACACGAACGAAGTCTTCAAGGATGAGCATTACTGGGTCCACGGATTCAATGATCGGGAGAAGTTCCTCGATATCGGGTGGGACCTCTGGAGTACTGATAACATCTTCTTCTACTTCGATGCAGCTCTGCTCATGAACTCATTGGGGAATCATCATAACAACACGGAGGGGAACTATCTCTATCAGGATACGTTCGTGACGAATGCACCCTTCCTGCCGCCGGCGGACTTCGGAGCCGATGGGGACTTCACGTTCCCCTACCGGAGCTACGCATCTGTGGGTGCTGACCACTGGAACCTGTCCATCGGCCGTGACCGGTTCTCCTGGGGCCCTGGACGAAGCGGGAACTTCATGCTCGGCTCTCAAGTCATCCAGCATGACTTCGTGAAGTTCACCACCTTCCATAATCCCTACAAATACACCCTCCTCGCATCGTTCTTCCCCCCTGATTCCACGATGGGAATGGATCAGAACAATGAGTTTCCAGGATTCACGATGTTCCTGGGACACCGGGTCGAGTTCAGCTTCCTCCAGGACAGAATGGGATTGGCATTGAGCGAGTCAGTAGTCTATAAGACAAAAGAGAATACCCTGAATCTCGCAGCGATCAATCCATTCGGGTTCTTCCACAATGAGTATATCAGGGGGCTTGCTAATTCCCTCATCACTGTCGAACTCGATTACAACCCCTTCGGGACCATCGATTTCTATGCACAGTATGCGATCGATGAGATCGCACTCGGTGAGACGACTGCCCCGGATTATGGGGCGTACCCCAATGCCATGGCATATATGCTCGGTGCACGGACAGCCTTCCCGCTCTCTACTGAGATCGTGGCAGAAGCCTCTTTCGAGGCTGCACTCACCGATCCGTTCCTCTACCTTCGAGGTCTGGACGGAGTGACCGGGGAGCCTGCTATCGCAGGCTACAGCCATGGATACGGTCATGATGTGATCCTCAAGAACTTCAACAACCCCGGCGACTACAAACGCATGTTCCTCGGGTATGAGCATGGAGGGGATGCGATCGTCCTCAACGTCTCATCAACGCTTGAGCATGTCGGACACTGGAATGCCTACTTCAATGGGATGTACATGTGGCACGGGAACAAGCGACTCGATTCTCAGTGGAGCGCATACGGGAAGAATGGGATGGATGATCTGGTATCGATCCTCTCAGGAGAGGTGATCGAACGTACCCTCATCTTGAGTGTCGGAGGGAAGTACACGATAGAGAAACGATCCGGTCTGTATGTCAAAGCGAATATGGATTATGTGAACATCGTGAACATGAAGAGCGATACCGCCGAGACCGTCACAACTAGTAGCTCGTCCCATAAGTTATGACCGAAGAATTGGCAATATGACATTCTAAGCGCTTATCGCTGAATCGTTAGAAAGCCTGGTTTCTAGAGCAGAAATCAATGAGTTTAGAGCAGTCTCTGCCTTCCCCCTGGT
>JAIPFY010000009.1 GCA_021736385.1 Spirochaetia bacterium | reverse complement strand
TCAGTACTACCAAAAATTTCTTATTCATATATAGTTCCCCCATATTAACAAAATAGGTACTGCAGGTTTTCATATGCAGCTTCATATATATAATACACACAAACTCGTTAAAGTTACAGATTATTCTCATATGATTTTTCGTGATTCATCCACTTGGTGGTAACAGTATGTTTCTACTTTATAATAAGTTATTTTATACATGCATAGCATCTGGATACCTTCTCACAGGGCCTGTCTACCATGGCAAAACTACGTATCCAGAGCGATCGAAACTCCGAGAGGGTATATGAGCAGATTCACTTCTCAGAGATCTTCTTCCGGCAGCACTCGCACTTCCCGTGTCGATCTACCTGAGAGCAGTATGAGCGCACTGATCACCAGCAGACCTCCCAGGAGAGAGCGCAGATCAGGGATCTCTCCTACAGTCAGCGCTACCCACAGGGTGGCGAGTACCGGTTCGATATCTTTGAAGATGGCTGCTTCCACCGCTCGGAGGGACAGGAGGGCTCTGCCGTAGAGCAGGAACGGGATTGCCATATGAGCGATCCCCAGAAAGAGTCCGGCTGTACAGTCGATCAGCGAGAACGGCAGGAAGAACTGGAACGGCAAGGTGATCAGCATCGTCGTCGCCCCGCCGATGATCAGCAGGGAGAGGGAGTCCCGCTCTCCCCCGAGTTTCATCATGATCACCATGACAGAGAAGGCAAGTGCTGAACCGAGAGCGAACAGATCACCGATGGTCGCATGCACATCAAGGCCTCCGCTCATACTCAGAAGGACTCCGGAAGAGACCAGCAGGAGTGCTGCACTATCTGCAGGGACGATCCTCTCGTGCAGGAACAGATACCCGAACACGGCTATGAACAGGGGTGAGGTGTGTGCCAGGACGGTAGCATGGGCAGCGGTGGTGTATCTGAGGGCAAAGAAGAACCCGAGGGTCGTCAGGCTGTAGGCAAGACCTCCGACCAAGGCGAAGGGGGACCAGATGACCACCCCTCTGCGTCTTCTCAGGATCCACAGGAGCAGCAGCGTACCGGTCAGGGACCGGTAGCATACCAGTGCAAGAGGATGGGCGGCGGTCATCTTGGCTACCGGGGAGCCAAAGCTCCACAGGACCGCAGCACACGCGACCATCCATCGTGCCCGGGCAGGGGAGACCCCAGAGGAGCCCATCAGCGGGAGAGCCATCCCCCATCGACAGCGATCGTGAACCCGTTGACGTAGTCACTGGCTTTTGATGCCAGGAATACCGCAGTTCCCCTGATATCTTCGGGAGTACCCCAGCGGTCTGCAGGTATCCGGTCGAGGATCTCCTTGCTTCGCTTCTCATCGGCTCTCAGTGCGATGGTATTGTTCGTTGCCATGTATCCGGGAGCTATGGCATTCACGTTGATATCATGTTTTGCCCACTCATTGGCCATGGCACGTGTGAGTCCGAGGACCGCACTCTTGCTTGCGGTATAGGAGGGAACTCTGATGCCGCCCTGATAGGAGAGCATGGAGGCGATGCTGATGATCTTCCCGCCGGTACCCTGTTTGATGAACTGTCGGGCTGCCGCCTGACTGAGGAAGAATATGGTCTTGCTGTTGATCGCCATCACCTCATCCCAGTCCTTCTCGGAGAAGTCTATGGCATCGGTACGTCTGATGATCCCGGCATTGTTCATGAGGATATCCACATGGCCGTACTCGGCTACCGCGGCATCGATGATATCCTGCAGGGGTTCGGTGGTCAGGAGGTTCGCTTTGATGTTCAGGAACCTTCTCCCGGTCTTCTCTACCAGTTCCTTGGTCTCGTAGGAGTCGACATAGTCGACCCCTACGATATCAGCTCCTGCTTCAGCGAACCCTATACAGACCCCCTGTCCGAGGCCTGTACTGCTTCCGGTCACTATCGCTACGTTGTTCTCAAGACTGAAATCGTTCAATATCATGTTTCTACTCCTTATCGTACGCCGATGCACCTCGTTCGCGAGGTACCGGTACGAATGCCCCCCATACCTATGTCCCTTCGTATCAGGTCATCGGTATGCAGGGGGTTACCTCATGGATGCTACTTCAACTCGGTCATGGGGACAAAGTCCATGTCGGTGAACGTCTTGTTCTCCCCTACCATCCCCCAGATGAAGGTATAGTTCCTGACTCCGACACCGGAGTGGATCGACCAGCTCGGAGAGATCACAGCCTCTTCATTGCGAACGACCAGATGACGGGTCTCATCAGGGGTCCCTGCAAGGTGGAAGACCACATCCTGCTCCTGCATATCGAAATAGAGGTATACTTCCATCCTTCGCTCATGGGTATGCACCGGCATGGTGTTCCATACACAGTTCGGTTCGAGCAGGGTCATCCCCATACAGAGCTGGCAGCTGTCGAGCACTTCAGGATGGATATACTGATAGATCGTACGTTTGTTGGACTCCTCAAGACTGCCCAGCTTGACCTGTCTGGCATCAGCGAGCGAGACAGCTCTGGTAGGGTACGCCTTATGGGCGGGACCAGAGAGCACGTACATCTTCGCAGGTGCTGCGGGGTCGGTGCTGGTGAACGAGACCTCTTTGGCCCCTTTCCCGATGTAGAGACCATCACGTGCACCAAGCACATGATCGGTACCGTCGATCGTGACAGTACCCTGTTCTCCGATGTTGATGACCCCGCCCTCTCGTCCTTCGAAGAAGGAGTCGGCACCGATCATCGGGCCGCCTTCGAGCTTGAGCGGTGTATCGGTCGGGCAGATACCTGCAGTGATGATCCGGTCGAAGTGACTATAGGTAATACTCATCTTCCCAGGGACAAACAGGTCGGTGATCAGGAAGTGAGATCGCATCTGCTCAGTCGTGAAACCCTGAGCATGATCGGGGTGAACGGGATGTCTGATATCCATAATAAATCCTCCATATTGGGTTAACAGCCCGAAAAGCCCACACTGAGGTGAAGCATCCCGGGTCTGTCACAGTACTAGTTCATTAACAGCGCAGGCAGCCACATCGTGAGCTGCGGTATATAGGAGACGGCAAGCAGGGTGATCAGATTCGCTGCGAGAAACGGCAGTGCTGCGCGAAAGATCACGCCGATCTCCAGCTTCGATATGGCTGATGCCACATTCAGGCACATCCCTACAGGCGGAGTCACAAGTCCGACAGCAAGCCCTGAGATCAGCATGACGCCGAACTGTATCTCGGAGATACCCAGCGCAAGAGCGATGGGCAGGAACACCGGTGTGAGCAGCAGGATCGCAGGACTCACATCGATGAAGGTCCCGGCCATGAGGATGACCATATTGATCAGCAGGATGAGCAGGACCGGAGGCAGGTTCATAGCCAGCACCGTAGTTGACATGAGCTCAGGGATCCGCTCAAGAGCAAGGATCCAGATGTACAGCTTCGACAGAGCGATGATGATCATGACGTTGGCACTGGTGAGGATCGCCTTTTTGACCATGGGAGGGATCTCTTTGAGCTTGATCGATCGGAAGATGATGAAGCCGACGAGAAATGCATAGAGCACGCCGATCCCGGCACTCTCAGTGGCGGTCGCGATCCCGAAGACCACAGAACCGACGACAAAGACCGGCATGATGACCGCAAGCACGGATCTGCGGATCACCGCAGCCTTCTCTGAGGCAGAGAGTACCACCTCCTCGCGGGGGTGTTTGTTTCTGTAGGAGATGAAGAGGGTGATCACCATCATGATGATACCGATCATCAGTCCGGGGATCGCACTGCCGAGAAACAGTTTACCGACCGATTCCTCGGCTGCAAGGGCATAGATCACCATGGGGACACTGGGAGGGATGATCATGCCCATCGTAGAGGATGCGACGGTGATGCCGCTGGCATACTCGGCACTGTAGCCTTTCTCCTGCATCTCAGGTATCAGTACCGCACCCACTGATGCCGTATCTGAGACCGAAGAGCCCGAGATCCCTCCGAAGATCATGCTGGCAAAGACGTTCACCAGACCGAGACCTCCTCGAAACCTCCCGACGAACAGGAGCGAGAATTCGATGAGCCGTTTGGTGATCCCTCCTGCATTCATCATGAACCCCATGAGGCAGAAGAGCGGAAGGGCGATCATCGTATAGGACTGCATGCCCGAGTAGAGTCGCTGAGGCAGGATCTGAATGAGTTCCGGATGATGTATCCAGAAATAGATCAGTCCTGAGAACCCCAGAGAGTAGGCGATAGGTACCCCGATGGCAAGCAGCAGGATGAGTGAGATGATTAGAATGGACATGCTGTCTGATCCTCCTTAAGCCCCTGGCCATGGAATATATGATAGATGTTCACCAGCGCATACAGGGCTGCGAGCGTACATCCTATGGGGACTGCTATCTGTACAGTCCACATGGGGATCCTCATGACCGGGGATGCAGAGTGCCCTACGGTCCGGATCCATGAGAAGCTCAGATAGGTGACCACCAGGTTGATACCTGCTACAAGGACCTGTCCGAAGGCATCGACATAGTTCCGTACCGGCTGAGGGATCTTCAACAGTACATAGGAGATCTTTATGTGTTCTCTCTTTCCCAGAGATACCGCAGCACCAAGGGCTGTGGTATAGACGAACAGATACTCCATAAGTTCATTACCGATGACGATGCTGCTGTTGAATCCATACCGGAGTACGACCAGCAGGATGGTCATGATGATGATGACGAAGAACGCTGCAGTCACAGCATGCTCAAGAAGTGCAGTCAAGGTATCGGCTAAGGTATCAATCGGTCGCTTCGGGTCGTTGGTTCCCATACGTATTCCTCATCTTCATGGTATGCTGCAGCTCTGAGCCCACCTGCGGTGTGAATCAGGTATGGCTATACGCTGATCACAGGATGGCAGGCAGGCTCAAGCTGCACAGTGACACTTATTCGGTTCGAGCGATCTCCAGGATGTTGTTGATATCTTCCCAGGTGAAGTAACCTGAATCGACATACTCCTGCCATACCGGTTTTACCGCCTGGACGAATCCTTCTCTGTTCTCTGCAGAGACCTCATTGACTTCCAGATTGTCTCGAAGAGTGAAGTAGTACTCCTTCTCCGAACCGAGCCAGATCTCGTTCGAGTATTTCATGGCAGCCTTTGCTGATGAATCGAACACGGCTTTCAGATCATCAGAGAGGGCATCATACCAGGCAGGGTTCACATAGAACGGGTCGGGATGTACCTGCCAGTTCACGACAGAGAGGTACTTCTGTGGTTCGTAGAATTTCATATCGACCGTATTGGAGAACGGATTCTCCTGACCGTCGACGACACCTGATTTCAATGCCATGTAGGTCTCGGTATACGCTACCTGCTGAGGGTTGGCACCGATGGCTTTGAAGGTCTTGATGGTCATATCGATGGGAGGAGTCCTCATCTTCAACCCTTTCACATCTTCTACGGTGTTGATAGGTCGTTTGTTGTTCGTGATGTTCCTGAATCCACCGGCAACCCCTGTAGCGGGGATATAGATACCGTTGGAGAGGGCACTCTCATTGATCTGCTGACCATATTCGCTGGCCATGGCCCGCAGGACCTGGCTCTCGTTCTCGAACATGAACGGCAGGGTATAGATCAGGAACTTCTTGTCAGCACGTTCGAACAGACCGCCCCGGCTTCCCTGTACGGTTCCCAGCTTCACCATATCCAGGACCTCTTCCTCGGTCCCCAGGACTCCACTGAAATAGAGTTCGACCTGGATACGTCCGTTCGATGCTCCTTCGAGCTGCTCTTTGAAGAACTCCATCGACTTGCTTCTCGGGTGATTCGGTGACTGTGTATGAGCATATTTGAATACGTATGTCTCACTTCCAGTTTCAGTTCCTGCGACATCCTGTTGTCCAGCAGCAAAGGCCATCCCTGTCATACAGACGAACAATGCGGCGATAAGCATGAATTTTTTCAAATCGTCCTCCTTAAGGTTTCTCATTTAAAACCCAGTTTCAATATAAAACAATTGTAGCCCTGCTTTTTCAGTCTGTCAACAACGAAATAGATTTTTTCTTACGGATCTTTACGGGGAGTACCCGGCATGGGGGGAACAGCAGGAGAGAGCCCTTTCCCCCTGCTGAGGGAAGGAGCTCTCTCCTGCCGGATCACGGAGCGAACAGCTGAGAAACGGATGGGAGGTTCTGGGACGATACTGCTCAGACGTGTCCCATCTCACGGGATATCTGCTGTGCTGATGCGAGAATGATCTCGGCGTAGTCACCGATCATGTCGCGGGTGAAGGAGCTTGCCGTAGCAGTGATCCCCACAGCGGCGATACAGATACCGTCGGGGCCCCATACCGGGGCGGCGAGGCAGCGGATATCACTGTAGTATTCAAGCTCATCGATAGCATATCCCCGGGATCTGATGCGGTCCAGTTCCCGTTCGAGCTCGGGGATCGAGGTGATCGTGTTTGGAGTCCTGGCGACCATCTCCTCATCCTTCAGGGCCTCTTCAAGGGGGGCTTTGATCGAATAGGCAAGAAACAGCTTCCCATGTGAGGTGCAGTAGAGCGGGAGCAGAGACCCGATCTGAGAGGGCAGTTTGATATGGCTGGTGCTGTCACAGACATCGAGCATCATGCTCCTGGTCCCCGAGAGCACCGTTATATGGGAGGTCTGGTGCGTCTGAGCAGTGAGCCTCTCGAGCACCGGACGTGCGACGGTCCGCAGGTTCTTTCGAGAGAGGGTGGTCAGCCCATAGTGGATGAACATGAATCCCAGGGTATACTGATCACGAGTCTTCTCGATCCAGTTATGCTCGACAAGCGTATGCAGGATACGAAAGATCGTTGACTTGGGCTCCTGCAGCGTATTGACGATATCGATAAAGGGGATACCATCTGGATGTTTCGATATGATCTCTATGACTCTGAATGTCTTCTCCAGCACGGGGACCTGATACTTACTGCTCATATGCTTCACCTTATCTTGAGCATACGATAAAAGTCATTTTTCGTCAATGAGTTTATATGAGGGAATGAGTTTCATATGAGAATATATGAGAACGATACCCGACAGTCAGCAGCATGTCCCCTTGGGATGTGCTGCCTGAAAGAGACAGGCCACTCCCATGAGCGGCCTGTCAGCAGGTAGTAGTCGAGAACACACCGTACCGCACGAGCGGTATGTGCTGCTGTCAATCGATCATTCGGGGATCCACGTCCCTGCTGTAATCGATCCCAGCCAATCCAAATCCATGTATCTGTGCATACTCCTTTCTGAACCCCTCCAGATCGGCCAGCTGCAGAAGATTCTCCTGATCGATCTCCTCCCAGGCTGCTTCGACCTGCTGCTGCACATCTTCGCGCATCTCCCAGTCATCCAGACGGATTCTGCCAGCGGCATCTACCGGGACAGGATCCCCGGTATAGAGTCGCTGTGTCATCATGCGATACATCTGTTCGATGCATCCCTCATGCAGGTCCATATCCTTCATGATCCGATAGAGGATCGTGATATACAATGGTACGACAGGTATGACTGAGCTCGCCCGTGTGACCAGTGCTTTGTTCACCGACACATAGGCTGTACCATCGAACTGCTGCAGCAGGACAGAGAGTTCCGCTGCAGTACGTTCCAGATGTTCTTTGGCTCGGCCGATACTCCCCTCCCTATAGATCGGGAAGGTGACTTCAGGGCCGATATAGGAGAAGGCGACTGTCTTGCAGTGCTCTGCAAGCAGACCGTGTGCTGCGAGGGAAGAGATCCACAGCTTCCAGTCCTCTCCTCCCATGACTTTCACCGTCTCGGCGACCTGTTCTTCGGTCGCCGCTTCGACTTCAGCGTAGGTCATCTTCTCACTGAATGGATCGATACTCTTGGCACGGTAGGTCCCGCTCACCGGTTTGATCACCGAGCGGTAGACGGTCCCGTCATCAGGATCCACACGTACCGGGGAGGCCAGGCTGTAGACGACCAGATCGATCTTGCCGAACTCCTTCCTGATCAGTTCGAGAGTCTCTTCCTTGATCGCATGGGAGAAGGCATCACCGAAGACCGATGCAGCCTTTCGCCCTGCCTGCACAGCACGTCGCTCGAAGGCCATGGTATTATACCAGCCGGGGGTGGCGGTCTTGTTCTCCTTCGGCTCACGCTCGAAGGAGACATTGATCGTATCAGCGCCCCCGACGAAGGAGGAGACGATCCTCGTCGCCAGCCCGTATCCGGTCGAACCGCCGATGACCAGGACGTTTGCAGGGAACTGAGCAGCAGCGGGCTTGTCATAGCCCGGGATCCTCCCCTCTTTCGCAGCCTCTGCCCAGTCTATCTGATCGCAGGTATCCCGGGCACATCCGAGCGGATGGGCTGTCAGGCTCACACTTCTCATTATCTTCTGCTTCACGATCATACGTTCTGTTCCCCTTCGCTGACTATGCACATCCATGATGCCTCAGCAGCTGTCTCATCTCCAACACGCACCGTACCGCTCTGTCGAATCATACGGGAGGATACCCGCAGATTACGCACTTCGATGCGTATGGTCTCTTTCGGTCTGACCTGCCGCCTGAACTTCGCCTTCTCGATCGAGGCAAGGAAGAACAACCCGTCAGCAGCCAGGACCCCTGCCTGCTTCAGTCCGGCTCCGCCGCACTGTGCCATCATCTCCACGAGCAGCACACCGGGAACGACCGGGTACTCGGGGAAATGGCCCTGAAAGAACCATTCATCCGCTTTCAGGGTATAGGTCCCGACGATGGTCTCCTCATTGACTTCCAACAGATCATCCACAAAGAGAAACGGGTCCCTGTGCGGAAGCAGTTTCGTGATATCTACCATATTAGCTCCTTTTCGCTATCCTTCATATTTCCCGATGACCAGTGCCCCGTTATGCCCGCCGAAACCCAGTGATTCCGAGAGTGCATAGCGAATCGTCCCGGAGACCCCTTCGTTGGGCACATAGTCAAGATCACACTCAGGATCGGGGTGATCCAGATTGAGTGTACAGGGATAGTACCCGTCACGTATAGCCAGGATAGAGATGATCGCTTCGATCCCCCCTGCAGCTGCGACCATATGGGAGGTCATCGACTTCGTCGATGATACTTTCAGTGTATAGGCATGTGCCCCGAAGGCTTGCTTGATCGCCTTGGTCTCCATCAGATCGTTCACCGGGGTCGAAGTACCGTGGGCGTTGATATAGTCGATATCTTCGGGGGTGATCCCCGCATCGGCGATCGCATTGAGCATCGCACGGGCAGCCCCGTCGCCCTCGGGATTCGGTGCTGTCAGGTGGTAGGCATCACAGGTCATCCCGTATCCGCAGATCTCACCATAGATGTGTGCCCCGCGTGCACGAGCATGTTCGAGTTCCTCAAGGATCAGGATCCCCGCCCCTTCACCGAGGATGAAGCCGTCACGATCTACCGAGAACGGGCGGCAGGCCTTCTCAGGGGTATCATTGTAGCGGGTCGAGAGTGCCTGGATCTTACAGAACCCGGCTACACCGAGGCGGGTGATCGCCCCCTCTGCTCCACCAGAGACGGCAAGGTCCACCATCCCGTGGCTGATCGCCTGATAGGCAGCCCCGAGGGCATCGGTCCCAGAGGCACAGGCAGTCACGATCGTGGCACACGGTCCCTTGATGCCGTAGCGGATGGCGATGTTGCCGGCACCCTCATTGGCGATCAGCTTGGGGATCGTCATGGGAGGGACTGCACGCGGACCGCGGGAGAGCAGACTCTCCACACCATGTTCTGCGACCTCGAAGCCACCGATGCCGTTGCCCAGATAGACTCCTGTCTTATAGGGGTCATACCCGTCCTGCTCCCCATCCCTGTCAAGTCCTGCATCACGCATGGCATGGATCGCCGCATACATGGCATAGATGGTAAAGTCGGCCATCCCCCGCATCTCCTTCCGGTCCATCACCAGTGAGGGGTCAAAATCTCTGACCTCTCCTGCGACCTTCGAAGTATAGCCTTCGGTATCGAATTTCGTCAGCGGTCCGATCCCTGACTTCCCTGCCTGTATGGCTGCCCACATCTGTTCTATGGTATGTCCCAGGGGAGATACGACTCCCATCCCGGTCACTACGACTCTTCGCTCTTTCATACGCTTACCTTTCTCCCGTGTTAGTTCTTTCGATTGAGGACCGCCTCGCGGTCACATGGTCATCCCGCCATCGACGGCCAGGACCTGACCGGTGATGTAGGAGGCTCGATCAGAGGCAAGGAAGGTCACCACTTCGGCTATCTCCTTCGCTTCCCCGATGCGTCCCAGCGGGATACTGCCTGAGATGGATGCCCTGATCTCATCAGAGAGTACCGAGGTCATATCAGTGTTGATGAATCCCGGGGCTACGACGTTCACCCGGACCGTCCGGGAGGCAAGCTCTCTGGCAAGGCTCTTCGAGAAGCCTATCAGACCGGCTTTCGCTGCCGAATAGTTCGTCTGACCGGCATTGCCGGTGATACCGACGACCGATGAGATGTTGATGATGGCCCCGCCTCTGGCTTTTGCCATGGCACGGGTCACTGCCCTGCATGCGATGAACGCTCCTGTGAGATTGACCTTCAGCACATCCTCCCAGTCCTCGGTCTTCATACGCATGATCAGACCGTCTCGGGTGATCCCCGCGTTGTTGACCAGGACATCCACCCCGCCGGCTGTATCAAGCACCTGCTTCACTGCAGAGCTCACCGACTGCTCATCAGCCATATCGGCTGCGATCCAGGTGACCTGCCGACCGTTCGAGGCGGCCAGCTCTGAGAGATCTGCATGATCTGCAGCCTCGCTGCGACTCATATAATAGACATCAGCACCGCTGGAGAGGCACTGCCGTACGATCTCATTGCCGATCCCACGGGACCCTCCGGTGACGATGACCCTCTTTCCTTCCAATGCTCGTTCGCTGCTGTTCATTCCTGTTCTCCTTGTATCGAAGCACTCTCCCAGGTCCCGACGGGAATGCAAGCCTGCCTGGCAGGCCCTGCTTTCCAGAAACCGGAGAGGACCTTGCCGGGACCGGCTTCATAACACCGGTACTCCCCGCTCGTGCACTCCTGCACGATATCTTTCACGATGCCGGTCCATCTGACCGGCGAGGTCAGCTGGAGGGCACAGGCTCGTCGTGCTTCACTGCCGCTGGAGAGTATCCTGCCGGTAACGTTAGTATATACCCTCACCGTCGGATCTGAAAAGGCATGAGAGTCCAGCAGCTGTTCGAACTCCCGGGCAGCCCCTGCCATCAGGGGGGTGTGAAACGGCCCTGAGACCTGCAGCGGGATGACTCTACGAGCTCCTGCCTCTTTCAGCACGGGAATGATCGCATCGATGGAGGCGGTGACCCCGGCAAGGACTATCTGCTTCTCACTGTTGTCGTTCGCGATATAGAGGTGTTCCTGAGGATGGGCTGCACAGAGCTCATCCACCTGGTCATACCCCAGTCCTATCACTGCCGCCATACCCAGCTCTCCGACCTGCTGTGCCGTGCGGTCTGCATGCTCTCCCATGATCCGACCCCTGGCTGCGGTGATGGTGAACAGACTCTCAGAGGTGATGATGCCGGCGGCATGATAGGCTGAGAGTTCACCGAGACTGAAACCCGCGGTGCTGTGGGGAACGATCCCCCGCTCACGCAGGATGGTATAGGCTGCCATGTTCGCCAGTGTGACTGCCATCTGGGTATAGGCGGTCTGTTTGAGCAGACTGGCATCCCCGGTGAACAGGACCTCTCTCATGTCGATGCCGCTGCACTCGGAGGCAAGCTCGAAGAGTTCCCGTACGGCAGGTGATGCATCATGGAAGTCCTTTCCCATCCCGGCATACTGTGCGCCCTGACCGGGAAAGAGGATGATATTCGTTACCATACCAGCAGACTCCCCCCGGAGGTCAGTCCGGCACCGAAGCCTACGATGATGATACGATCCCCCTTCTTCAGTCCCTTCTGATCCTCGAGGTTCTTCAGGGCTATGGGTATGGAAGCTGCTGAGGTATTGGCATAGTCCTCGATATTCACGAAGAACTTCTCCATGGGGATCTTCAACCGGTTCGCAGCGGCCTGGATGATCCTGCTGTTCGCCTGATGCGGGATGATCCTGTCCACATCATCGATGGTCAGATCGTTATCTTCCATGAGGGTCCTGATCGTCTCTGCCAGTTTCGCCACCGCGAAGTTATAGACCTTTCGGCCTTCCATGGCGATCGTCACATCCTCTGCCGCCACGGTGACTCCCTGCAGAGGGGCCTTCGATCCTCCCCGGGGCACGATGAGGCAGTCTGCTCCGCTGCCGTCCGCATAGAGGATGGTCTGCTTGATCCCCCGTCGTTCATCAGCTGATCCGCTTGCTGAGAGGATGGCACAGCCTGCACCGTCCCCGAAGAGCACACAGGTGTTCCTGTCCTTCCAGTTGACGATGCTGGAGAGTTTCTCAGCTCCTATGACCAGTACATGGTGCATGGTGCCGCCAAGGATCATCCCTCTGGCTACCTCCAGTCCATAGATGAAGCCGGTGCAGCCGGCCACCACATCAAGGGCCGCTATCCCGTTGAGACCCAGTTTGTCCTGAATGATACAGGCGGTCGAGGGAAACCCGACGTAGTCGGGTGTCGCCGTCGCCACGATGATACCGTCGATGTCCTCTTTGGTCAGATCGCTCCGTTCGATGGCATCGAGTGCCGCCTGAACGGCAAGGTCCGATGTCGCAGTAGTATCTTCTGCAAGATGCCGTGCCCCTATTCCCGTATGGGACCTGATCCACTGATCACTGGTATCGACGAACTCGGCAAGCTGGTCATTGGTCACCCTCCGCTGTGGTACAAATGACCCTATCGATTCTATCGTCACTGCTGTCGCATGTTTCATGTCTTCTCCTAAACCTGCAGGACTGTCTGCCAGTCCCGACCGTACTCTTTTTTATTTTTTACATTTTTTTTAATTTTGTCAATATTGACAGCCTAATATTATATTGTTACTATCAACGCATATGAAAAAACCCTGCAAAACGGGGCTCTATCGGATACGACAGAGATTATATGGAGGATTATGATGACAATCGAATATATACGTTCACTCATAGAGGTCTTTGAATCCTCTTCTCTCACCGAACTTCACCTCAATGATGAAGGTCAGGAGATCACCCTGAAGCGAGAGAAGGAGATCCAGGTGCTCTCAGCACCAGTACACAGCGCACCCCCTGCCCCGCAGCCGATCCCGGCAGCAGGAGATGCAGCTCCGTTCACACAGGAAGCTGACACCATCATCATCCCCTCTCCGATCGTGGGGACCTTCTACCGTACCCCTGCCCCCGACTCACCACCGTTCGTCGAGGTGGGAGATACGGTCAAGGCAGGAGATGCCCTGTGCATCATCGAAGCCATGAAGATGATGAACAGGCTGGAAGCGGAGTTCCCCTGTGAGATCGTTGCCATCCATGCGAACCATGGGGATCTCGTCGAGTACGACGGGGCACTCATCGAGGTACGACGCATATGATAGGATCGATACTGATCGCCAACAGGGGGGAGATCGCTGTACGGATCATTCGCAGCTGCCGTGATATGGGCATTCGATCGGTCGCGGTCTATTCTGAGGCTGACAGAGATTCCCTCCACGTGAAGATGGCTGATGCCGCAGTGTGCATCGGACCACCGGCCTCAGCTGACAGTTATCTCAATACCCAGAACATCATCGCTGCAGCCTGCGGAAGCGGCTGTGATGCTATCCATCCGGGGGTGGGCTTCCTCTCAGAGAATGCTCAGTTCGCTGAAGATGTCACACAGGCGGGGCTGATCTTCATCGGCCCTGATGCAGCTACCATCAGACTGGTCGGGGACAAGGTGGAGGCACGCAGGACCGTCAAAGAGGCCGGCATCCCCTTCACCCCCGGCAGCCCCGGACCGATCGAGTCTCCGCAGGAAGCTCGCAGGATCGCCTCGGAGATCGGGTATCCAGTGATCATCAAGGCTGCAGCAGGCGGCGGCGGCAGGGGTATGAGGATCGTCGAACGGGAAGAGGAGATGGAGGAGGCCTTCACCATCGCATCCCATGAGGCACTCTCCTTCTTCTCCAACGGGACCATCTACATGGAGAAGTACCTGAGGAATCCCAGACATGTGGAAGTGCAGCTGCTCTCCGATGGGAAGGGTGCTGTGGTACATCTGGGGGAACGTGACTGCTCCGTACAGAAGAACCATCAGAAACTGATCGAAGAGAGTCCTTCGAGTGCGCTCAACACCGCACAGCGAGAACGGATGTGCAAGGATGCGGTAAGACTCTTCAAGAGGCTGCACTACAGTGGAGCGGGGACGGTCGAGTTCCTCGTCTATGAGGGAAAGCACTACTTCATGGAAGTCAATGCCCGGGTCCAGGTGGAACATCCTGTCTCCGAAGCGGTCTCCGGTATCGATATCATCAAGGAACAGATCCGTATCGCAGCAGGAGAACATCTCGGGTATACCCAGAAGCAGCTGCACATCAGCGGCTACGCCCTGGAGTGCCGGATCAACGCACGGACACCGGGGAAGATCTCGCTGTTCATCCCGCCGCTGGGTCCTGCGGTGCGGGTAGACACCCACCTGTATACCGAGGGGTCGGTCAGCCCGTACTATGACCCGCTTGCGGCAAAGATCATCGTACACACCGACGATCGGGCCTCAGGCATCAAGACCATGCTCAGAGCACTGCAGGAGCTGGAGATCAGAGGGATCACCACCAACAAGGACGAACAGCTTACGATCCTTACCTCGAAGATCTTCAACTCCGGGACCTACGGTACCGATATCTATTCGCGTATCTTTCAGGAGTAACAAATGAGAGATTCTAAAAAAGAACACTACGCATCATTCGATGATGTTGACACCAAGAAGATAGTCACCTGTCCTTCATGCTCCTCGTCCATCCATCGCAAACGGTTGGAAGACGAGCTGTATGTCTGTCCGGAGTGCGGCTATCACTTCAAACTCACCCCGGCTGAACGGATCGCACAGATCGCTGACCAGAACACCTTCGAGGAGTTCGCAGCTGATCTCACCTCACGCAACCCCATCGCCCTGAAAGGGTATGAGGCCAAAGTGTCCCAGAATCAGCGGGACTCGGACCTCAAGGATGCCGTAGTCGTCGGGACCTGCACCATTGATGGGCAGGAGACGGTGATGGGCATCATGTCCTTCCAGTTCATGGGAGGGAGCATGGGGTCGGTCGTGGGGGAGAAGATCACCCAGGCCCTGCTGCAGGGCGCTGACACCAACACCCCGGTGATCCTCTTCACCGCCTCCGGCGGCGCACGCATGCAGGAGGGGATCTTCTCGCTGATGCAGATGGCGAAGACCGCCAGTGCAGCAGCACTGCTGGAAGCTACAGCGACCCCGCTGTTCATCGTCCTGACCCATCCGACCACCGGCGGGGTCACCGCATCGTTTGCCATGCTCGGGGATGTGATCATCGCAGAACCACGAGCTCTGATCGGGTTCGCAGGCCCGAGAGTCATCGAGGGGACGATCGGCCAGCAGCTTCCCAAAGACTTTCAGACAGCTGAGTTTCAGCAGAAGAGAGGGTTCGTAGATGCCATCGTGCACAGAAAGGAGCTGCGCAGGACGCTCTCGTTCCTGTTGAGTGCTCACGCAAAGAGAGGCAGGTGAACAGTATGAATGAACAAGACAAGAATCCGCAGAAGGACCAGATAGACAAACTCTTCGGTGAGCTCGAGCAGCTCGCCCAGCAGCAGCAGATGGATCTCGGATCAGATCTCTCTACCCTCAAGGCAAAGATGGTACCGGTCCTGAAGAACCGGGAGACCACCGCCTGCAGTCCCTGGGATAAGGTCTGCCTGGCACGGCATGTCCAGAGACCTGGATCCTTGGAGTATATCAACATGATGTGTGATGACTTCATGGAGCTCCATGGTGACAGGTGCTATGGGGATGACACTGCACTCATCGGGGGGATCGGGACCATCGACGGACGGGCGATCACCTTCATCGGGAATCAGAAGGGGTCGAACCTCAAAGAGAACATCGCCCGCAACCACGGGATGGGCCACCCCGAGGGGTATAGAAAGGCCCTCCGTCTGGTACAGCAGGCAGAGAAGTTCAACCGCCCGGTAGTCTCCTTCATCGATACCTCCGGGGCCTATCCCGGCCTTGCCTCCGAGGAGCGGGGTATCGGCGAAGCCATAGCCCGTAACCTCAAGGAGTTCTCGGTACTGAAGGTGCCGGTACTCTGCTTCATCATCGGAGAGGGAGGGAGCGGCGGAGCCCTCGGCATCGGTGTCGGTGACAAGCTCTACATGCTCGAGAATGCCGTCTATTCGGTGATCTCACCGGAAGGGTTCGCATCCATCCTGCTTCGCGACTCGAGCAAGGCTGAAGAGGCCGCCAATACCATGAAGATCACCGCAGAGGATCTCAAGGAGTTCGGGATCATCCACGACATCATCCCGGAACCGGTCGGCGGAGCCCACAAGGACCCTCAGCTGGTCGCTTCCCATATCAAGAAGATCATCACCCGCGATCTCGACATCCTCTGCAGCAAGCCTGCAGACCGTCTGGTACGCTATCGTATCAAGAAGATACGGGGCATCGGTCACTTCAACGGTGCCCAGTCGTGGTGGGACCAGCTGCTGAACATCTTCCAGCTGACCCGGGCACTCAAGTAGCGTCAGAGGGAGCAGAAGAGCTGAACCACAGAAGAACGAGACACTAAGGACAGGAGGGCTTCGATCATGATCGAAGCCCTCCTGGTATCACTGCAGCGAGCCAGTATCCCTACTGCAGGGAGGTTCCGACCCTCAGGAGTCTGGCTACGCGCTCTCCGCCCTCGACGAGCAGTTCCCTGCTTCGGTCCATCGCTTCGGCAAGGCTCATCGCCTTGTTCACCGTACTGATCACCACATCGATACCGATATCATACACCGCTTCGAACCCTTCGCCGATGTCTCCGACGATGGCGATCACCGGGATGTCCTTCACCCGTTTCGTCCACTGTGCGACCCCTGCGGGCACCTTGCCGTAGACTGTCTGATGATCGAGTTTACCTTCACCGGTGATGACCAGATCGGCATCTTTCACGAGGGTGTCGAACTGTACGATCGAGAGGACCGCATCGATACCCGGTTGGAGTTCTCCCCCGAGGAATCCCACCAGGCCTCCGCCCAGACCGCCGGCAGCCCCGCTTCCCGGGATATCGGCGATAGAGACCTGCAGATCCTGTTCTATGACCTGTGCACAATGGGCAAGTGCCGCATCAAGCTGTTCGACCATCTGCCGGTCAGCACCTTTCTGAGGACCATAGGTCGCTGATGCTCCCTTCGGTCCGCACAGCGGATTGGTCACATCACAGGCGACCAGGATCCTGGTCGCTGCGATCCTCGGATCCAGCTTGCTGATGTCGATCCGTGCGATCCGTGCCGCTTCGGCACCGCCGAAGCCGACTTCCTTACCTGCTGCATCAAGGAAGGAGACTCCCAGAGCCTGTGCCATCCCGATACCACAGTCATTGGTCGCACTGCCGCCGATACCGATGAGGATCTCTTCACAGCCTGCTTCAAGGGCAGCTTTGATCAGCTCTCCAGTCCCGTAGGTGGTGGTCTTCAGAGGATCACGCTGATCCTCGGGGACCAGAGGCAGACCTGAGGCCTCTGCCATCTCGATCACGGCCCTGCCGCCGGGCAGCAGCCCGAAGGAGGCCTCTACCGGTTCACCCAATGGCCCGGTCACCGTGATGGTCCTCTTCTCCCCCTCAGTGACTTTGAGTACCGCATCGGTAGTCCCCTCTCCTCCATCGGCGATGGGTACGATCACATACTCCGCTTCGGGAAAGATCTTCACCATGCCTTCCTGAATGGCTTCACACACCCGTTCGGCCGTGTTGCTCCCTTTGAACGAATCCGTAGCTATGATGCATCTCATGTATTTCTCCTCTTTGCCTCTTTTGCAGCAGCTTTCTCGGCCTTCTCGAGGTTCTTGACCGCACCCTGATGATGGGCGAGTCTCAGGACCTTGATGAAATAGGTCGCTGCTGTTCGGGGATCCTGTGTATGATCGAAGTAGATGCTCCCGATGTTATTGAGGGCTTCTATGTTGGTAGGATCATAATCAGCTGCTTTCTGGTAGAGTCCCAGTGCCTGCTCCGGGTCTTCTGTGAAGCACTCCCGTGCCCGTATCACCAGCTCTACGGACTCAAGGACCCGATCAAAACATTCCTGTTCTCCGGTGAGCCGAATCCGTTCGGCGATCAGCTGTCTCTCCGGGTCAGCCGGGTCATCGGCGAAGGCAGCTTCATACCACCGGTGCGCATCTTCCCGCCTGCCCCACAGATAGTACAGATCACCAAGGATCCTGCATAGTCTCAGACTCTCCCCGTACCGTTCGATGCTTGCGAGGAACAGCTGCTCAGCCTCCTCATACCGCTGCTGCGCCAGAAGGCAGAGACCAAGGTTGTAGGTCAGGCCCATCATCGGCGGTTTGCCGTTCATCTGTCTCTTCAAAAAGCGTTCAGCCTCTACCCACTTCTCTTCTACCATGGCGTTGAGTGCTCTTCGCTGATAGTACCTGTCTAACAGATTCATGCACGTTCCTCCCTGCAGCGATGGCCTGATACCGATACCGGCAGGGTTCAGCTACCGGTATCACTACCAAAAAGGATCTGTATGCTGATCACTATATCAGCACAGTCATCAGATGAACAAGGCTCCAAGAACCAGAAGGATCATGATGGTGAACACACCCTGAACCAGGGTCACTCCGGTCTGTGTCTTATATGCAGTAGCCGTATCCATATCAGAGAATTGTGAGACGACCCAGAAGTAGCTGTCGTTGGCATGCGATACGGTCATCGATCCTGCGCCGATGGCGAGGACGGTGAGTACCTTGGCTATCTCAGAGGTCATTCCCATGTCAGCCATCAGCGGTGCGATCATAGCAGAAGTCACGATCATGGCCACCGTCGAGGCACCCATCGCTGTCTTGAGCAGAGCGGCGATGATGAAGGGGATCAGCAGTCCGGCGTTCATCTGGACAAGGGAACCAGAGAGCGCATCTGCAAGAGGGAGTGTCCTCAGGACCTGTCCGAAGGCACCACCGGCTCCGGTGATCGCCAGGATACCTGCAGAACTGCTGATACCGGCACTGATCCAGGAGAACGACGTACCTTTGGGCTCGCTCTTCGGGATGATCGTCACGGCAAGTCCCACACCAAGGATAAGGGCTGTGACAGGGTTACCGATGAAGCTGAAGAAGGCCTTCACCGCTCCGTCCCCGAAAGGTGCGGATGGGAAATCTGCGATCGATTTCAGGGCTATGAGTACGATGGGGAAGAGAATCGGCGCAAAGGATTTGAGCGTACTGGGAAGCTTCCCGTACTTCTCTACCAGCTGTTCCAGAGATACTTCAGGGTTGGCAGGGATGTCGAACTTGCTGGATATCTTGATCGCATAGAGATACCCGATGAGCATCACAGGGATCGAGACGGCAAACCCTACGAGGATCACCAGACCAAGGTCCGCATTGAGCGTCCCTGCCATGATGATGGGACCGGGTGTCGGGGGAACCAGACAATGGGTCGCATAGAGTCCTGAACTGAGACAGGTCGCCATCACAGCCAGAGAGATCCCTGACTTCTCAGCAAGAGCTCTGTTGATCGGGGAGAGAATGACGAATCCCGAGTCACAGAATACCGGGATACTGACCACGGCTCCGGTGAGACTCATGGTCAGCGGAGCACGCTTCTTCCCGACGATGTTCAAGATCGAGTTGGCCATAGTCAGCGCTGCACCTGTCTTCTCCAGGATGGTACCAATGATCGTACCGGCGATGATGACGATCCCGATACTTCCGAGGATCCCCCCGAAACCGGCGGTGATCGTTGTTACCAGAGAATCAACAGGAAGTCCTCCGAGCAGACCCACAAAGTACGCTGAGAGCAGCAGCACGATGAACGGGTGCCATTTGAATTTGGATATCAATACTATCATACCCACGATAGCTATAAAGATTACAAGAAACAGATACCATCCAGTCATACACCATCCTCCTAGATGTTCGTATTACATATATTCAATCACCCTATACGGAGTGAAGTTCCCGTACAGTTCCTGAAGAAGTTCTCAGAGGTCTTCTCCATCTTCGCCACTGCCCGCTCGCCGGTGCAGTGCGATATTCCCAGCTGTGAGATATGCGTATCGATACAGGTGTCGATGGCACGGTCTATCCTCGCATCATCAGCTTCTACCAGGTGCGTCCCACCAAGGAGCAGATAGATCTGCTCGGTGAACAACTGCCCCACAGTCTGGATCATGTTCAGGATACCAGGATGGGAACAGCCGACAAGGACCACCAACCCTTTTCCTGTCTCTACGACCACCAGCACCTCATCATGGAAATCATCTACGGTCTCAGTCCCGGTCTTTTCGTCGATGAGAACGAATCTCGGATTATCCTGCTCCTGTGCATAGGACCTGGAGAACTGTGTCACCACCCATACACCTGGGGAGATCTCTACCTTGTTCTCTGTCACGGTAGCGCAGGTCATTCCCTGCTGCTGCAGGAACAGCTGATCGAAATCATTGCCGAGGAACTGGTAGGAGGGGCCGAACTTGCCGTACTTCTTCTCGAAGAACCCGTCCCCTACCCATACCGTACACTCCTGTGCATACGGCTGTGCTGCGAAGGCTCGCAGACCTCCGGTATGATCATAGTGTCCATGACTCAGGACTACCTGAGTGACGCTGCTGAGATCCTTCTGCAGTCTCTCTGCGTTTCGGATGAAGGCCCCGCTCTGTCCTGTATCGAACAGGATACTCGCTGCTTCGGTCTCGATAAGAAACGAGATACCGTGCTCTGTCTCAAGCCCGGTATGTTCCCCGAGTGAATTCTCTATCAGGGTAGTGATCTGAACTCCCATCTATGGTACTCCTCATCTATATCAGTACTTATCAGTTAACAGTTGTCTGACAAGTACTGATGATAAACCAGATGTACGCAGTTGTCAATATTTTTTTATAGATCGTATGACAGGGCTGCCGTACCGCTCAGGATGGCTGTTTCGAGCGTCCTGAGCTATGATGTCCCGGTATAATCCTGAATATCACTCAATGCATTGGTAAGATGTTCGGTCATGGCCTGGGCAGCAGCATCACAGTGGTGTCCCCTGATGGCCTGCAGCAGCTTCAGATGTTCTACGACAGTCCGCTCGAGTCTTCCGGGTGTGTTGAGACTGGCGATCCACCCCTCATTGAGCGATTGTGCCATGGTCTTCATCAGAACACTCAATGTCCTGTTCCTGGTCATCCTGGCAACGATGAGATGGAACTCACTGTCGCAGGAGATCGCCTTGGGGATCTCTCCGTGTTCAAGAAAGGTACAGAACTCCTGATAGGTCCGTTCAAGACTCTCGATATCCTTATCGGTAGCCTTCCGGGCAGCTAATCGTGCCGCATGCGGCTCCATGAGCAGACGGATCTCGAAGTGCTCACGAAGGAGTTCCGTATTGTCGACGACCCACTGCTTCATCGCATCCTGACCCTCTTCATGATCAGTGATGAAGACACCCCTGCCCTGCTGTGCCTTCACATAGCCGGTCACTTCCAGCATGCGGATCGCCTCGCGGATGGAAGATCTGCTGACTTCGAGTTTCTGTGTCAGTTGGTGTTCGCTGTAGAGTTTATCTCCGGGTCTGAGCCCTTCGGTGATGATGATCTTTTTGATGGCTTCGGTCACCTGCTGCGAGAGCCGCTCTTTCTTTAATGATTCCATGCCCCATAGTATCACATCCACAACTTGTAAGACAAGCGATCTTCACCATCAGGCAGCAGATAGTGCATCACACCGCCGGTGATCGTCCCTGCATGATCGGCGATCGCCTGCATACCCTGATGCCTGTGACGCATCGGCGTCGCAACATGGGATCTTCATCGTCCAGACGGTCCTGAGGTCACCACTGATGTGTATACTGTTGAATATCATTCAGTGCATTCTGCAGATGTTCAGTCATCGCTTGAGCCGCCTTCTCAGGCTCATGGTCCTTTATGGCCTGCAGCAGCAGCAGATGCTCTTCTACCGTTCGCTCAAGCCTTCCGGGTGTGTTCAGACTTGCTATCCATCCCTCATTCAATGATTGGGCCATAGTCTTCATGAGCACACTCAGCGTCCTGTTCCTCGTCATCTTTGCGACAAGGAGATGGAACTCACTGTCACAACTGATCGCTTTCGATATCTTACCCTGCTCCAGGAACGTACAGAACTCAGCATACACCTGTTCAAGACCTTCGAGATCTTTACAGGTCGCCTTCTCTGCAGCCATACGAGCAGCATGCGGTTCCATGAGCAGACGAATCTCGAAATGCTCACGTAAGAGATCATCATTATCCACGACCCATTGCTTTACGGTGTGCTGCCCCTCTTCATGGTCGGTGATGAAGATCCCTTTACCCTGCTCTGCCTTCACATAGCCGGTTACTTCCAGAATGCGTATCGCTTCACGGATCGAAGATCTGCTGACCTCGAGTTTTTGTGTGAGTTGATGTTCACTATAGAGTTTATCACCTGGTTTCAGATTCTCCTCGATGATGATATCTTTGATAGCATCTGTCACCATCTGTGACAGACGCTCTTTCTTTATTAGTTTCATATGGTATGGTACCATACAGACCGCTTGTATGACAACTGGCCTGTAGACAGAAGGAGCCGGTTGATACCCTGCTGCTGCCAGATCCTTACCATCCGGCAGCAGCTTGATATAAGCAGTGCAGCCACTGACACTTCACGGACTCTTACGAGATGATCAATGAACCGCACCAAGGAGCGTCTCTGGCAGCCAGGTGATGATACCGGGGAAGATCATGCAGAGAACCAGCGTGAACATGATGATCGCGATGAAGGGTATGACCCCCCGGATGATATCGCTCATGGTAAGACCCAGAGCAGGGTCCGCGGTGCCTTTCAGGACGAATATCGACATAGCCATCGGAGGAGTCTGAAACGCCATCTGCAGATTGATACAGATCATCAAGCCGGCCCACAATGGATTGAACCCGAGGGCGACCAGTATGGGGGAGAAGATGGGTACGATGATAAAGACGATACCGATCCATTCGATGAACATCCCCAGCATGAACACGACCAGCATGATCACGGCAAAGGAAGCCCATTTGCCTCCGGGGATCGAGAGTATCAGGTGTGTCACCACATCACCAGAGCCTGCACTCATGAAGATACCGACGAATGCATAACAGAGCGCAGCGATCATCACCACGAAGGCACTGACTTTCAACGTCTCAAGCGCTGCATGTCTGATCAGTTCCATACTGAACTTCCTGTAGGCTATAGCCAGGAGAATGGCAGCCAAGGACCCAACGGCAGCAGCCTCGGTAGGTGGAGCGACCCCTGAGAAGATGGTCCCGAGTACTGCAACGATCAACAGGACCGGGGGCAGCATCGATTTCATCAGACGTACCATCTTGGCAAAGGTGAAGGGCGTCTGCAGGTTCTCCTCTATCGAGGGTCCTGATTCCGGATCGAGCTTGCACCTGATGACGATATAGAGAATGTAGAGACCCGAGAGGATCAGACCCGGGAACACCGCTCCCATGAACATCTGCCCGATCGACAGTCCGGCCTGAGGAGCATAGACGACAAGCATGATACTCGGAGGGATGAGGATCCCGAGCGTACCAGAGGCTACGATCGTTCCTGCAGCAAGTGATTTATCATACCCGCGGGATATCATCGGACCCAGGGCGATCAGTGTCAGGATGGTGACCGAGGCGGCGATGACACCAAGACAGGCTGCCAGGATCGTACCAAAGACTACCGTGACTACGGCAAGCCCGCCTTTGAGATTCCCTAACGACTCGTACAGACTCTCATACAGGTCTTTCGTGATACCCGAGTGCTGAAGGATCACTCCCATGAAGGTGAATAACGGTACAGCAAGATAGGGATAATTCAGTGAAAGGTCATAGAACCTGCTGTACATGATATGAAATGCAGTGGTCGGGCCGAACACCAACGTCCCGACGAGAAAAGCGACGCTCCCGATGACAAAGGCGATCGGAAACCCTGTAAGGACAAGAACGAACACCCCGCCCAGCATAAGAAATGTTATAAGTTCAGCGCTTAATTCAATCAAGGTTCTCTCCTTTTGCAACAAAATAGATCTCTCTTACCAATTGAGCTAAGGCTTGCAGGATCATAAGCAGGAGACCCAGCGCAAAGAGAGTCCGATACGGGGCAGCCGGTGGATACCAGAAACTGGTGAACATCACTTCGTGTCCGACCCATGCTTTGATCGACCAATCGATCGCCAGTTTCAGCATGATGATCATCAGAGGGAAGAACAACGTGAGAGAACAGATGATATTCAATATCGCCTGTGTTTTCTTTGAAAGAGAGCCGTAGATGATATCGACTCTGGTGTGTGCATCATGTTTGTAATCATACGAGGCACCCAGCAGATAGATGATCCCTCCTGCCATACAGAGCGTATCATACGCCCAGATGGTAGGAGCATTGAAAAAATGTCTTGAAACAGCATCAAAAGTCCCAACCAGCACAAGGAGAACTGCAAACCACTTCCCCACCGAACCGGCCATCTCACTCATAGCATCTATTACCTGTAATATTCTCTTGATCATGGTCATACAGTAGCTCCTCACAGCTGATTTCTCGGGATGGTACGTTCTAGCGCATCGCAGCGTAGGCTTCACCATATGTCTTCATCGAATTATAGATCTCTCCGAAGATCGGTGACTCTTTTGCTGATTTCTCTGCATAGAACTCATCGGCGGCCTGATAGAGGGCATCCTCTATCTCAGAAGAGACCTTGAAGATCTCCACACCGGCTTGTTTGAACTCCTCGATCGCAGCCACAGATTTATAGACAAGATATTCATGTTGAGCCTGTGTCCATTTGGCGATCTGTACCTGTACGATCTCCTGAAGATCCGCTGGTAATGCCTCAAAGGCCTCTTTGTTGACGAAGAACACTTGAGGATCACTTGGAGCCCTCGATGGAGAGAGATACATGTAGGGTGCTACCTCATTGAAGTGCATATCCCAGTTGGTCGCGATCGTGGAATACTCGAAAGCATCGATCGTACCACGCTGCATGGCTTCATATACCTCGCCTCCCGGGATTATGACCGTAGCAGCTCCCATTCGTTTCAGGATCTCCCCACCATCTCCCATGCATCGAGCTTTCAGCCCCTTTATGTCCTCAAGGGTCTCGATCTTGACTTTTGAATGGAAGAAGACCTCTTCGGGCAGAGGAGAGAGAGCACCGGGGAACGTCATCACATTATAGCTGCCCATCATCTTGTTCATGAGATCGGCTCCACCGCCATAGTTGAACCATGAGCTCAAGGCCTCTCCAGGAAGCCCTGCAGGTCTCGAACTGATCAGTCCGGCAGCCGGCCACTTGTCAAGATTGTACATCGGGCAGGTGTAGCCCATCTGGAGTACGCCTTCATTGATCGCATCCACTTCTTTGTAGGCAGGGACTATCGAGCCACCCACAAAGGGCTTGACTACCAGTCTTCCACCACTTGCAAGCGTTATGGCTTCACAGCATCGATCATGAAAGATCTGTGAAGGATCTGTTGCAGGTCCATGACCTGATGACTTCCAGATGATGGGTTTTACCACTTCAGCAGGAGCAGCTGTCCCACTCGAGGTCTCTACCGATTTGGGTTGGCAAGAGATAAGCAGCAGACTTGCCGCAAGAAGGACGATAACAGAAAACAGGATCCTCTTCTTCGTAAACATACACAAACCTCCTAGTCTGTTCTGACCCATACGGATCAGCCGTTCGATTATGATACATCACTCCACAAACAGTGAGGTCCCAGTCCTATTATGAAAATACCGACTGTTCGTCTCGCTGATATGGGTCATAGCCTTTGTTCCGGTGCAGTGAGAGACCCCTACGATCTCAATATCACCGTGTTCCAGATATGTTATCGATTTCTGAAGACATACACCCTGCGCTTCGACAAGATGCGTACCCCCGAGCACCGCATGGATCGGACGTCCGAGCTGGTGTTTCACGGCATCGAGCATATTCCGCATCCCGGGGTGCGAACACCCGAGCAGGACCACCAGGCCCTTCGGGGTATCCAGAGCGACAAGCACTTCATCGGAGAAATCATCAGGGATGAACCCATCGGGAGTCTTCAGGACGAATCGTGGATTGACCACCTCGTCCGGGTGTATACGCGGGAACCGGGTGATGATATACACCCCAGGTTCGATCTCCGTCACAGCCTGGCTCACGTTCTTGAAGGATATCGCATGCTGATGCAGAAAGGATTCATCGAAGTCATTCCCAAGGAATTCATAGGAACCGTTAACAGTCCCATACTTCGGTACGAAGAACCCTTCTCCGATCCACAGATCAAATCCTGTAATCACTTCTGCCAACGCGGAGAATCCCCCGGAGTGATCATAATGCCCATGACTGAGAACCACATGCCTGACATCGGTCAGGTCGATCTGCAGAAGCTTCGCGTTATTCAGGAACGAATCTGATTGACCGGTATCAAACAGCATCTTCATACCATCACGTTCGATATAGAATGCAATGCCATGCTCGCTGGCAAGGCCAAGGTGTTCTCCAATCGTATTTTCTATCAAGGTAGTGACTTGCAGTGACATGAGACCTCCCCCTGTTTGGTAAGAAGCCGATCTTGTCAGGTCGTATGTTGTCTTCTTATCAGACAAGTAAGAGTAAAACAGATATATTCACCTGTCAAGTTTTATTATTCTGGACTGCAGTACCGGTAGCGGGACCCCCGATGCCTCAGCCTCGAGGATCAACCACTGCTGATGAGAGATGATCGGGCGATCACCACCTGGTGATCGTCCCTGCATGATTGGCGAACACCTGCAGCCCATCAGCTGCCATGCGCTGACGGGCATGCTCCCCGGTGCAGTGGGACACACCGAGCAGTTCGATCTGCTCTGCTGCGAAGAACTCAGCTGCATGATCGATGCGTTCATCGGAGGCACCATTGAGATGGGTCCCCCCGAACAGAGCGTAGATCGGAGCCTTGAAGAGCCTCTTCACCTCTTCGATCATATTGATGATGCCCGGATGGGAGCAGCCGACGAAGACCAGCAGGCCCTTGGGACTCTCGATGACCAGCAGGACCTCATCGGTGAACAGGTCCGGGACCATCTCACCGGAGGGATCCTTCTGAAGGAAGACCTCCGGTATACGCTCTAAGCGGTCCTCTCGGGGAAAGTCGGAGACCAGATAGATCCCATCCTCGGGAGAGAAGAGGGGATACGGGACCGCCCCCACATACTCATGAGTCCATCGGTGATCGATGAGATCCTGCCTGCCGAAGGAGACCCCGTTATACCGCAGCCCTCTGGCATCATCAGCATATTTCGGGATGAAGAACCCGTGACCGGTCACCAGACGCTTGGGACTGGTATGTTCCAGCAGTGCAGGGACTCCCCCCGCATGATCATAATGACCATGACTGATCACCACGACATCGATAGCATCCAGATCGACCCCGAGCACTCGGGCATTTTCCAACAGCTTATCGGACTGTCCGGTATCGAAGAGGATGGTATGCCCTCCGGTCTCTATGTGCATCGACAGTCCATGTTCAGCCATCAGGGATGCCGAGGTGCTGGTATTCTCGATCAGGGTCGTCAACGTGCCGCTCATATGCTCTCTCCTTGGCTCTCAGGATCAGATCCTTCACTCACGATCACCCTGAAAGCAGTCCTATTATACCTCCTGAACAGGCGAATGACCAGTCATGGGAGTTCATGAAGCTGCAGTTCCTGCTCCCGGGAAAAGCAGATACTATAGTCCCACAGCATTTTCACACCTTGACAATACCGGTGATTATCATATAAAGAAAGAGATACCACTTACAAGGAAGGCACATGTCATCATTAACGATTCCTCCTTTGAAAGAAGACCTGATCCGTGTATTGATCGATGCTGATACGATACAGAGAAGGGTCTCGGAACTGGCCCGCCAGATCAACCGGGACTATGCGGATGTTGATAAGATCGTCGTTGTAGGGGTGCTCAAAGGATCGTTCATCTTTGCTGCAGATCTGTGCAGAGCCCTTGAAGTGAACCACTCTGTAGATTTCATCGCACTCTCAAGCTATGGTTCCACAGCCAAAGCGACCGGTAATGTACGTCTGATCATGGATGTCCGTGAGAATCTGGCTGACAAGCATGTCCTGATCGTCGAGGATATCCTCGACAGCGGATACACCCTCGACTACCTGAAACGAAACTTCGAAACACGAAAACCTGCCTCTCTCAAGACCATCGCACTGCTGAACAAGCAGGATCGACGGGTAGTCGATATAACGCTCGACTACATGGGATTCGATATCCCTGATGTCTGGGTAGTAGGCTATGGATTGGACTATGCCGAACAGTATAGGACCCTTCCGTATATCGCAGAGATGAGACCCGTAGGGTAATCAGAACATTCACATGGTACACGACAGAACACAGCGATGCTGACTCATCAGGAAGAAGACCCGCAAGGGACCTTCTTTCGCTGTGTCTCTGATCCTATAGAATCTATTCATGGAGGATACGATGTCTGACGAAAAATACTATGTCACCTATAACACGATCCACAACGCAGTCAAACGGCTGTCGGAGAAGGTCCTGGAATCAGGGTTCGATCCGGATCTGATCGTCGCCATCGGTTCCGGTGGGTTCATCCCTGCCAGGATCATGAAGACGTTCATCAACCGTCCCATCTTCGCTGTGGGTATCTCGTACTATGGTGTTGACAATCGACATCTGGAATCCCCGCAGAAGATCCAGTGGATCGACGAAGTGGAACAGAAGCTGACCGGGAAGAAGATCCTGCTGATCGATGAGGTCGATGATACCAGAGCGACGTTGAGTTACTGTGTCAAAGAACTGCTGCGACATGAACCCGAAGAGATCGCTGTCCTGGTGATCCACAACAAGAAGAAGAAGAAAGATGCAGAGTTCCCCCCTGAGATCAAACGCTACTTCCCTGCGAAAGAGATAGATGACAGATGGATCAAATACCCTTGGGATGCCGAGGATATCGAAGATCATGATCAATGCGAAAAATCGATGAAGGAGCATAACGCATGAGTGTAGATGCAATTGTTGGAGCACAATGGGGCGATGAAGGAAAAGGACGTGTGGTCGATTACCTGGCACAGGACTGCGATATGGTCATCCGGTACCAGGGCGGCGATAATGCCGGTCATACGGTCATCAACGAATATGGGAAGTTCGCTCTCCATATCCTCCCGTCGGGGATCTTCAATCCCAGGACCATCTGTCTGGTCGGAGCCGGGACGGTCGTCAACTTCGACACCATGGAAGAAGAACTCAGATCGGTAGAAGCTGCAGGTGTCGCTACTGACAACCTGTTCGTGGACAAGCGGGCTCACCTGATCATGCCGTTTCACTGCATGTTAGATGGTGCTGAAGAGGCGAGCAAGAAGAAGGGCTGGGAAGTCGGGACCACCAAACGCGGGATCGGACCTGTCTATGCTGACAAGGCGTCACGAGTCGGTATCCGTGCTGTCGACATCCTCGATCCCGAGCGACTTCGGACCCGTCTGGAGATGCTCATGCCGAGGAAGAACCGGGAACTTGCCTACTTCGGGATCGAAGAGATCACCGTCGATCAGATGATGGAACTCTGTGCCAGCTGGAAAGAGAAGTTCGGTTCACGGATCATCGATTCTGTCCCGGTCCTCAGAGATGCGGTCATTGGCGGAAAGAACGTCCTGTTCGAAGGACAGCTGGGCATCATGAGAGACCTTGACTGGGGCATCTACCCCTACACCACCTCCTCGAACCCCACAGCCGGCGGAGTCTGTTCCGGAGCAGGGATCTCACCGAGAAGGATAGATTCGATCTACGGAGTGGTAAAGGCCTACTCGACATCAGTCGGCGGCGGACCGTTCACCGTGGAACTGTTCGATGATGATGGAGAAAGACTTCGTTCGATCGGCGGCGAGTTCGGGGCCACGACCGGCAGACCGAGACGCTGCGGCTGGTTCGACGGTGTCGCAGCAGCCTACTCCTGCTGGATCAACGGCTTCACCCATATCGCTGTCACCAAACTCGATGTCCTTGACCACTTCGATACGCTGAAGATCTGTACCGGCTACGATGTAAACGGCGAGATCATCGATTATGTACCTGAGACAGCACTTCAGGAGATCGCGACACCGATCTATGAAGAGTGGGAAGGCTGGAAGAGCGACACCACCGCGATCAGATCCTGGGATGATCTGCCCGAACAGGCAAAACGCTACCTGCGAAGGATCGAAGAGCTCACAGGGGCCCCCATCAAGTTCGTCTCCGTAGGTCCCGAGCGTGATCAGATCATCGTGATCGACTAGGAGAGATTCATGGAAGAACAGACCTTCGGACATGAGAGTTTCATCTCTCCCTTCACCTGGCGGTACGGTACCGAGCAGATGCGAAGGCTCTGGTCAGAGACCCACAAGAGGACCGTCCTGCGGTCCTTCTGGGTCGCTCTGGCACGGGCTGAGATGCAGGCAGGGATCGTCACTGCTGAACAGGTCGAAGATCTCGAGTCCCAGCGTACCAACATAGACATCGCACGGGCCTCTGAGATCGAAGCGGAGATCCATCATGACCTCATGGCTGAGATCAAGACCTATGCACAGCAGTGCCCCATCGGAGGGAGTGTGATCCACCTCGGTGCAACGAGTATGGATGCCCTCGATAATATGGACGCGATCAGACTGATCGAATCGATGGATCTGATCATCGCTCAGACACGCAGCCTGCTGCAGCTCATCGCTGATCTGATCATCGCCCAGAAAGATACCCCCTGCATGGCCTTCACCCACATCCAGCCGGCTGAACCGACGACCATCGGCTACCGCCTCGCGCAGTACGGTCAGGACATCCTGATGGATCTTCAGGAACTCCTGCGGGTGAGAAAGAACATCAGGGGAAAGGGACTCAAAGGGGCCGTAGGCACGAGTGCCTCCTATACCGAGCTGCTCACAGGCACCGGTATGAGTGCACGGGAACTGGAATCTCTGGTGATGGAAGAACTGGGTATCGAAGCCTTCACCGCAGCTACCCAGGTCTATCCCAGGAAACAGGACTGGCTGATCGGCAATGCCCTTGCAGGACTGGGGGGATCCCTCTACAAGATGGCTTTCGATCTGCGGATCCTGCAGTCTCCACCCATGGGAGAGTGGGCAGAACCGTTCGGGAGCAAACAGGTCGGATCCTCGGCCATGCCGTTCAAGAGGAACCCGATCAGGTCAGAGAAGATAGACTCCCTCGCACGGTTTCTGGCACACCTGCCCAACACCCTGTGGCATAATGCCGCCCATACCCTGCTTGAGAGGACCCTTGATGACTCAGCGAACCGGCGGGAAGTCTTTCCCGCTGCCTTCCTCAGTCTTGATGAGATCCTCAAGACCGCGATCCATATCGTATCAGGCCTGCAGTTCCGAACCGTCGCCATCGAGCGTAATCTGAGGACCTACGGGGTCTTCGCTGCTACAGAACGACTGCTGATGGAACTCGGACGACGGGGTGCCGACAGGCAGGAGATGCATGAAGTGATCAGAGAGCACTCCCTGATCGCCTGGGATGAGCTGCAGAGCGGAAGAGAACCGAAACTCGGACAGACGCTCACAAGTGACCCGAGGGTCACTGCCGTGATCTCTGCCGATGAGGCGATCGCCCTGCTTGATGCCTCGGTCTACGTCGGGGATGCCCCCGGAAGGGCTGAGGAGATCGCACAGCAGATCAGAGCAGCCCTCGGCTGATTCATCGAGATAGTCATCTTAGCTGCCCGCCTGTCATCAGGCGGGTATTTTTCTGTTTTCATGGGAAACCATATCGTATATACTTGGAGCAGAGGTATGTACACACATGTTCAAACGAATGATCGCGATCATCCTGGTCCTCGCCGGTTTCACCCTCACCTCCTGCAGCACCCTGGGGACACCAGAAGAGCTTCCTCAGGAGACAGAGACTGCACTGCCGGTCCAGAGCCCGGAACCCGAACCTGTCGAGATCAGTGTCACTCCTGCCGTAGAACCGCAGGAGCCGGAGATCATCCTCCCTCAGGAGGTCCCCGACGCTGAAGCAGAGGCAGACGATACTGAAGCAGCACAGCTGGAGGAACCTGTAGAAGAGGTACCGATACCGGAACCGGACGTACTGCCTGCCGAACCGGCACCTGCTAATCTGTTCGAAGCGGTAGCGGCTCTCGATCTTTCCCTGGCTGAACAGTTCATCCTCAAAGATACCGGGACCCTCAGCGAGAGGGATGATCAGGGAAGGACCCCGCTTCATCTTGCAGCCGGGCTCGATGACCTGAGCATGATCACCCTGCTGCTGAAACACGGAGCCGATCCATCCCTGCAGGATGAGAGTGGTCGTCTACCACTGCATATCGCAGCTGAGATCTCCTTCACCACAGCCCACCTGCTCTCAGGATCAGGGTCACTGATCTATCATGCCGATGCAGCTGGTCGCACCGCTCTTGCCATGGCCTTCTCCAGTGGTGCCGCTGCGGTCACAGATCTCCTCGGTGAGCAGTTCGTCAACACTGCCGATCCAGAGGGCAACACCCCTGCCCACCATGCGGCCATACGCGGTTCGTATCGGATCACAGAAGCGCTCATCGACTACGGGGCCGACATCAACGTGACAAACGAAGCGGGGCAGACCCCCCTTGATATAGCACTCTCATATAGAGACAGCGATGACCATGCAGAGACTGCACGACTGCTGATCATCAGCTATTCGGTGATGCCGGCACGACAGGAGTTCTACTACGCCTATCAGGCGGTCGCCAACAAAGATGTCAACATCCGTTTCGAAGGCGGATCGACCCCCCTGCATAGGGCTGCCGAGTTCCGACACCGTGCGATCATGAGGATGCTCATCGACAACTATGCCTATCTGGAAGCCCGCGACGAACAGGAGGATACTCCGCTCCATATCGCGATCGCACACGATTATACCGATCTGGTCAGGATCCTGGTGGACTCAGGTGCTGATGTGGATGCCCGCGATGCCAGGAACAACAGCCCGCTGCACCTGTCGATCGCTCCAGGACGGACGACCGTCACGGCGGAGTTCCTCCTCGACCGGGGGGCTGAGGTGAACAGCAGGAACATCTTCGGGGATACCCCGTTGAGCGGTGCGATGCAGTCAGGGGTGGACCCTGAGTTCGTGCAGCTGCTGCTCAAGCGCGGTGCCGACCCTGACAACAGGAACGCTACCGGGAACACCCCTATCATGGCAGCCCTCGCACAGAACAACAGACAGGCTGCTCAGCTGCTGCTTGATGCAGGGGCTGATATCTTCATACAGAACTATAACCGGATCACTCCCCTCACCAGGGCTCTGATCAAGGGCATCAGCACCGTCAGCTGGTTCTATCGGGCAGAGATGAACCAGATCACCGATGGGGAGGGGAACTCTCCACTGCATACCGCTGTCAGTATCGGGGCGAAGCTCGAGGTCCTGGAACATATCATAGCAGCGGGGGCAGAACTCAACGGGAAGAACCTGCAGGGAGAGACCCCCCTGCACCTGGCAGTCACCGGTGCCTATGCGCAAGCAGCTCATCTGCTTACCGTGAGCGGCACTGACCCCTTCATGACCAACAACCGGGGGAAGTCCTCGGTGGTCCTCGCCTTCGAGAAGGGGATCGAACTGACTTCCCAGATCATCAGCGATGAGAACATCCATGATTATGATGATGAGGGGAACACTCCGCTGCATCTTGCGGCCTTGTGGAACTATCCGCTGATCAGTGAGTATCTGATCGAACAGGGTGCTGTGGTCCATGCACGCAACAGTCAGGGGATGACCCCGCTGCACCTCGCGGTCAAGAACAGCGGGGTAGAGATCTGCCGTCAGCTGATCAACCACGGGGCAGGTATCGATTCCCGTGATAACTACGGGAACACCCCGCTGCTCACCGCTATCTCCTGGGGAGCTTCACGCAGTGCCAAGCTGCTGCTGATCCTCGGAGCAGATGTGGAGCTGAGGAATCTCAGCGGGAACACACCGATGCATACAGCGGTGCTCCATCAGGACCGATTGAGCATCAAGATGCTCTATGAGTACGGGGCTTCTCTGGAATCACGCGATAACACCGGTATGACCCCCCTGCTGCTCTCGACACGCAAGAACTACTGGGGCATCTCCGAACTGCTGATCAGCCTCGGGGCCGACTACAATACCCGTGATGACCGGGGTAACACCCCGCTCCATGAAGCGGTACGCAACAAGAACGAACAGACCTGCATCCTCCTGTCTGACAAAGGTGCGGACATCTATGCTGAGAACCGCTATGGTGACACGCCGCTGAAAGTCGCATTCAAGGCCGGGGTCGATGTCGTGAGCTGGTTCATAACCGGACCCATGATCTTTGACCGTGACAATGAGGGAAACACCCCGCTGCATACGGCGATCCAGGTGAATGCCTCCGCCGAGGTCATCTCCCGATTGATCAGCAAGGGTGCCGATATAAACAGCAGGAACAACCAGATCAACACCCCGCTGCACAACGCGTTCCTCTCAAGCAACAGATCAGCTGTAGAAGTGCTCGTCGCAGCAGGGGCCGACCTGTTCTCCCGTAACGGGGACGGGATGACCCCGTTGAGTATGGCCTTCTCCCTGGGCACCGATGCCCTGTCCTGGATCATCTCACCGGAGAACATCGCATCGACCGATCAGCAGGGGAACACCCCGCTGCATGCCGCGGCGATCTTCGGGTCCATGGCCTCTGTCGAGTACCTCCTGAGTCTCGGGGCAGACCCGAACAGGGAGAATCTGGCAGGAGAGACCCCTGCAGAGGCTGCACAGATGGCTCACAACCTTGACATCATGAACCGATTACGGGTATTAGAACTCTGATGATATATACAGGATGCATCTTCGATCTCGATGGGACTCTCTATGTGAAAGCCGGTTTCGGCAAACGTCTCGTGCTTGGCAACATGCAGATGTACGAGAAGATCCGCGCCATGAACACCCTGCTCAAGCCGCTGGCTGGCAAGGAGTTCAGATCGGGCTCGGAGTACAAGATGTACCTCTTCGAGGGGATCGCGAAACTGCTCAATGATGCTCATCCGGACAGACCGCCGATCAATGCGGTCACCATCGGGCACTGGTACCACCATGACTACTATCCGGCGGTGATCCGTACGCTGGCGAAGTACTACCAGACAGAGCAGATCTGTCGGGACACCCTCTCCCTGATGTCCAGGAAGTACCTGATGGCTCTCTATTCCGATACCGGAGTCATCGATGAGCGACTCAAGGCGATCGGGCTGAAACCCACCCTCTTCTCCTATCGCATCTGTGCAGACCAGAGCGGTCATATACGTCCTGCACCGAAAGCTTATACGAGTATCGCACATCAGATGGGCATACCGCCAAAGCAGGTACTGGTGGTCGGGGACAGACCCGAGATCGATGGTGTGACGGCACAGGAGGCCGGTATGGATTACTTCCAGATCGGGGACCATGATAAGAAGGATGCCTTTCTTGCAAGCTGGAAACGACTCTCAGGGATCCTTCTGGAGCCTTGAGCAGGTGCTCATCATACCGGGACGGGGATCAGCCCGAAGAGGCTCACCCCTGCCTGGATCAGCAGATAATAGATGATGATCCTCGGTATGCGTGAGGCGGTAGCGAGCAGCACCGTATGGGGAGGCAGTTCCAGCAGGCCTGCGATCCAGCAGACTGTCGAGAAGGGGACCGGAGTGAGCCCGGCTATGACCACAGCCCAGCCACCATACTTTCTGATCAGCTCCCTGCCGTTCTCCTGATACGCCCGTGTCAGGGCATGGACCACCTCGAGGCGATTGAACGTCCGGGCAAGGAGATAGCCGCAGAACCCTCCGAGCATGGAAGCGATGCCCATGACTGCAAGCAGCGGAACTGCCGGCCAGGAGAGGGTGAAGGGAAAGACCACATCGATCGTAGCCGGTACGATGAACATGTCCACCAGAAAGCAGTAGATCCCGATCCCCGGCAGACCGAGATACTCACCGAGCCAGCTCCCGGCCTGCAGCAGGGACTCCCGCATGAAGAGGAACAGCAGTCCGTAGACCAGGAAGAGCATGATGAAACCACCGACGGTCCTGCGGATGATCACCTTCAGCTGTGCATGATGATCCCTGTCATCGAACTCAGATATGTCCATGGAGATACCGCTTCCGTTCCTCTTCGGGGAACCGTTCGATGGCGTACCGCAGCATGGTCCTCGGCATACGGGCATACCGTTCTTTCAGAAATGCCTTCTCACATGCCGCATCGCGTTTGCCCACCTCACGCAGCATCCAGCCGACCGCCTTGTGCATCAGGTCGTGACGATGGTCGAGCAGCAGGTCTGCAAGACGCAAGGTGTCGGTGAAGTCATCACGCTTGATGAAGTAGAGCGTGGTGATCACCGCGATGCGGTTGCTCCACAGGTGATCGGCACGGGCAAGCTCATAGAGGACCGTACGGTCACGATCTGCAAGCCATGGCCCCAGGATCCTGGGGCAGGTCACATCGACCAGATCCCAGCTGTTCACATACTGAACATGTTCTACGTACCATCGGGCATACCCATCCCTCTGCTGCTCATCACGACTCTTCTCGTACCTGGCGATGAGCAGCAGCAGACCGACCATCCGGCACTCATGCAGCTCATGGGTGACCAGCTGCTCGATGTCATGAAGCGACACCTCCTGAGCATGCCGTCTCACCACCTCCCGCTGCACCGGCATGGTGATACCCAGGAACCGATCCCCCTCCCCATACTCACCTGCTCCGGTCTTGAAGAACCTGCTCAGATGCTGAGCCTTCTCGGGAGAACCGAGCCCCCTGAGTTCATCGATGATCCTCTCGTATCGCATCGGTGCCTCCCTCATGCTCTGAAGAGTCCTTTGAAGGCACTGAGGAACTGCTGTTTACCTGCAGCCTCGGTGCCCTTCCCCTGCCATACCGGCGGCTTACCCCCGCCCTTTGCCCCGATGAGGGGGAACAGAGTGCCCCTCATCGCAGCGACATCGAAAGGTACCCCCTCGGTGACCGCGATGAGCCACTGCAGCTCACCATGATCCTGCTCCTGCACGGCGCACAGGGCTGCAGGTCTCTCCTGCGGCAGCGCTTTGGCAAGGCCCTTGAGGAAGCCCGGGTTCTCACCGGTAAGATCCAGGGCAGCCACTCTGATGCCCCCGAGCTCTTCAGCCGCTTCGATCGCCTGTGCAAGCAGTGCTGTAGTGTGACGTCTCTCAAGGGAGAGATAGCGCTGCTGAAGCTCCTTGAGCTGTTCGAGTCTCTTCTCGGACTGCTCCACGATCTCGTGCTCCTTCGCTGAATAGAGTCTGGAGAGACTCTGTACGATACGATCCTTGCTGCGGTAATCCTCCATGGCACGAGAGCCGATCTTGAACGCCAGTCGGACCCTCCCCCTGATGCTCTCAGAGGAGATGATCCTGATCAGACGGGCCTCCCCGGTACGCTTCAGATGGACCCCTCCACAGGCTGCGATGTCACAGGAATCGATGGTCACCAGTCGGATGGACCCGGCTACTTTCGGTGCCCTGCGCAGAGGGATGCGGGAGACCTCCTTTTCGTCCTTCTGATCATACCAGACAGGGAGGTTCAGGCAGATCATACGGTTCGCCTCATCTTCGATGGCCTCCTGCTCCTCCGGGGTGATCTGTTCTCTGTCGGTCTCGATGGTCACATACTCGAGTCCCTGATGTACGGCGAGAGTCCCGATATGATACAGACGGTACATGACCCCCGAGAGGATATGCTGTCCGGTATGCTGCTGCATATAGTCATAGCGGAAGTCCCAGTCGAGGGTGCAGGAGACCTGATCTCCCGCGGTGAGCTGTGGTGGGGTCCTGCAGAGATGGAGGATCCGGCCATCCTGCTTGATCGTATCATGGATCTCATACCCATCGATGTGTCCACGGTCTCCGGGCTGTCCCCCTCCCTCGGGATAGAAGATGGTTCGATCCAGTTCGACCGCCCAGTGATCCTTATAGGGGAGTACTGCGATCACGCAGGAGGGTATGGTCCGGGTATAGGGTTCGCTGTAATAGATCGGTTCTGTCATGTTCTGCCTCTCTTAACTCTTCAGGTCTGTTGATGTTCGCGATCCACCAGTGGTCTGCTGGCAGACATAGATGCGGGATGAGCTCCAGGACCGGACGCATCCGGAACCGCTGCTGATCCACGGCGGCTTCGAAGATCGGCCGGCTCGATAGCGGATACCTGCCGGGAAACGGCTGCAGAAGCCCCCCTCCTGCCAGAAAGACCGCCTTGTCGGTCCTGATCCCGATCAGGTGATCAAGCAGATGCTCAGGATGCCATACCATATCACAGGAGAGCACAAGGATCGACTCATAGGAGCCGGTCTTCTCCAGGTGCCTGATCGCTGAGATGATTCCGACCATCGGTGAGCAGATGCGCAGATCCTCTCCGATGGACTCTGCATCGCAGTCCTGAAAGGCTTCCGGTCGCTTCGATACGATGAGCACTCTTTCAGTACAGTGTCGGGAGAGCTGCACCGCTCGTTCTATCAGCCGCCGGCCATCGAACAGGGCATGTGCCTTGTCTGAACCGTATCTGCTGCTCATTCCACCGGCAAGGATCACTGCGGGGATCGTCGTTCCACTCATAGAGGTATTCTACGCCGAAGGAGCAGACGGAGCAAGAGGGATTTGTCCCCTCACGGCTAGACGATGCGGCTGAAAACGGCTATCCTTAATCATCACACATGTGGTAAGAGGGGGTTGCATAACACCATGGCAAGAATAAAATCAGCTTTTGAGATAGCGATGGAACGAGTCGAAGATATTGACAGTGATCCGGAACAGCTGCATAGGGACGAGTTGGAGAAACAGGGAAAGCGTATCGCCGGGACCTTCATCCATGATTACGATAAGACCATAGAGGATGCTTCCCGGGACTTCGAACAGATCGGGGAACCTGACAGACCGGTAGTACGAGCTTCGATGATCGAGACGATCATCGCGAACATCAATCTTCCCCAGAATGACGGATACGTACCGCTGCTGGGCAAGATCAAAGCACTGATCCTGCTGCTCTCAGGCGAAGACGAAGGGGTGATGGATCTGATGGTCCAGATCGATAATCTCTATGGCCAGTATCTGGGTACCAAAGATAATCTCAGGGAGCGGCTTGCAGAACAGTACCGCCCGCAGCTCATGCAGAAACAGCAGATGCTCGAACAGCAGACCGGGCAGCGTATAGACCTTCAGCCAGAACAGGACAAGGACTTCCTTGACCTGCTCTATCAATCCTACCAGCGTCTCGATGCCCAGTTCAATCAGGTACTCGATCAGCTGCGGGATGAGATCAGAAAGACCATGAACTGACCGTATAGCAGACTTGGTCATACCTGCAGCCCCTTCAGCCCTTCACACAGAAGAGCCGGAGGGGCTGCTGTCTCTTCCCGACCTTCTCACACCAGAGGGATCTGGTGCCTGATCAGAGATGATTCGGCGATCTGAAAAGAATCTGAAACATTTCACGATCCCCTATTGACAAACTCTCCTCATAGGCTTACAGTATTAGTGTACTACTTCAATAGTACACTAATTCATTAAAGGAGTGATACATGATCACACTTGACCATATCGATTTCAGCTACGGGAAGAAGAGCCTGTTCAGAGATCTCGATCTTACCATCCCCTCCGGCAGCATCTACGGGCTGCTCGGTATGAACGGTGCAGGGAAGACCACCCTGCTGAAACTCATCTCAGGTCAGCTGTTCCGCTCCTCTGGCTCTGCAGAGATCCTGGGCTACGACCCGCAGAAGCGGTCCCCTGCCATGCTCGAGGATATCTTCTACCTGCCCGAAGAGTTCTATCTGCCGCAGATGTCCATCGACACGTACCTGAGACTGAACGTCCCGTTCTATCCCAAGTTCGATGAGGCTGCCTTCTCCCGTTACATAGAGACCTTCAAGCTGGATCTGGATCAGAAGATAGGGGACTACTCCTATGGTCAGAAGAAGAAGTTTCTGCTCTCCTTCGGACTGGCATCGAATACTTCCCTGCTGATCCTTGATGAACCGACCAACGGGTTGGATATCCCGTCTAAGACCCAGTTCAGAAGGACGGTGGCATCGGCTCTCACAGGGAGCAGGACCTTCATCATCTCTACCCATCAGGTCAGAGATATGGAGAATCTCATAGATCCGATCATCATACTCCACGATGGCAGGATCATCTTCAACGACAGCCTGGAATCGGTATCTGATACGATATGCATGCAGGTAGAGGATACAGAGCCGATGGATGACCAGGTCATCTACAGCGAACATATCCCGGGCGGGTATTCGGTGGTGAGAAGGCGATCAGCTGCTCAGGCAGCCTCTCACATCAATCTCGAGACACTGTTCAATGCAGTGGTCACCGCACCAGAGGCATTCAAAGGAGTACAGTCATGAACCATACCATACACTTGCTGCAGAGACAGTTCTATGAGGATCGTAAGGGTCTTATGATCTATGCAGGCGTGATCTTCGGGGTACTGCTGCTCCCTGCGATGATCGCAGGGTACACCAACAACCTCCCCAACACCTTGAGCGATACCGCCTACGCGGAAGATTTCGGCAGTTTCCTGCTCCTCGGGGGATTCATCATCACCAGTCTGCTGTTCTCCGAGAACATGCACAGTAAAGTGAAACAGCACTCCTGGCTCATGCTGCCGGTACATACCCATGAGAAACTGATCTCTCCGATCATCTGGTCAGGGATCCTCTATCCCATCGCACTCATGCTCTACTTCAGCATCGTCACCTTCATCATAGAAGGTCTCAGTGTACTCCTGTTCGGCAGATCAGCACAGATGTTCAATATGTTCGACCTTGCCAACTGGGAGATGGTACTCAACTACTTCATCCTCCAGTCTGTCTTCCTCCTCGGTGCCGCCTACTTCAAGAGCGCACACTTCATCAAGACCGTACTGGCTCTCATCGTCGGGACCATCATCCTCTCGCTGATCTCCCTGCTGGTCTTCCGCATAGTGTATGCTCCCTATTTCCATGAGATGATGCGAGGACCGGGATACTTCACCGGCCAGTATCTGACGATCAATACGCTCCAGAGCCCATTGTTCACCGCAGTCGAAGTCGGTGCGAAGATCCTCTACTGGTTCGTACTCGCCCCGTTCTGCTGGGTAGTGACCTATTTCAGGATCAGGGAGGTACAAGCCACAGATGCAGTTTAAAGAGAAGCAATCTATCTATCAGCAGATCGCCGAGTACATGTATGAGCAGGTACTGGGCGGGAAGTGGCCCGATGATACCCGCATCCCGTCGATCAGAGACATGGCCGTACAGATGGAGGTGAACCCCAACACCATAACACGCACCTACACGCTGCTGCAGGATCAGGGGATCATCTATAACCAGAGGGGGATCGGGTACTTCACCACCGCTCACGCCTCCGAGGTGGCGCGGGTACAGAAGAAACAGGAGTTCATCCAGACGTTCCTGCCTGAGGTCTTCAAGACCATGGCCAGCCTGAATATGCCGGTAGAAGAGCTCGAGGCCCTCTACCGGGACTACATGACACAGAATAAGGGGAGACTATATGAAAACAAGTAACAAACTACTGCTGGCAGCCTTCGGGGTCATCATCGTCCTGCTCATAGCACTGATCATCAGCAGCAGACCTGTGATAGACAGCCTGATGACCACCAGAGTGCAGGGATTCGTACAGGACCCTGGAGCAGGGCTGCAGTCACTTCCTCTGATCCTTGGGTAGCAGAGCACACAGCAGAGATCCACACCAGCAGAACACTCATCAGCATATGATGAGTGTTCTGCTGTATCTATGGACCACCCTGAGGTATACTGGAGAGGAAGGGAATACAGAAGCAGATACCGAAGGAGGATGGAGATGCAGCATGAAGTGACACAGAGGCAGCAGCTGCTCGATCGTGCAGGTCATATTCTTCAGGAAGGCTGGGCACGGCATCCGATCTGGGAGTATGATCGCAGGGCTATCGCTTCCGGGCCTCTGCGTATCAAGGAGTGGGACTACTACTATATCATCTCCCATGAGCATCAGGTCTGCCTGACCGTGACAGTCAGTGACCTCGGGTACCTCGGGCTGACGGCCGTCTGCCTGGTCGATCTGAAGGCAGGGACTGCGGTGCAGCAGGATGCGATGAGGATCCTGCCTCTGGGAAGGACCGGGCTGTCAAAGAGCTCTGCCGACGGCATCGTCAGCTTCTCTCATAAGGGACTGGAGGTCCACATACAGACACAGGGGAACCGGCGGGAGCTCTCCATCAGGGCAGAGAGACTCAGCCTGCCCTCCGGAGAGACCGGACTTGAGGCCGATGTGATCCTCACCACGGGAGAGCAGGATGAGAGCATGAACATCGCCACCTCCTGGGCGGAGAACCGAAAGGCCTTCTATCTCAATGAGAAGAGTACCTGCATGCAGGCCGAAGGGACCATCAGCTACGGCACGCAGCAGCTCCTGCTCGGGAGCCCTTCAGACCTTGCCGGTCTCGATTGGGGACGAGGCCGATGGACCTACCGGAACAGATGGTACTGGGGATCGACTTCCGCCCTGATCGACGGGGTCCCGTTCGGCTTCTCCATCGGATACGGGTTCTCTGACCGTACCCCGGCAAGTGAGAACGTCCTGTTCTATGATCATACGATCCACAAGCTCGAGGAGATCACCTTCTGTATGGATACTTCTGATTATATGAAGCCCTGGCAGTTCACCAGCAGCGACGGCAGGTTCGCCCTCCAGTTCACCCCGATCGTCGACAGATCATCTGTCACAGATCTGCTGATCATCACCTCGCGGCAGCATCAGGTATTCGGCAGGTTCTCAGGAACGGTCGTACTCGATGACCGGCGAGTCCTCAAAATCGAAGACATCCTCGGCTTTGCAGAGGATGTCTACAATCGCTGGTAGCTGCCTTCTTAGAGCTCTGCTACCTCTCTCACCGTATCGAGCAGCTGCTGACGGGTGACTGGCTTCTGCAGACATCGGTACACCCCATGATCGAGAGCCTCCTGCATGTCGGTGTTCTTCCCATACCCGCTGAGCAGGATAGTCCTGATCCCGGGATCGATCTCTTTCAGCCGGAAGAAGAGCTCCTTACCGGACATCTCCGGCATCAGCATATCGAGGACGATGATGTCCAGCGTCTCTTTCTCTTTCTTGAACAAGGCTATAGCTTCAGAGGGAAGACCTGCGGTGACGACCGTATGGCCGCCGCTCTGCAGGAGATGTGCTGCGACTTCTCTGCTGATCCGCTCATCATCAACGAGTAATATCTTCAGACACGTATGTTCCATAGGGCTTCGCCTTCCATAATGATACTTGGATAGAATCAAAGTATATACTCTGCAGTAGCATATTGCAAGAAGCAGCTTCCCGTGGGGGAAGCTGCTTCAATAGAGAATTGTTGGATTCACACAGTGGTCTTGTAGAAACTGACCCCGATCAGTTCCAGTACTTTTCCATTCTCTTCTTAAGAGATTCTCTATACGCATCCCAGTCTTCGATCGGATGCTTAGCCAGTCCTTCATCGCAGGCCGCCTTGGCGACTGCAACAGCTTCCCATTCAATGACCCTTGGGTCAAATGGTTTGGGGACGATATAATTTCTTCCGAATGAGAAGTCCTGCCCGCCATAGGCTTTCTTCACTTCTTCAGGAACGGCTTCTTTTGCAAGAGCTGCCAGCGCTTTTGACGCTGCAAGCTTCATACCTTCAGAGATCTTGGAAGCTCGCACATCCAGAGCCCCTCTGAAGATGAAAGGGAATCCCAGAACATTGTTGATCTGGTTGGGGAAATCACTTCTTCCGGTAGCCATGATCAGATCCGATCGTGTCTCGACAGCAAGTTTGTAGTCGATCTCAGGATCAGGGTTACTCATCGCCAGCACCACAGGGTCTTTTGCCATGGAGAGCAGCATCTCGGGAGTCACACAATTGGCAACAGAAAGACCCATGAACACATCTGAATCGACCATGGCTTCTGCCAGGGTACGACATGTGGTATCATTGGCCATCTCGATCTTCTCAGGAGTCATGCGTTCGGTCCTGCCCTTGTAGATGACACCGACGCTGTCACACATGATCAGGTTCTCCTGTTTCACACCACAGGCGACCAGCATCTTCGCACAGGAGATACCTGCAGAACCGGCACCGTTGAATACGACCTTCAGGTCTTCCATCTTCTTGCCGACGATCTCTGCAGCGTTCATGATACCTGCGGTAGAGATGATAGCTGTCCCATGCTGATCATCATGGAAGATGGGGATATCACACATCTCGATGAGGGTCTGTTCGATCTCGAAACACTCGGGAGCTTTGATGTCTTCGAGGTTCACCCCGCCGAAGGTCGGTTCGAGCATCTTGACGAACTCGATGATCTTCTTCGGGTCCATGGTATCGAGTTCCAGGTCGAACACGTCCACATCTGCGAATCTCTTGAACAGGACACCTTTTCCTTCCATTACCGGTTTGGAAGCAAGAGGTCCCTTGTTTCCCAGTCCGAGTATGGCCGTTCCGTTGGAGATGACCGCTACGAGGTTTCCCTTCGCAGTGTACTTGTAGGCATTCTCAGGATCAGCTGCAATCTCCAGTACAGGTTTTGCAACACCCGGTGTGTACGCCAGAGAGAGATCATCAGCTGTCATACAGGGCTTTGTCGGTACGACTGATACTTTACCAGGCACGCCATCGAGCATGTGGTACGCCAGTGCTTTTTCTTTCAATTCATCCATTATATTCTCCTCCATTCACAACCCGCACTTGGTATGCAGATAGTAGTTTCCAGTTATTTTTCAAAGGGGAAGGTGTAATCCATCCCGTATCGATCTCTCAGCTCTACCATCACCTTCTGCAGTGTCACGGGAACTGGACATCCATGATCCTTTCGATACTGCCATGCAACATGCTCTTTCTCGCCTGCGGTGTAGATCCTCTCTGCCCCGGGAGCAAGACGCGAGTTCCTGACTTCTCTGCAGATATTCCCTGCTATCTTCTTGAACGTCTCCAGCCCCATGAATCGTTCAGGGTCGATGGCGATGAAGAAATGGCCCAGTGGATAGGGGATCTTCTTTCCATCAGCATCGAACCCGTTGAGGGTCTTCAGATAGCTTCCATCCTGCAGTGCTGCAGAGAGGATCTCGACGACCATGGAGTAGCCATACCCTTTGTATCCACCGGTAGTCTCACCGACACCTCCCAGTGGTGCGAGGGCTGCAGTGCCCTTGGTCAGGTCTATGAGCACCTGCTTGGTATCAGTCCGATCCTCACCTTGGCTGCCGATCACCCATCCTGAAGGAAGGTCTTTTCCGGCTCGTCCATAGACTTCTATCTTCCCTCTCTGTGATACCGAGGTCGCACAGTCGAGGATGAAGGGGAACTCCTCATCGGTGGGGAGCCCGAAGGTCAGCGGGTTGGTCCCGAGCATGTTCTCGACTCCGAAGGTCGGTGCGATCGATGGTCGGGCATTGGTCCCCGTGATCCCGATCATGCCGGCATCGGTAGCCATCTTCGTATAGTATCCTGCGATACCGTAGTGGGTGGAGTTGCGTACAGCGACCATACCCATCCCGTATTTCTGTGCTTTCTCTATAGCCATTTCCATGGCTTTCTTCGATACCACATGTCCCATACCGTTGTTCCCGTCAAGGACTGCAGCTGTCATATCATCTTTGATCACATCGATCTTCGTCTCAGGATTGAGGATCCCTGCGTCGATCCGGTCGATATAGATCGGTTTCAGTCTTCCGATACCATGAGAGTCGATCCCCCGCTTGTCAGAAGTGATCAGGATCTCACCTACGATCGCAGCATCTTCTTCAGGCAATCCTGCTCCTATCAGAGCATCTTTCATAAACTGTTCCAATACTTCGAACTCTACCCACTCACAATCTTTGTATGCATCTTCGTAAGCCATAAATCCGCCTCCCAACGTCGTCAGACTATCGTGTTTCTCTATACCCCGGTTGCCCCCGGAGCGTATCACGACCTAAGGTCGTGCTATGATCAGTTCTATCCCGGCCTTCTGCAGCTCGGTCTCGGTGAGAAATTCCTTCGCATTCGCGTCGGTCACCAGCGTATCGATCTTCTCTACCGGAGCTGTCTTGAAGTTCGAGACCACTCCCATCTTGTTGCTCGCCGCGACCACGATGACCTGTCCTACAGTCTTGTCGATCATAGAACGGGTGATCTCCGCCTCCTGCATGATCGGCGTAGTCAGCCCATGTGAGAAACTGAACCCGTCTACCCCGATGATCACCTTGTTCGCATACACCCTCTCGAGTGCCAGTTGTGCGAAGTTCCCCGCTACCGAATGTGACTGGGTACGATAGTTCCCACCCAGGAACACGATGTCATAGGCGGCATCATCCGATACCATGGCTGCAGCGATATTGTTGGTGATGATCGTGATATGTTTATCTTTGAGAGCTCTGATGACCTGGAGGGTGGTCGATCCGCTGTTGATCAGGACCATGTCCCCTTCTTCGATCAATCTGGCGGCTGCGATCCCGATCCGCTCTTTCTCTTCCCGGTACAGGCGTTCTTTCTGGGTGAACAGCGGCTCGACGGACATGTTCTGTCTGAGTACCGCTCCTCCGTGAGAACGTTCGAGGATCCCCTGCTCCGCAAGCAGATCCAGATCCCTTCTGATGGTCAGCACAGAGACCTCGAAGAGATCGCTGAGCTCATTCACCCGGACCACACCCTTCTGTGCGATGATCTCTTTGATCTTATGCTGTCGGTCTGCCGGAATGAGTCCAATCGACATCGTCCTACCACCCTGTCAGTCTTAAGTGAACGTTTTGTGAACGTTTACTTTCCTTTATGATCTTATATGTAGCATATATACAATGTATTTGGTTGTCAATATTCATTTATGAACTATTTTGGACTTTTCAGAGCTATCGTCTGCGTGTATGATACTAGCATGAAACATGTGGATGTCATCATCATCGGTGCAGGTATCATCGGCTGTGCCGCAGCACGGGAACTCTCTCGCTATCAGATCAGCGTGGCGGTACTCGAGAAAGAGTACGATACGGGCTTCGGGACGAGCAGCAGGAACAGCGGCGTGGTCCATTCGGGTATCCACTATCGCAGCGGAACCCTGCGCGCGATCCATGCCGTACGGGGGAATCACATGATGCAGCAGCTGTGTGAGCAGCTGCAGGTGCCCTTCAAACCGACAGGGAAACTGACTGTCGCGTTCGATCGATCCCAATGTGAGGAGCTGAAGGTGCTCAAAGCACAGGGAGAGGCCAACGGAGTACCTGGGCTGGAGATCATCGATGTTGAACGGATGCAGCGGCTGCAGCCGGGTATCTCGGGAATACAGGCGCTCTACTCACCCTCCACAGCGATCATCAGTCCCTATGAACTGACCATCGCCTGTGCGGAGTCGGCACACCACAACGGAGTCGAGTTTCACTTCGGACATACCGTGAGTGCGATCGACAGGGCCGAGGATGGATTCATCGTCCATGATGCCGAGGGGCTCTGCCCGATCCATGCTGCCATCGTCATCAACGCAGCAGGCCTCTATGCTGACAGCATCGCACAGATGGCCGGTATCCAGGGCATCACCATCTACCCCTGCAAGGGGGAGTACTATGTACTGGACAAACGCCTCGGAGACCAGCTTGATGTGCTGATCTATCCTGTCCCCGGTCACCACAGCAGCGGTCTGGGTATCCACCTGACACAGACGGTCGACGGGAACATCCTCATCGGACCGAGTACCGCCTACAGCGACAGTAAAGAACATACCGGGACCACCTCAGAGATCCTCAGAGCCCTTCGAGCAGCAGGGCATACCCTTCTTCCTACCCTCTCCGAGGGTGACTTCATCAGGACCTTCGCTGGACTCAGGCCGAAGCTCAATCCTCCTGAGGTGGGCGGGTTCGGTGATTTCATCCTGGAAGATCATGATCGATTCATCCTGCTTGCCGGCATCGAGAGCCCGGGACTGACCGCAGCCCCCTCTCTTGCTCTGGAGATCGTCGCTCTGGTACGCTCACATCTGAGCTTGGTCGAGAAGCAGCACTGGTCGGGTACCCTCCCTGCCAGAGAGCGTTTTCTCGAACTGCCGCTCGATCGACAGCAGCAGCTGGTCGAACAGGACCCGGATCACGGTTCGATCGTCTGCCGCTGTGAGGGGATCACCAAGGCAGAGGTCCTGCAGGCAGTCGACCGGATCATAGGACCGGTGACCTACACCGGGATCAAGCTGCGCTGCAGATCGATGATGGGACGGTGCCAGGGAGGATTCTGCATCCCGAGGATCGCACAGCTGCTCGAAGAGGAACGGGGGATCACGATGGATCAGCAGCAGCTCAAGGGTCCGGGATCACCGATGTACCACCGTCATCTGCGTCCAGAGGAGTCCACATCATGAGACAGCTGCAGCATGTCGATATTGCCGTGATCGGTGCAGGTCCTGCAGGACTGGCGGCAGCTGCTGCTGCCAGAAGTGCCGGTGCTGCGGTCATCATCATCGAACGGGATGACCGTGCCGGAGGCATCCTCAACCAGTGCATCCATGACGGGTTCGGTCTTCAACGCTTCGACTGCGCCCTGACCGGAGGCGAGTATGCCCATATTGACGAACTTGCCTGCCGGGATGCAGGGGTAGAGCTCCTCACCGATACCTACGTTTCGAGCATAGAGCGTACAGAGAGCGGTTTTGCACTGCATACCATGACCACAGGGCTCATCTCGGTGATCACAGCAGCTGCGGTGATCCTGGCCATGGGCTGCAGGGAGCGGACCGCCGGCGCGATCAGCCTTCCTGGGACCCGTCCTGCGGGTATCTATACCGCAGGGACCGCTCAACGGCTGACGAACATGCAGAACATCATGACCGGGTCACGATTCCTTATCATCGGCTCCGGTGATATCGGTCTGATCATGGCAAGGAGAGTCACCCTTGAAGGCGGTTCGGTCGCTGCGGTGACTGAGATACAGCCCTATCCCGGAGGACTGGATCGAAACATCCGCCAGTGCCTGACGGACTTCTCGATCCCGCTGTATCTCGAGACCGGGATCGTTGAGATCCTCGGGACCGATCGGGTGACCGGTGCACTCATCGCCCCGGTCGGCAGGGACGGCCTGCTCGATACGACACGATCGACACACATCCCCTGTGACACCATCCTCCTGTCTGTCGGCCTGATCCCCGAGAACGAACTCACCCGGTCACTGGATGCTGTCATGGACCCGGTCACTGGAGGTCCTGCAGTGGATGAGCACCTGATGACCAGCGTACCCGGTCTGTTCGCCTGCGGTAACGTGCTGCAGGTGCACGATGTGGTGGATCTGGTATCACAGGAGGCAGCCCATGCAGGAACCTGTGCAGCGGCGTATCTTCGAGGCGAACGGGCAGAGAAACGCAAGACCATCACCCTGCAGGCAGGAGAGGGCATCCGGTATGTTCTGCCGCAGAGCATGTCAGCTCAGGGTTCGACACTGCTCAGCTGCCGGGTGAGAAAACCGATGGAGGATGTCACGATCCAGATCAGATCTGGGTCCGAGCTCATATACCGGCAGCAGCTGCCGTACGTGCAGCCCTCTGAGATGATCCAGATACCGCTGGATCTCTCTGAGACGGCTGCAGATACCAGCGTGGAGGTGCACTGTGTGCGAACATGAAGTCACAGAGATCATGACCTGCATCATCTGCCCGAACAGCTGCAGGATCGAAGTGCAGTATGATCCACAGGACCGGAAGATCTCTCGAATCAGCTTTGCCCGCTGTCCCAAAGGGGTCCAGTGGGTCGAACAGGAGATCCTCCATCCGATGCGCACCGTATGTACCAGTGTCAGAGTCCTCGGAGGCAGGGATCCCCTTGTCAGCGTCCGCACCAGCGTACCGGTACCGAAAGATGTGATCGAGAAGCTCATGAGGTTCATCAGCACGCTGCAGGTGGAGGCTCCCTGTCATATCGGGGATCTCATCTGCAGGGATCCGCTCGGTATCGAGGTAGATCTGATTGCCACGAGGGAAGTTACCTGCAGGGATGCTCAGTTTACAAAAGCAGGCAGATAGAGTATGATCAGAGTAGTGATCATAAGGAGCTTACATGCCTAGACCGAGAAAGAACAGGAAGATCTTCGGAGCACCACCGTTCGATCTGTTCAAACCTGCAGGGATCCCCTTCAATGAACTGGAGACCATAACACTCACGCTCGATGAGCTGGAAGCTCTGCGTCTTGCTGACTTTGAAGGTCTGTATCAGGAAGAGGCTGCACAACTCATGGAAGTCTCCAGACAGACCTTCGGGAACATCGTCGCGATGGCCCGTCAGAAGTGCGCTGAGGCCCTGCTGCAGGGAAAGATGCTGCTGATCGAGGGCGGCGATTTCGAGATAGACTATGAACGAAGAAGGATCTGCAAAGGCTGCGGCAGAAGCTGGAGGACCATGCAGCATGAAGACCAGAAGGGCGTACGTTGTCCTGCCTGTGATGTACCCGGTCGTCATCGACACGGGAACAAGAACAATGGCCCCAGAGGCGCCAAAGCCCCTGATGAGCCTCTTGCGACCGACAAGTCCTGATCACCTCTGTGATCTGGTAGCTCGAGCTGCCAGCTTGAGCTGCTGCATATCCTCACGCGTCAGACCATCCCAGGCAGTCACCTGAAAGCTGTTATTATGAAACAGAGGCTCGGTCCGTATCGGATACCGTGACTGTTCACATGCCAGTTCCCACGCAGGTGTCCCGGGTACCGGTGAGAACTCAGCGATCGATGCAGACAGTCCTGCACGCCCCGCTGCGTTCACCGATCCCATCACATCCCTCATACTCTGTCCGGGAAGTCCTGCCAGGATATAGACAGGGAGGGAGCCTCTGGTGAACCCTGCCCCTTTGAGCAGCGAGACCGCACGATGGAGATCCCCGTGATCGAACTTATGGTCATGAGCCTCATGGAACTCGGTCGATGAGGATTCGTAGCCCATCCTGACCTCCTGAAAGCCTGATCTGCTCATGAGCTCCGCGACCTCTCGATCGATCAGCTTGATATGGACAGCGTTCGGGGTATAGAACTTCCAGTCCAACCCGCTTCGTATGACCAGCTCCAGAAACGGTTTGAACACCCTGTCACTGTGCATCAGCAGAGCATCATCATAGAAGCCGATATGCCTGATCCCGAACCGTCTTCTCATCTCCATGAGCAGCTCGAACCCCTCATGCGGGTCTCCCCGTTGAAAGACCGGAGTGATCAGATCCGAGGCACAGTAGTCACAGTGAAGGGGACAGCCGGTATTCAGCCTGAGAACCCCTGCTGCATCTTCCCATGCCGCATCAAGCAGCAGCGGCTGCAGCGGGATCGGTCCATCAGGGACCGGGAACCCCCAGGATCCCAGGACCTCCTGCAGCTGCTGCCGGCCATCACCGGTGATCACCGCATCAGCTCCGGTGACCTGCAGGGCATGCTCGGCCATGAGGGTGGCATAGATCCCCCCGAGCAGGACCTTCGCCTCAGGGGCCTGTTCGCGCACCAGGGCAACAGCTTCTGTTACCCCCTCGTACCAGTAGGTCATCCCCGTGGTGATGAAGACCAGATCAGGTCGGGACTCCTTCAGTGCAGCACAGATGCTCTGAGGGAGGATGCCGTATCGGCTGTACTGCTTTCTGATCGGTGGGATGTGCGCAGGGAGGTCAGCCGGCACTCTGAAGAACTTCCCGGTACCATGAGCTGATCGTCTCACCCGTCCGAGAGCACTGATAGATGCCCGGTCATGCCAGTCAAGGGCGTTGAGATAGGAGATCCCGTACCCGTTCTGCTGCAGCCACTTCCCGATGCGAAGCAGCCCATACGGCTTGAAGAAGAGATCATACAGGGCAAAATCATATATGGGCGGCTGCATCAGCAGCACCTTCGGTTCATCCATGGCATACCATCTTCACAGAAACATAGCACACTATCTTGAACTTAAAAAGGTTTTCTGCTATGTTATGTTCCACATGGCGCCGTACCCAAGTGGTAAGGGAGAGGTCTGCAAAACCTTCATGCACCGGTTCGAATCCGGTCGGCGCCTTCTGGACGTTCGTATGATTTTTTACAATAAAAGAATTTATACGTTACAAACAGCCATATCTTCAATAAGAACGTATGGCTGTTTTTATGTTTTGTGTACATGTGACGGCCATAGGACACAACCTGAAGACCAAGTTTCGCACGCCTTCTTGTCTTGATATGCTTAGTGAACACCAAACCCTATACAGCCTGGACACAGGTAATGACTCTTCAAGATCTGTACGACTCTCAGAGAATCAGCCGATGCTCTGAAAGAGGGTCAGCGAACGAACGTGTCCCAAGGTTGCAACGACTCATCCAAGCGATGCAAAGCAGGGTCCCTGTATCTCGTTTTGGTATCGACGCTCATCTGTGCCTTCAAGCCAGAAGATAGATTCCACGGAAGATACTGAATGAAATCAACCTGATGTGCAGGCAGGTCACGGATTAGACAGACAGGCGGCATACGCCTTCAAAGACCAATCAGCACTGCTTGTTTTGCAGAAGAACTGACAGAGACAGAGCTCTCCCCCTACAGCCCCAGATCTCCCTGCAGGATCCTTGATGAGCTGCACTTCCTGGGGACCACCCGGTCCTTCGGCCCGAGCTCCCCTATGAGCAGGGGGGAAGAGACGTGGTGGCGTGCATGGTTGGTGAAGACGACATCGCTGCCGGAATTGGCATAGCAGTAGGTGCATAGGTGCGTGCAGGTATCATAGCTGCCGATATCGATACTGGTGGCACAGCCGCACAGCTTGCGCTGATGGGGATCCTTCCCGATATCGAGACGGTAGCCGCCGATACGCTCGAGCAGTCGCGTATCGATACAGGCACCATGGCTGATGCCGACAGAGGAGAGATCGTACGGTTCTGCGCAGCTTTGGATCGTCATCCCGTGTGAGGCTCCGCTGTCGGCCATGAACGAAGCGAGCTCGAGGACCCGGTCGGTGGTGATCTCCTGTACCCCCGCAGCCTGCATCTGCTGCCGGTTCTTCCGCCCTATATCAAGGAAACTGATCACACAGGTCTCCGTATATCCCTGGAGGGCAGCGGCAAGCGTATCGAAGGTCTGTTTGTGGTATGCGCAGGTGTACTCATCGGTGATGATCACCGGATCGTAACGCCAGATGACCCGATGGGGTCCAATCCGATCAGAAAGCACTCTGAAGGTCTCAAGCAGCTGTACCGGGTCAGGGACATGCGGTTCGAGCTCCCTGCCGTAGCCGTTGAGGGTGAACTGCACATAGAAGGGTATCAGATCGAACTGCGGCAGGTACTCGAACATCGGCCTCGGGTCCTTACTCCAGAAGACGATCCCATCCACCGAGCGATGCAGATCCACCGAGGAGACCAGATGACGGTCATAGGGGTTTCGGACATAGACCACCCCTTCCTTGAATCTGTTGGACAGCCACGGGCTGTAGCATGCGGGGATGTCTGTTCTTCTGCTGATACTGAGAATCATATCGTATCCTCACCGAATCCTGAAGCCCGGAAGCTTCCCAACGAAGGGATTCCCCTCCATCGCTGCAGGGGACTGGCTCAGACCAGCTTCCCCTGCCCCTCTAGCCGTTCTCGTCAAGGTCAGCCAGGTACTCCCACCGTTCGAGCTTCTCAGGGATCAGTCCCTCGAGCTCCCGGTACTGCTTTTGTGCACGGTGCAGTCGATCCGGGTCCAGCAGGGGATCACAGAAGAGCTCTTCAAGTGAAGCCTTCTGCTCCTCCAGGGCATCGATCTCTTCAAGAAGCCCTTCGTACTCCTGCTTCTCCTTGAAGGTGAGGCCCTTCTTCTCTCTCTTGACCGGACGGGCTCTCTTCTCCTGTACCGATGCAGCCTTCTGCTCTTCCTGCACCTGATCGATATAGGCGCGGTAATCACTGTAGCTCCCGCTGACACCGAGGATGGAGCCTGAACCATCGAAGACGAACAGATAATCGGTGGTGCGATCGAGGAACGCACGATCATGCGATACCACCAGAAGAGCTCCTGAGAAGGTCTGCACATACTCCTCGAGCCTGCGCATCGTATCGAGGTCAAGATCGTTGGTCGGCTCATCGAGGATGAGGAAGTTCGGGTGTCTGATCAGGATGCTCACCAGATACAGACGGCGCTTCTCGCCTCCGGACAGGCGCCCGATCTCCACCCGATGCATGCGGGTGGGGAATCCGAACCGTTCGAGGAATCTGGCTGCAGGGATCCGTCCCCCGTCATCCAAAGTGACCAGGTCTGCGATCTCTTCCATGAACGCAAGGACAGTCATCTCGTCTTTCAGCGGTCTGCTCATCTGATCATAATAGCCGAAGACCGTATTGACCCCGAGCTCCACACTACCGCCGGTCGCAGGCAACCTGCCGCTGATCATATCGAGGAAGGTGGTCTTCCCGGAACCGTTGGGTCCGACGATACCTATGCGCTCCCCACGCTTGAAACTGTAGCTGAACGGAGAGACCACCATCGTATCCCCATAGGATTTGGTGATGCCTTTGAGCTCCAGCACCTTGTTCCCCAATCTCCGGTCAGAAGAACTGAACTGTGCCTGAGCCTGCTGACTCTGCACCTGCTGGTCCATGAGGTCATAGGCACGCTGGATGCGTCCCTTGTTCTTCGTGGTACGGGCTTTCGGTCCTCTGAGCAGCCACTCGCGTTCAGTCCGCAGGATGTTGGCCAGTTTATCCTGATAACGCTGCTGCTCGAGCATCCGCTGTTCACGGCGTTCGAGGAACGTCGAATAGTTCCCTTCATACACATAGATCTTCTGATCATCAAGCTCAAAGATCGAACTGCACACCGCATCGAGGAAGTACCGGTCGTGCGTGACCATGATGAATCCCATCGTAGAGTTGGTAAGGTAGTTCTCAAGCCATTCGATGGTACTGATGTCAAGGTGGTTCGTCGGTTCATCAAGGATGAGCAGATTGGGGTGTGTCGACAAGGCTCTGGCAAGGGCTGCTTTCTTGAGCATCCCCCCTGAGAGTTCTCCCATCGGCCGATCGAGTTCCTCGATCCCCAGTTCAGAGAGCCTTGAGAGGTATTCATGCTCGATGGACCAGCACTGTTCCTGATCCATCTGCTCAGTGAGTTCTGCTACTCTTCGCGCATGAGCATCATGATGCTCATACTCAGCCATCGCAGCATGATACGCACGAAGGATCTCCAGGCACACTCCGCTGCCGAGATAGAGATACTCCCGAAGGGTAGTCTCCGGAGGGGCTGTGGGGACCTGTTCGAGGATACTGACCCGCAGCAGGTTGTTCCGTGCTATGGTCCCTTCGTCAGGTTCCAGCTCACCGGTGAGGATCCGGAGGAACGTGGACTTCCCGGTACCATTCTTTCCGATGAGCCCGATACGAGCCCCTTCGTCCACGCCCAGAGAGACCCCGCTGAAGAGCGGATCATCGTTCAAGGTCTTTGCTATCTGTTCTATCGATATGAGGTTCATGTGTGGCCTATCATACCGAAAGGAAGACCTTTGGACAAGGAATCAATGATCACCGGAGTGCAGTATCTGTGATTATGCTCACCTGCTGCTGTACATCAGAAGCCAGAGGTACCCCGGCTTCTTTTTTCTGTACAGGATATCTCTGAGATTATATACTGTCAGGTATGAACAGACGAGTGAACATACGGGCATTGCTACCTGTCACCATCCTGATCCTGGCCGTCTCAGGTATCATTGCCGGTATACTTCGCGGTGAGGCGACAGAGATCTATCAGAAGAGCATCAACCTCTGCCTTGCCTGCATAGGGATCGGATGATGGCTCATCCACACCTCGGTCGTACACGAAAGATCGTGCAGGCACTCTTCAGCCTTGGGACCAACAGCTATCTGACCGGGTTCGCTACCGGCAGGATCTATCGCGGCGGGGCAAAGCATATCTGCGTGCCGGGGCTCAACTGCTACTCCTGTCCCGGAGCATTGGGCTCCTGTCCCATCGGGGCGCTGCAGACCACCCTCGCAGCCTACCAGAGCCGTATCTCACTCTATGCTCTGGGTACCATCGCCCTCCTGGGTACTGCTGCCGGCCGCTTCACCTGTGGATGGCTCTGCCCCTTCGGGCTGCTGCAGGAACTGCTGTACAAGATCCCTGGCAGGAAGAGAGTCCGCACTGCCGTCCCGTCAGGGACCCCGGTCCCGAAGTCTCCCCTGCGGTATCTGAAATACCTCATGCTGATCACCACCGTGTTCCTCTTCCCCGTGCTCTTTCGTAATGAAGGAGGGCTCGGAGAGACCTGGTTCTGCGCCTACATCTGCCCTGCAGGGACCATCGAAGCAGCCTTGCCGCTGCTTCTGACCAACGCAGGGCTCAGGGCCCTCATCGGATGGCGCTTCTTTCTCAAGGCCGCTATCGCCCTGTCGATCGTCCTGCTCTCGCTCTATGAGAACCGTCCCTTCTGTAAGTTCCTCTGTCCCCTCGGAGCCATATACGGTGTATGCAACAAGTTCTCCATCATCCGCCTGAGCCTCGATCATGATCGCTGTATCTCCTGCGGTCTGTGCCAGCAGGCCTGCGGCATGGGACTGGACCCGGTCAGTGAACTCGATAGTGCAGAGTGCATCAGATGTGGAGCATGTAAGGAGATATGCCCGGTACAGGCTATCTCATGGACGGGAACACTCGGGAACATCCTAGAGAAGCAGCCCACAGGCCGCTGATCCTGTTCTCACAGCTAACTTCCCATACCTGCAGCAGGTATCACTCTGGACCTCCCTCAACAAAAAAATACGCTACATATAGATTGACTTTGTCTATATACACAATATATAGTGTATATAGACAAAGACATCGGATGCACCCACATTGAGAGCATACACAGTCACCGGGTCGAACAGGCGCAGACGAGCTTATTCGACATCATAATGATCGAACATACTCAGAACACCGCACGTACGAGCGTGATACACAAACATACACGCTATGAAAGAGTGCGCCCTCTGTGAGGGGGATAAGGAACAGGCATATGATAGACCAGGATCTCCAATTTGACGGATTCAAGAAGCGAAGCGGACATGTGGTCCCCTTCAGCAGGCAGAAGATCGAGCAGGCAATCAGCAAATCAGCCAAAGCAGTGTCACGAAGCGGCGGGGACCCGGGTATCGATACCCGCAGGGCAGCAGATCTCACACAGAAGGTACTCGAACAACTCAACACCCCGACATCTGAGTACTACGTGCGCCCTGAGGAAGACGGTAGAAGGATCCCGCACATCGAAGATGTGCAGGACCTGGTTGAGATCGTCCTCGCAGAGGCCGACTGTGCTCTGGTAGTCGCAGCTTTCAAGCGATACCGGAAGCAGCGGGAAGTGGCAAGAAGGGCGATCAGGATCAGAGGTGCCAACCTGAGTGAGGATATGGACATCACCGATGCGAGCCTGCTGCTGGTAGAATCGACATCGGGAAACATCGCCACCCCCTGGGACCGGAAGGAGATCGTCAGACAGATCGTGGAAGAGACCGATCTTTCGGTCGACCTTGCAGACAGCGTTGCAAAAGAAGTGGAGAACATGGTGCTCTCAAGTTCGATGAAGACCCTGAACACCGCACTGATTCGAGAACTGGTGAACAACGTCCTCTCTGACCGGGACCATACCGAGCAGCTGCAGGACCTCTCGATCTATCGGATCCCCAAGAAGTTCGTCGAACAGCTGATGTTCTCCAAACCCACCGAGAACAGCAACATCGTGAACAACAACCCTGAGGCAGTCAACCTGGGGATCGCTGAGATGGTCCTCAAACAGTGGGGACTCGATACCATCTTCTCATCCGAAGTCAAACGGGCCCATGATACCGGTGCGATCCATCTGCATGATCTGGGGTATCCTCACAGGGTCTACTGCTCCTCTCACTCGATCGAATACATCAAGAAGTACGGCCTGCAGGGGCTGAGCAACCTCAATACGGAATCAAGACCGGCACGCAGTGCAAGTGTGCTGACCGGGCACCTGAACACCTTCCTGGCAAGCATGCAGGCAAACTATGCAGGAGCTCTGGGGATCGCCTACATCAACATCCTCTATGCCCCGTACCTGGAAGGCCTGTCGACCTCCGGGCTCAAACAGATCGCTCAGGAGATGATCTTCAACGGATCACAGAACGCCTTCTCCCGAGGGGGACAGACCTTGTTCCTCGATTTCAATATCCACACCGGCGTACCGAACTACCTCAAAGAGGTCCCAGCCATCGGACCGGGAGGGACCTACATGATGTGGATCGGGGATGAGAAGGTCCCAGTCACAGAGGTCCTGAGAGATGCTACCGACCCCAAAGGGAACAGGCTGATGGACCTGGTGTATACCGACAGTGAAGGAACACAGCATCTGGTACTCAGGGAACTCACCGATGAGGAAAAAGGGATCACCTATGATCAGGAGGTCTCACAACGGCTTGAGGAACACCGGTGGCGTATCGTGACCTACGGAGACTACACCAGAGAGACCAGGGACTTCGCCTCCGCTCTGCTGGAGGTCTGGGGCGAGGGCGACCGGAACGGCCGGGTGTTCGAATTCCCCAAATGCGACTTCCATATCAGCGACGAGACCTTCACCGACCCTGCACAGTATGCTGTCTACAAGGAAGCCTGTGAACTGGCAAGCAGGAACGGATCGACCTACTTCATCTTCGATCGTGATGAGGTGACCCTCTCCGCCTGCTGCCGCCTGAGAACCACCATACAGGACAACCGGATGCTCAAACATCCCGAGTCGATGCGGTTCTGTGGATTCCAGAATGTCACCATCAACATCCCGCAGGCCGCCTATCGTGCGGGCAAACGCGGGAAGAAGACCTTCGAAGGGCTGTGTGAAGAGCTGGATGCGACGATGGATCTGGCAGTGCAGGCTCATCTGGAGAAGAAGGCGACCATCGCACAGATGATCAGGGAACCGGGAAGGCCGCTCTATCAGATCGGGAAGACCGCCTGTGACGGGAGACCCTATGTCGACCTGGAGACCTGCACCTACATCATCGGACTGATAGGGGTCAATGACGCCGTGAACTTCCTCACCGGCAGGGAACTGCACGAAGATCAGGAGGCACTGGATCTGGGACTGCGCATCGTGGCACACATGTACCTGAAAGCCAGGAAACTCGCCGCAAAACACCAGCTGAAGTTCAGCCTCGAAGAATCACCGGCTGAGAGTGCTGCACGAAGGCTGGCAAAGACCGATCTGATCTATTTCCCGCAGGAAGCAGCTGCTGTGGTCAAAGGAGACGAGGACAGTGCCTACTACACCAACTCCATCCATCTTACCGCCGATGCACCGGTCTCTCTGGTAGAGCGGATCGTACAGCAAAGCAAGTTCCACAGCCTGATAGAATCAGGTGCGATCACTCACGCCTTCGTGGGCGAGGAGCAGCCCTCTGCCGAATCTGTGGCCCTGCTCATGAAAGAAGTCTTCTTCCGTACACAGAGTGCACAGCTGACCATCTCCCCTGAATTCACCTACTGTACTACCTGCAGTCACAGCTTCAGGGGACTGCATGACCACTGCGAACGCTGCGGCTCGACTGATGTGTTCGGAGAGACACGCGTCGTAGGCTACTTCAGCCGCGTGCAGAACTGGAACAAATCAAAACGGTATGGGGAGCTCAAGGCCAGACAGGCCGGGAACTATGCTCTGGAGACAGCTGATGATGCGATCGATACCCTGCGAAGGGCCTAAGGAGGACTACCCATGGAACAGACACCATACCAGATAGTGATCTTCGGAAAAGAGGGATGTCAGAAGTGCCACACCCTCAATCAGCGGGTCGATACCCTGCTGAAAAAAGAACTGTGGAGTGATTTCTCCAAACGCTACCTTGATGTGATGACCGAAGCAGGACTCGTGGAATTCTGCAATACCGAGTGCATCAACCCCCAGCGGATCCCGGCACTGATCATAACACGCTACGATGAAGGAACCGGCCGCTATGAACGGATGACCAACGAGAGACCCGGAGCAGCAGACCCCGTCTGCAGGGACTTCAGGCTCTATACCTACCTCGGGCTGCAGACGGACTACACGAGTACCGGGACGATCACCCCGGCAATGATCACCCATCTGCTCAAACAGGCGAAGGAGATACCCGATGGGCCTGCCTGAAACCACGCAGATCTACGGGTTCCTGCAAAGGCCATCCCTGGTGGACTTCCCCGGATCGATCAGTGCCGTACTGTTCACCTCCGGATGCAACTTCTCCTGCGGGTACTGCCATAACGCACCGCTGATGGGCAGCAGGGAAGCAGGTCTCAGTGCAGATGAGCTTCGCATGGCGATAGATCGGTTCAGGAAGAAGGACTGGATAGACGGGGTCACCATCACTGGGGGGGAACCGACACTCGTTCCTCACCTGCCTCAGCTGGTGACCTGGTTCAAGGATCAGGGACTACGGGTCAAACTCGACACGAACGGTTCCCATCCTGACATGCTCGAAGGACTGCTCGATCAGCTGGACTACGTAGCGATGGATGTGAAATGTGCTCTCGAACACTACCGTTCGTTCGTCTCCTACGGGCAGAGCGAGCGCATCAGAGGCTCGGTAGACCTGCTGAAGGCAGGGAACACCGCCTATGAGTTCCGCACGACGGTCCTTGCCTCCTTTCATACCCGCAGTGAGATGCTCTCGATCGGGAAGCTGATCGAGGGAGCAGCCTGCTATACCCTGCAGCCGTTCGTACCCAGAGACAACCTTCCCGATCCGGCTCTGCGGACCCTGCCACGAACCTCACCTGATCTGCTGAAGGAGTACGCTCAGCTGATGCACCCCTATGCCCGGACGATCAAGATAGCCGGACGCTGAGAGACATCTCTTGTGACACCCCGGCGTTTCCTACTATACTGTGCGAATGAGAACCATAGAGATACAACCTGCACAGCAGGACGATATTCCCGGCATCATGCATATCTTCACCTCCTGTGCGCAGAAACTCCGGGAGGATGGTCTGGAAACCTGGACAGACGAGTACCCGACCAGAGAGATGGTTATCGAAGACCTGCTGCATGAACAGGTCTTCGTCGTCACCGATGGACAGCAGGTGGTCGGGACCGTGACCCTGACCCATGATATCGACATAGAAGTCCTCTCTCACATATCATGGCTCCTTGAGACGGACAACTACCTTACCATAGCACGGTTGGGTGTCCTCCCCTCATACCAGGGGAAAGGCATCGGATCACAGCTCTTCGACTTTGCTCTGGCCCGGGCAGAGCGGCAGGGCTACCGGTCGATACGTCTGGTGGTACTCACCAGAGCTGCACGCCTGATCAGCATGTATGAACAGCGTGGCTTCTCCATCGTAGGGGATGTCATCTATGATGATACCCACTTCAGTGTCATGGAGACCCTGCCTGCCAAACGACAGATCATACAGATCAGACCCGGCGGAGAACCGACTGAAGAGGACTTGAGACACATCCAGATCTGTCAGGACATTCGAAAAGTGGTATTCATCGAGGGACAGCAGGTGGACAGCCGGATAGAACTTGACGGGAAAGACCTTTCCTGTGACCATCTGCTGCTCTACTGCGGCTGTGAACCGGCCGGATGTCTGAGACTCCGCACGGTCTCTCCCGGTGTTCTCAAGCTCGAACGCTTTGCCGTCCTCCCCTCATACAGAGGTCGCGGTCTGGGCGAGATGATGCTGCGGTACGTTCTGGAGATGAGCAGAGCGGCAGGAACAGCACAGCTGACCATGCATGCTCAGTACTATCTACTGGACTATTACCGCCGTTTCGGGTTCGTTCCGGTCCGAAAACCCTTCTATGAAGCTGAGATCCAACACATAACGATGAATTATCAATGCACATGAGTGCATGAATGTATGTCAACTTACCATTTCATGTGCTATACTACAAAAAAATGAGATAAGGAACCATAGTCATGGATAGACACGTAGTACTCGCAGGGGGGACTCGAGGCATAGGATTCGGATTGGTAAAAGCATTCCTGAACCTCGGATGCAGCGTCACCTTCTCCGGTACGAACCCTGAGACGATCGCAGCCGCCATCGAGGAACTGAGATCCCTCGATATCCCGCAGAACTATGCAGCAGCCATCTGCAACGTAGCGAAAGTCCATGATATTACCGACCTCTACGATTTTGCCGTTCGCTCGTTCGGCCCGGTCACCATATGGATCAGCAACGCAGGGATCAATCAACCGGACAAGAAGATCGTGCAGTGCACCAGCAGAGAGTTGCGGGAGGTACTGACGATCAACCTCTTCGGGTTCCTGGAGACCTGCAGACTCATCCAGCCCCTCATGGATGCCCAGGACTTCGGTGCGATCTATGGCATGGAAGGATTCGGCAGTGACGGCAGGATCATGGATAAGAAGTCCCTCTACGGGGTCTCAAAGCTCTCGATCCCCTATATCGTACGATCCTTCTCTCAGGAGATCACCGGTTCCCCGGTGATCATCGGATCCCTGAATCCCGGTATGGTCCATACAGAACTGCTGATCGAAGATCTGCGCAGAGACCCCGAAAGGACAAAGAACAATCTGCTGATGCTGAACCTGCTCTCTGATCCTGCAGATACGGTCAGCACCTATCTTGCACGAAGAGTCCTCACGAACACCATCCCCGGCATGAGGATCAAATGGCTGACCAGAGGGAGGGTCCTCGCAAGGGTCCTGCTCCTTCCGATCAAGAGACGGCATGATCTGGAGAAGATACTCTGAATGGTTTTTGACACTTTCACATTTATTGTATAGTATTGGACCCTGACACCGATCAGGGAGGACCAGCATGAATAAGATCGTCATAGCAGGAGCAGGTGTGTTCGGTACCGCACTTGCAGAACGCCTGTCAGAGAATCCTGAGAACCACGTAACACTCTACACGATCGAATCCTCGGTCGTAGAAGATATCAACAGCAACCACCAGAACCGGGCCTATTTCCCCAGCAGACACCTCAGAAAAGAGATAACCGCAAGCGGGGACGCCGCCTGCATGGATGACGCCGATGCAGTGTTCCTGGTGATCCCCTCAAAAGCGATCGAGGGCTTCTGTGCATCGCTCGTAGGCAGACTCCGGGAGGACGCCCTGATCATCAACATGGCAAAGGGGTTCTCGAACGATGGGAGGTTCCTGCCGGAAGTGATCCCCTTCCGCCGCGTCGGCTGCATGAAGGGACCGACCTTCGCCGTCGAAGTGCTCAACGGTCTTCCCTCGGCTCTCACCTACGGGGGTACACATGAAGACTACCTGTGGCTCAAAGGGACGGTGCTGGCCGATACCGGGATCATAACCGACTATACCGCCGACATGAGGGCCGCTGAGCTGCTGTCGATCCTGAAGAACATGTATGCGATCGCTATCGGCATCATCTCAGGCAGATACAACTCCCCCAATGTTGACTTCATCATGGTCACCAAGGCGGTCAACGAGATGAAAGACCTGCTGCTGCTCTACGGCTGTGAAGAGCAGACGATCTTCAACTACTGCGGTATCGGGGATCTGGGGCTCACGTCGCTCAACGACCTCAGCCGGAACCGGACGCTGGGACTGCTCATCGGAAAAGGTTTTGCCAATGATACCCACAGCGGTGTCGTGATAGAGGGGATGAAGACGATCAAGGTCATGGGTGAGCTCATCATCGAGAGACATCTCGAAGACAAGTTCACCACACTCCTTGCGTTATATGATCTGATATACGGCTCGAGTGATCTGAATCAGTACATCGTCACCGTGCTCTCGTGAGTCGGGCTCACTTGATGGCATACTGCACAGTCACCGATGCTCTGACACTGAAGGACCCTGACGGGATCTGTG
>JAIPFY010000091.1 GCA_021736385.1 Spirochaetia bacterium | reverse complement strand
GCATCGATCATTGGTATCTCGGCCTGTGGTATGACCCTGGTACTGGTCTCGGGGAACATCGATCTGTCAGTCGGGTCGATCATGGCGATCTGCGGTATGGTGGTAGGAAGGCTGCTTCCTCCGACCGGGAGTGTCATCCCTGCCTTCCTGGCCGGTCTGGCAGTCGCTGCCGCATGTGGTGCGTTCAATGGATTTCTGATCACCAGGATCAAGGTCAACGCCTTTATCACGACCATCGCCACCATGCAGATATTCCGTGGTGTGTCCTATATTCTCTCAAAGAGCAAGACGATCACCATCAGTAATCCAGGCATGCGCTGGATCGGCAGGGGGACGACTCTGGGGATTCCCAATGCGCTGATCCTGTTCATCCTCTTTGTCGGGATCTTCTTCTTCATCGCCAAATATACCGTATTCGGCCGCCGACTCTATATCATCGGTGGAAATTCACAAGCTGCATACCTCTCAGGTATCAATGTCTCACGAACGGTCTTTCTCGTCTATGTGCTCAATGGTCTTGTCGCAGGGGTGAGCGGTCTGATCCTGAGCTCACAGATCGGTGCAGCAATGCCCCAGAGTGGTACCGGGATAGAATTTGAAGTGATCTCTGCAGTCATCCTCGGAGGTACGAGTCTTGCAGGCGGTAAAGGGTCTCTGATCGGTACCTTCATCGGAGGGTTGCTGCTGGCGACCTTGAACAATGGTATGGTCATGCTGAATATCCCGTCATACTGGCAGGCAGTCATCATCGGGGTGGTCCTTGTGTTTGCTGTCTCATTCGATGTCATAAAGAACAGACGGTAGGGGAGGTTGTATGACCAGTTATCTGGCTTCCTATGATGTGGAGAGTATTCGATGTCTTGAAGGTGTCCGCAGCATAGCCGGGCAGCACCGGCGGTATGGGGTCCCTGCCACGTTCTTTATCGTCGGGGAACTGCTTGAAGATGCTCAATGGGCACAGGAGTTCCAGTCGATCGTGGAAGGTCCTCTGTTCGAGGTGCAGAATCATACCTACTCGCATCTCAGGCTGCAATTCGGCCTCAGCGTCGATACAGCATTCCTTCAGCTCTTTGCTGAGGAACTCTCCAGGACGAACGCACTCATCTCAGATCGACTCGGAAGGACTGTCACGGGATTCAGGTCTCCTATGGGGTTCCCCGATGGGCTTCGTGGTGAAGAGCGGCTGCTGAAGGTCCTGTGGGATCATGGTATTCGTTTTGTCTGCACTCAGGCAGTGGGAAAACATCACACTGTACCTGCACCGTTTGCTTCTCCGTACTACTATGATGAAGAGGATATACTGCACCCGATTCTGGAGATCCCGGCCCATGGCTGGCATGACAATGTTCTCAAGGGCTATAACTACTGTCCGGTCCTGTGGCCTCCTCTTACTGATTGGGGGTACCCGGCCAGTGCTCCCGTTACCCCAGAAGAGGAGTTCTCTGTCTACAAGCTCTGGATCGATCACGCAGTTGCAGAGGATCTTCTCCATATTGCTCCGATCTTTCACCCATGGTCTGTACATCGATTCAATGCTGAAGCAGAGACTATCGGATTGATCCTTGATTATCTGGTACAGCAGCAGATTCCGATCTGTACGTATTCACAGCTGTATCATCAGTTTCTGCAAGCGGTACCGGTATGACCATGTCGATCGATGATCACGATCAGCCATATCTATCCTGAGTATGATACATACAATAGAATCTGGAAGCAGCAGGCGCCTGTGAGAATCCCCGAAGGCGCCTGTCGCTTGTAGTGATAACTGGCTGACAGGTGGTGTACAATACGATCGCACCGTGCCACAGCAGTACAGGCAGCTGCATAGGCTCTAATTCTCCTGAAGTAACTGCTTCAGCGTTCAAGCTGGACAATGAAGGGGCAACTGCAGGTTGGTATCTGTCCTGCAGTCCCCCGTATCCTCATCCTCGCTCCTGCTCATCTCTGCCCCCAGTTGCTGTATGCCGTGCTATTTATACCTCGTACAGGCCTTATCTGTTGTAATTACCCTGAATACTTGTACAATGGTACAGTGAAGGGTCTCACTGACTGTACCAGAGGTGAGATCGATATGATACCGGTCACTACTGCACAGATACGAAGTTCTACAGGAGCAACAGCATGAAAGAGCTGATTGACAGGATCCTTGAGACTGAGAAGCAGGCACAGGAACAGGTAGCAACTGCCCGCAAGCAGGCAGCTGCTCTGCAGCGAAAAGCTGAAGAGCAGATCAGCAGGGAGAAGGCAGAACTCAAACAGGAGAGCAGGGATCAGATGCTCAAGATTCTCGATGCTGCCCGGGAAGAGGTCAGAGGCTTGAGTGCTCAAGCCCTGCCGCAGGAACGTGCCCGCCTGCTGGAAGAACTCGGGATCAGTGAAGAGCTCTTCCTGCAGACCGCAGCGGAAGTGCAGGCCGTCTTGACCGCACAGGAGAGCCCGGAACCCCGGCACCCTTCTGATGAGAAGAGGCCGTAGCAGTGTATAGCAGAGGGAGCATCGACTACACCTACATCAACGCCCGTATTCATGGCCTGATCAGCAAACTCCTGACTGAAGAGGACTTTGCCGGCATGGACAGGACCGGCTCGGTGCAGGAAGTCCTTCATATCCTTCGTTCTACCCGATACAGTACCCTCGCTGACATCTATACGACCACCGGAGACATCAAGCTGGTGGAACTCGAACTGCAGAACGACCATCGAAGAGTCTTTCAAGACCTTCGGAAACACAGCCCTGAACAGCTGTATCCCATCATAGACGCCTTTGCCGCAGGACTCGACTATCAGGTCCTCAAGGAATCGATCAGACTCTGGTTCGATCAGAGCATCAGGAAACGGTCGATCAGCGATTTCATCTCCTATATACCGCACACCACCTCATGGCATGGGGTGACCCCGTCAGCCATCATCAACGCATCCTCCATGGACGGGCTGCTTGCCGTGATACGGAAGACCCGCCTGCAGGAGCACATACCAGCCCTTGAAGAGGAGCTGCAGCAGGTCTCTGACTCCAGGAGTCTCTTCTATCTGGAACTGACTATCGACAGAGGATACTGCATGGGGCTTACTGATGCTGCAGCACAGCTCAGAGGAGTCGATCGTACCATCGAAGAGCAGCTGATCGCCGAGGAGATCGATGCACGGAACGGTACCCGGGTGCTCCGCTACCCCACACTGTTCTCTCAGATCCCGGCACAGTGGAGCAGGGGAGAGGCCGAGGCACATGTGCAGCGGGTACTGATCCCCGGAGGAGAACTGCTGAAGCTCCCCGAGGTGAGCACGGTAGTCATCAGGGCTCTCGAACAGCGCACCGGTATGGTCACCCGTACCCCCTCTCCCGGGGCTGAAGGCAGCCAGGAGATCAATGCCCTCGGGGGGATCATGCACCTGATGAGCAGGGCACCGCATCTGCACCTGGATGCAGAGACGATCGAACGACTCTCATCGGGAAGAGAGGGCAGACAGAAGAGCAGGATAGAGCTTCTGCTTCAGATCGATGCTCATATACGCAGACACCAGATCGAACGGGCACGGGCCTTCAAACGCGGTGACCCCTTCACGATCGGTACGATGAGTGCCTACCTGATCCTGAAAGAACGTGAGATCGATCGGGTGCGATCGATGATCAATGCGAAATATTACGGGCTGAAGTTCTCCGATATCACAGCAGGGGACCAGACATGAAGGGGGGATCACTGACATGATGATATTTCCGCAGCGGATGAGACGCCTTACAGCGGTGGTACTGCACGAAGATGCTGATGCACTGACGCGGAAGCTGCTCAATGCCGGGGTCATGGACTTCATCGACGTCCGGGAAGCTCAGGTCGATCTGAAAGGGAGGATCTCCTCTGTCTCCTCACCATCGACAGAGGAGGAACTCCATGACGTGAGACGGAGGATCGAGATGTTCCTGCAGAACTCCCATCTTTCACTGCCGGAAGTGCAGTCTCTCGATGCGGAACAGCTGCAGCAGGTGAACGTGGAACAGGCGGGCAAGGAACTCGATAAGCTCGCTGCCGAGATCCAGCAGATCCGTGACAAACAGCAGAGTGCTCAGCAGGAGATCAATCGCCTGATCGAACTGCACCGGCAGATCACCCTCTTCGAAGAGATCACTGAGCTCATCCCTGATGACTCCTATGTCGAAGTAAAAGCAGGAAGCATCGGTCTCTCCCGTCTCAAATCCCTCACCGGAGGACTGAGCGGCCTGCCGGTCTATCTGCACAGCGGGGAGGCAGACTCAGAAGGAGCCTGCCCGATCCTGCTGATCCACATGAAACGTGACAGCCAGCGGATCTCTCAGGTGCTCGATCGGATGCAGTGGCATACGATCGACATCCCCGAAGAGTTCCGCGGCATGCGCAATACGGTCTTGAGTGAACTCGATGCACAGCGTGAGGATGCACAGCAGCGTCAGCAGCAGCTCGGTGCAGCAGCTGAGGAGCTGGTACAGAATAAGAGCGAATGGCTTGCTGACACCTGGAAGAACCTGCGCATGAACGAACTGTACAATACGATGCAGGACCACTATGGGAAGACCGCTGACACCCTGATCTTCTCAGGATGGATACCCTCTCACAAGAGTGAACAGATCTCTGCAGCGGTCAAGGAGGTCACCGGCGGCAGGTGCTTCCTGAGCTGGAGTGACCCGGAGCACGATGCCTCCATCGAGAAGCAGGACGTACCGGTACACCTGGAACATGCGAAGGCCCTCTCTCCCTTCCAGTGGCTGGTAGAGAACTACTCCATACCCCGATACGGCACTATAGACCCCACCGCCCTGGTCTTTGTGACGTATCTGGTCATGTTCGGCCTGATGTTCGGAGATGCCGGACACGGAGCGGTCCTGATCCTTGCCGGCTGGATCATTCATCTGGTTCTCAAGAGACAGCATGCCGATCCCGGCAGCTCATCTGCCAGACTCGGGGAACTCATCCTCTGGTGCGGCGTATCGGCTGTGGTCGCAGGAGTGCTCTTTGGTTCCTATTTCGGATACGGCTGGTTCCCGGCCCTCTGGTTCGACTACCATGGCATCGTCTCAGGGCATGGAGAGAGTGCCTCTCTGGTCACGAGCATCTATGACATCCTGGGGATCACCATCAAGTTCGGCATCGGCATCCTCGGTGCGGGGATCGTCATGAACTGCATCAACCGCTACCGATCGGGAGACTGGTTCCACATGGTCTTCGACAACGGCGGCATCCTCGGAGGGTGGTTCTATGCCGGAGGGGTCTATGTCGGCTTCCAGTTCGTAGGCTCAGGCTACAAGGACCTTCCCTCTGCAGGTATCCTCCTGCTCACCATCGGCCTTCCGGCCCTGCTCTTCGCTGCGAAGGCTCCTCTGGAGTTCATCATCGAGCATAGATCCGGTGACCATCGTGATCCCTTCACAGCCTCGGTGATCATGGATTTTCTGATGGAGTGGATCGTAGAGCTCCTTGAACTCTTTACCAGCTACCTCTCGAACACTCTCTCATTCATGAGGATCGCAGGACTGGGTATTGCCCATGTCAGTCTCATGATCGCCTTCTTCCAGATTGCCGACGGTATACCCTCAGCAGCAGGATCTGCTGCTGTCCTCATCCTCGGCAATGCCGTCGTGATCATTCTTGAGGGCCTCTCAGCAGGGATCCAGGCCCTGCGACTCCACTACTATGAGTTCTTCTCCAAGTACTTCTGCGGATCAGGGAAAGTCTACAGCCCCATATCCCTGCGGAGTGAGACCTAGAAGAGGCATGACCTGCAGGCATGCTATAGAACCGATGAGCAGAACATGGCACCACGCATGAAGAAATATAATGGAGGTTCAATACAAACCATGAACACACAGCAAGCACAATTCAAGCATCGAGTGAGTATCAGTCTTATGGTCCTGGCCCTGGTGATCGCGATCCTCAGTCTGACATCAACGATCCCTCTGCATGCACAGAGTGCAGAAGGGGTCAATGCCGCACACACGGTCGAGTTATCGGTACAGGATGCAGAACGCCAGAAATGGGGACTGCTCTCTGCTGCGATCGCCTTCGGCTTCGGGGCCATCGGTGCCGGCATGGCTATCGCGAAAGTCGGATCTGCAGCCATGGGGGCCATGAGTGAACGACCAGAGGTCGGTTCACAGGCCCTGATCTTCGTGGCTATGGCAGAAGGTATCGTCATCTTCGGATTCATCTCCGCACTGATGATCCTGGGGAAGTTCTAACGGGCCTCAGACAGGAGAGATCGGGTTATGAAGTATCTTGTGATCGGTGATGAAGAAGCAGTACTCGGATTCGGGATGGTCGGAGTCAAAGGCTATGCGGTGAGTACGAAAGATGAGACTGCCGCGGCCTTCGATCAGGCGATCGGTGATGCCGATGTCGGGATCATCATCATGACAGAGACCGCAGCTGATCTGATCAGGAACCGGGTAGACCGATACCTGTTCAGCAGGGAGTTCCCGCTGATCGTGGAGATCCCCGGCCGCAGCGGCAGGGATCCGAACAGACCCGGGCTGCGGGAGATGGTCAACAAAGCTATCGGCATCCATGTGTGAACGTACTGCACCGGCAGTACCGTGATGCTACGACAGAGAGGGAATAGACGTACATGCTGCAGATAAGACGGAAGAAGAGCGAAAGACCGGAGACTCGAAGTGAACAGGATACTGACCTGGCGGCAGAACAGCAGGAAGGTTCTGATGCCATCATAGCAGGGATCACCTCAGAGGCTCAGAAGCAGGCAGCTGCGCTGATCGAGCAGGCAGAGAAAACTGCAGAGCAGAAGCTGAAGTCCTGGGAGCTGCAGAAGAGCAGGATGCGAACAGAGGCACAGGCAGAGGCACAGGCGAAAGCCGAAGAGCTGCGCAGAAGCGGCTACTCCCGGCTGAAGATCGATCAGCGTAAACGCCGATTGCAGCTCCATGAACAGCTCGTCGGAGAACTCACGCAGCAGGCCCTCAGCGATACCGAAGCCCTCATCGGGACCGATCGCTATCCTGAGATCCTGCAGGGGCTGATCGTTGAAGCTGCGATCGGTATCAGGACAGAGACAGCGATCGTCGAGAGCTCGGTACACGAGTTGCCGCTGATCACCGACAGTCTGCTCGAGGCGGTGATCGCCCGGGTAAGAGAGGAGACCGGCCGGACGATGGACCTGAGGATCTCAGATTCCGCACCACTTCCCGGACAGGGTGTCATCCTGACCTCTGAAGACGGGAACGTGGCATTCAGCAACCAGATACGCACCCGGCTGCTGCGCTATCAGAGTGAGATCCGTCATCTGATCTACCGCAGGCTGCTGACCGAAGAAGGCAAGGAGCATTCATGAAAGAGCGACTGATCGGACGGGTGAGACGGGTCAATGGCCCGGTCATCGAGGCCGAATTCATAACCGATGCGATGATGACCGAACTCGTGCGTGTCTCAGATGCACGGCTGATCGGGGAGATCATCAAACTATCGGGGGACCGGGCCATCATACAGGTCTATGAAGATACTACCGGTGTCGCACCGGGGAACAACATCTACGGGGCCGGTATGCCCCTGTCGGTGGAGCTGGGCCCGGGGATCATAGGAGCGATCTATGACGGGATACAGCGACCACTCGAACAGATCGCTGCAGTATCGGGATCGTATATCCAGCGGGGCATCCAGGCACCCTCACTCGATCGGGAACGGCAGTGGGAGTTCACCCCGGTGAAACAGGTCGGTGATCAGGTGCACCCTGGGGAGATCCTCGGTACGGTACAGGAGACCGGACGGATCGAACACCGTATCCCGGCCCCGCTGCTGTATGCAGCAGGCGGCAGAGAAGGGACCCACTCGGCGGGCAGCCACTGGGACTCAGGCATCATCGAGGAGATCGTCCCTGCAGGCTTCTATACCGTAGAACAGTGCATTGCCCGCATACGGGTCGCCGGGAGCAGCAGAGACAGTGACCTGCTCGAAGCGACCATGATCCAGCGGTGGCCGATCAGAAAGCCCAGACCGGTCAAAGACCGACTGGCCCTCCAGATGCCTCTGATCACCGGACAGCGTGTGATCGATACCCTCTTCCCTCTGGCAAAGGGGGGGACGGTGGCTATCCCCGGAGGCTTCGGGACCGGCAAGACCATGACACAGCACGCCATCGCCAAGTGGTGCGATGCCGATATCATCGTCTACATCGGCTGCGGTGAGCGGGGCAATGAGATGACCGATGTCCTGACCGAGTTCCCACGACTCGAGGATCCCCGGACCGGTACCAGCCTGATGGAGAGGACCGTTCTCATCGCCAACACCTCGAACATGCCGGTATCGGCACGTGAGGCCAGCATCTACACCGGTGCGACTCTGGCCGAGTACTACCGTGATCAGGGCTACCATGTGGCGATCATGGCCGATTCGACCTCACGATGGGCAGAGGCGCTCAGAGAGCTCTCCGGCCGTATGGAAGAGATGCCGGCTGAAGAGGGCTTCCCGGCATACCTGCCGACACGGATCGCCGAGTTCTATGAGCGGGCAGGCTACATGCTCACCCTCTCAGGCTCACTGGGATCCATCTCGATGATCGGTGCGGTCTCCCCTCCGGGAGGAGACTTCTCAGAACCGGTCACCCAGCATACCAAGCGGTTCGTCCGCTGCTTCTGGGGACTGGACCGCCAGCTTGCCAACGCACGGCACTATCCTGCGATCTCCTGGCTGGACAGCTATTCGGAGTATCTCGATGATGTGCAGGCCTGGTGGAGTGAACAGGCGGGGGAGAGCTGGGCTGAGAACCGGAAGGAGATCATGTCCCTGCTCCAGAAAGAGGTGAAACTGCAGCAGGTGGTGAAACTCGTCGGTCCTGATGCGCTGCCTGACAGCCAGCGGTTCGTCATAGAGGTCTGCACGCTCTTCAAGAATGCCTTTCTGCAGCAGAACGCCTTCGATGCTGTGGATCAGTACTCCACGGTAGCCAAACAGCTGAGGATGATGGATATCATCCTGCTCTATGCCAGACGGGGCGCTACGGCGATCAAACGCGGGGTGACCCTGGTCAACCTGCGCCATATGAAAGTCCTTCAGGATATCACCAAGATGAAGTTCACCATCAGTAATGATGATACCCGTTCCTTTGACAAGCTTGAGCACAAGCTCGAACGTTCGGTCGATAAGCTGGAGGCTATCTATGTCAGATCTGAATAGACTCTACGATCAGCAGAACGCCCTGCTCTCAGGGCGTGAGTATATCGGGATCGATCACATAGACGGGCCGATCATCATGGTACGCAACACGCACCCGGTCGGGTACCGGGAACTGGTGGAGTGTATCGACTCCAGTGGGCATGTCCGTCTGGGGATGGTCCTCGATACCTCCCGGGATGCAGTAGCGGTACAGGTCTTCGAGGGGACCAGCGGTCTGACGATGCCCGGGACGCGGGTACGTTTCCGCGGTAAGCCCCTTACCCTCGAAGTGACAGATGCCATGCTCGGGAGGGTCTTCAACGGCCTCGGTCAGCCCATCGACGGCGGTCCGGTCCCCATCGGTACCGCTGAGATGGATGTGAACGGTCTACCGCTCAATCCCACTGAGAGAGAGTATCCCAGAGATTTCATCCAGACGGGCATTTCGGCCATCGATGGGATCAATACCCTGATCCGAGGACAGAAGCTGCCGATCTTCTCGGGTAACGGGCTTCCCCACAACCAGCTTGCCGCACAGATCGCACGGCAGGCCAAGATCCGCGGTGCCTCTACCGATTTCGCCGTGGTCTTCGCAGCCATGGGGGTCAAGCATGATGTGGCGCAGTACTTCATCGACTCCTTCGAGGCCTCCGGGGTCCTGGAGAATGTGGCGCTGTTCCTCTCCCTTGCCGATGACCCGTCGATCGAGAG
>JAIPFY010000008.1 GCA_021736385.1 Spirochaetia bacterium | reverse complement strand
CCGGCAGCCCACTCATACACATGTTCGTTCATGAAGGCACAGAACTCCATCGCAGCAGCATACTGCTCATCCTTGGCTGACTGTGCGGGAATGACCCACATGTGGGAGTTCGCCCATACCTTCTGTGCTCCCATGAGTGCGGGGAAGTTCATGGCACGGTAGGTGAATCCCAGCTCTCTGGTATACTGGTCCACGACCCAGGTACCGTTGAGCTCGATCGCCGCATCACCGTTCATGAAGATCTCCTGAGCCGCGGTGTAATCCAGATTAGGATCCGAATAGCCTCTGGTGAATCGCTCGAGCATGAAGGAGAGAGCAGCCCGTCCAGCATCGGAGTCGATCTGTGCCGTGTTGGTCTCCCAGTCGATGATCGAGACCCCCTGCTGTTCCATCAGGCTGTGGAACAACCTGAAGGAGATCGGGAACTGTGTGGCATCTTCCACCCAGTAGAGCTTTCCTGTCTTCTCTTTGATGATCTTCGCCTGCTCATAGAACTCCTCTATGCTCGAAGGCAGAACAGGGACACCCTGTGCATCGACGAGACCCGCCTGAGTGAAAAGATCGACATTGACATGCAGCAGATTGGCATGCAGGTCGAACGGTACCCCGTAGACCGTACCATCGTAGGTCACGGCCTTGCGTGCCGGATCAGTCCAGTCGGTCCTGTCGAGGGTGCTCTGGGCGATCTGCTGCTGCAGATCCAGCAGCAGGTCCCTTGAAGCATAGGCGGGCATGTTGGTCTGGTGCATGACTGCCACATCAGGGGGATTGCCGGCTGCGAAGGTGGTGTTGAGCTGGTCATAGTAACTGCCCCATTCACTGCCGCCGAGCTTCTCGACTCTGATGGAGCCCTCATGCTCCTGATTGAAGATGTTGGTGAGGATCTGTACCGCTGCAGCCTCTGAGTTGGCCTGAGAGAGATCAGTAGAATCCATCAGGGAATCATCAGGATCACCGAAGAACCGTGCCAGTTCCAGCTCGATCACCCCGTCCTGCTGTTCTGCGCTGCCTCCGGCGAACACAGATACTGCTGTGAGCAGACATATGCCTGCAAGTAGCCATCGTTTCATAGAATTCCTCCTTGTATATGTAGAACCGTAAGCTGTTCTGATGCTGTGTATCACTTCGAACCGCTTGAGATAGAGATACCGCGAATAAGATTCTTCTGGAAGATGAGAAAGAGGATCAGCAGAGGGACACAGGCGATCACGCCCCGTGCCATCAGTGAACCGAGTTCTGTCGCCTGTGCGAAGTTCCCCTGCAGGGATGCAAGACCGGTGGTGAGGGTGAACATCTCTTTGCGGGTAGCTGAGACCAGCGGCCACAGATAGTCATTCCAGGTGAGTACGAAGGTGAAGATCCCCAGTGACGTCATGGCAGGCAGTGACGTGGGAAGGATGATCTGAAAGAAGGTACGATAGGCTGACGCACCATCGATCTCTGCAGCCTCCGAGATGGAGTCGGGGATGCTTCTGAAGAACTGTACCATGATGAACACTCCCAGCGGGGTGGCGATCCTCGGCAGGTACAGTGCCATATAGGTATTGTGCGCCTGCAGGCTGGAGAACATGAGGAACAGCGGGATGAACATGGCCTCTTTGGGGACCATGAGCCCAGCGATGGAAAAGGCGTAGAGGAAGCTCTTGCCTCGGAACCGCATCTTGGCGAAGGCATACCCGGCCATGGAGTGGAACAGGAGGGTCAGGACGGTGGTCATGCCGGTGACGATGACACTGTTGAGGAACCAGCGCATGGTCAGCCCTGCATTGAAGACTCCTGCAAAATTCACCAGAGTCAGCCCCTGAGGCCAGAGGGCCGTCGAGTTGAGCTTCAGGGCGGCATTGGGGGTCAGTGCCATGACAAGCATCCAGTAGAGGGGGATGATGCAGATCACTGCCAGCACGATAAGGATGGCATGGGTGAGCAGCTTGGTACGTTTCATTTCTTCTCCTCTGAGAACACGGCGAATTGGATGTATGAGATGATGAACATGACCATGAAGAGGAATACCGCCATAGCTGATGCATACCCCAGCTCATAGTCACGGAAACCCGCCTCGTAGATATATTGGATCAGGACCCGGGTCGTCCCTCCGGGACCCCCCTTGGTCATGATGTAGACCTGTCCGAAGATCTGGAACGATGCGATGATCTGCAGCACCAGGACCAGCATGAAGGTCCGTGAGAGTCCCGGGATGGTGATGTAGCGGAACCTCTGCAGGCTGTTCGCCCCATCGAGCATGCTCGCCTCGTAGAGCGATCCGTCGATATCCTGGAGACCTGCAAGGAAGAGCACCAGATTGAACCCGACCGTCCACCAGACGGTCGTGATGATGATGGCACTCATGGCATAGTTCGGATCGGTGAGCCAGTAGATCTCCCTGGTCCCCAGCAGGGTGGAGAGGGCTCCGAGCAATCCCTTCTGTGGATTGAACATGAATCCCCAGATCAGGGTGGTGACCGATACAGAGAGCACGTATGGAGCGAAGAAGATGGTACGGTAGATCTGCAGGAACTTGTTCCTTCCGTTGAGCAGGATCGCCAGCAGCAGTCCTGAGAAGACGATGATGGGGGTAGAGTAGATGACGAACTGCAGGGTATGCTTGAAGGAGTCCCAGAAGGTCGGGTCGGTGAACATCCTCAGATAGTTATCGATCCCTATGAAATGCTTCTGTGAAGTGAGCAGATCCCAATCGTAGAGACTCGATACCGCTGCCTGGACCAACGGGTATACCTGAAAGGAGATATAGATCAAGAGAAACGGTGCCAGAAAGATCACCACCGGCATCGTACGGCTTTTTGCAGTCATATGCTCCCCTATATAAATCAATAATGTATGAAACTTAACCTTATTAAATCATGCATACATGAATAAGTCAACGAATATTTGATAAATAGTACTTGTTATTGTTTATATATCATGATAATGTGATGTATAACTTATGTAAACGAGGCACATATGATCGCACCAGAGTATCCACGACCGAGCATGTACCGAGAACCCTGGAGAAGTCTTGAAGGGAGATGGGAGTTCGATTTCTTTGATGACTATCCTATCACTGATGCTGTGCATCGGGTCAGCGGGACGCTGGGAACGACGATCGAAGTCCCGTTCACCTATCAGTGCGAGCGATCGGGCATAGGCGATCATACCTATCATCCCTGTATGGTCTACCGAAGGAGGGTGAAGCTGACTGAGCAGGAACTCATGCAGCGGATCATCCTCCATTTCGGTGCCGTCGACTATGAGGCAGGGATCTGGATCGACGGTCAGTGCATCGGTACACACACCGGGGGGTACACCCCGTTCTCCTTCGACATCACCTCCATCATCGATGGCGATGAGTTCCTCCTCGCCATCGAGGCGGTCGATACCCTCTCCCTCGAACAGCCGCGGGGCAAGCAGAGCTGGTGTGACCCAGTCTCCTGCTGGTATATCCCCTCTTCGGGGATCTGGCAGCCAGTCTGGCTGGAATTCGTCCCCGATACCTACATCACCTTCTGCAGCGCCTCCGGTGAGATCACAGACGGTCATCAGATCGCAGTCACCGTGGAGCTGAACGCACCGTGTCCCGGAGGGGTGATCGAGAGTACTCTCTCTTTCCGGGGAGAGCAGCTGAAGAGTATCTGCATCCCCTGTGATGCTCTTGAGCGAGCCTGTGTGTTCACCTTCCCCCTCACCGAAGCTCATCTGTGGGACGTGGAGCACCCCGATCTCTATGACATCACCATCTCCTGCTGCACCCCTGAGGGAGTACAGGACAAGGTCACGACCTATGCGGCCTTCAGGACCGTGCAGTGGGACCGGCAGGGGATGAAGGTCAACGGGACCGTCAGGGCCCTGAAGCTGGTGCTCGATCAGGGCTACTGGCCCCACAGCGGCTACAGTGTCCCCTCTGCACAGGCCTTCGCCGATGATATCCTCCTGATGAAGCAGATGGGCTTCAATGGATGCCGTAAGCATATGAAGTACGAAGACCCGAGGTTCTATCATCAGGCTGATGTGCTGGGCTTCTATGTCTGGGAAGAGGCCCCTGCCTTCTATGAGTTCAGCAGCAGCTCCGCCAGGCAGTTCTCCTCGGAACTGCGACAGATCATCAGGAGGGATGCCCATCACCCTTCGGTGATCACCTGGGTCCTGTGCAACGAGTCCTGGGGGATCGCTGCGATCAGGGAAGACCGAAAGATCCAGCAGTGGCTCTCTAAGCTGACGAGTGAGGTCCGGGCTGCAGTCGGAGTCCCGGTGATCGACAACGATGGATGGGAGCATCTGAGCGGGCAGATCGGTACGTTTCACAGCTATGAGCATACGAACGAGCAGCTCAGAGGTGATTGGGATGCTGCACGAGCGGGAAGAGCTGCAGGGGTCCATGGCAGGAAGCTCTATGTGGATGAGCAGTATGGCTCTGCAGCGCCTCTGCTGCTGACCGAGTTCGGCGGACTGTCGTTCCTGGAGCGATCGGATGATCGTGCTGCCTGGGGCTATGGCAGGGCCCGGAGCTCTGTCGAAGAGTTCTTCGAAGCGGTGAAGCTGATCATAGAGAGTGCGGAAGAACTTCCCGATTGTGCCGGATGGTGTTATACTCAGTTCTGTGATGTGCAGCAGGAGAAGAACGGACTGCTGTTCGCGGACCGCAGACCGAAGTTCCCGCTGCAGTGGCTGCAGGAGCTGATCGGACAGGATGCGAAGCAGTAGCGCAGGAAAAGGGATGGTATGGAAAAACGTGTATATATGGCCGATCATGATCAGGTGCTGGCAATAGCGAAGGCGCTGAGTTCTCCCCTGAGATTACGTATCGTACAGCTGCTGCTGAACAATCGCATGAACATCCACCAGATCGCCGATGAGCTGGGGATCCTGCAGTCAACCTGCACGGTGAACATACAGGCTCTGGAACAGGCAGGGATCGTCAGTACCGAACTCATACCGGCAGCCCGGGGTAACCAGAAAGTCTGTTATACCAGCTTCGAAGAGATCATCCTGCCCCTCAGCAAAGAGCAGCAGGTGGAAGATGAACATGTGATGATCATCGACATGCCCATAGGGCTCTACACGAACTTCTCGATCCATCCCCCGTGCGGGATCGTCAGCAAGAGTGCCATCATCGATTATCTTGACAGTGAGCGGGCCTTCCTGAGTCCTCAGCGAAGCAGCGCCGAGCTGATCTGGTTCACCCACGGGTTCCTGGAGTACAGTTTCCCGGTGACCATCCCGAGCGGAAGATCGGTGAAATCTCTGCAGATCTCTGCAGAGCTCTGTTCTGAGTTCCCCGGCTGCAACAACGAGTACCCGAGTGACATCACTGTCTGGATCAACGGCTGTGAGATCGGTACCTGGACCAGCCCCGGTGATATGGGAGGGACGAAGGGACGGTTCACTCCGCAGTGGTGGGGTGTCGAGAATACCCAGTACGGGTTCCTCAAGTCCTGGAGGGTCACTGCCGAACAGTCCTTTATCGACGGAGTGGCTGCAGAGGGGACCACCATAGATGACCTGCATCTCGGGGATGACTACCGTATCACGGTGAAGTTCGGGATCAGGGAAGATGCTTACTGTCAGGGAGGTCTGAACCTCTTTGGTGAGTCTTTCGGTAACTATGCCACCGGTATCAAGCTGCAGATAGAGCTCAATCCCCGCTAGGGGTGCAGGTTCGAACGATCTGCTCAGGTCCCCGACGGATGATCTCCCATGAGCCGGTCGAGCTTGTTGGTCCCGAAGACTTCCGAATCCCCTATGAACCGTTCTTCCTGCTGGAAGTACTCAGGATACTTCTCACAGATATCATCCTTCTCAATGATCAGCTTCCGTATATGGTGCTTCAGCAGTGAGCTTGCCAGCTCACTGTCATGGTCCTCTATGGCTGCGAGCAGCTGCTGATGCTGATCGATATTATGGGCTGAGACCTCTGAGAGGAACATCGAGAGGTACCGGATCCTGCGGTAGTGACTCGAATAGCTCTTGAGCACCTGATAGCACAGCTGCTTGTTGGTCTCTTCGAACATGATCGCATGGAACTGGTCATCGAACTCGATGAATCGGGTCAGGGACCCCTCTTCAAGGGCCGCCTGCTGCTGCTTCAGATTTCGTTTGAGTCGTTCTATGCTCTGTTCACTGTGGTAGTTGGCAAAGAGTCTGATCACTTCGCATTCCAGGGATTCCCGCAGGAACCGCTCTTCCTGTACCCGTGAGAGGTCTATCTTCGACACGAAGGTTCCCTTCTGCGGGAAGATGCTGACAAGCGCCTCATGGGAGAGTCTGATGAAAGCCTCTCTGACCGGGGTCCTGCTGACCGATAGTCGCTCAGCGACGTCTGTCTCGCTGATGAGGGTCCCCGGAGCAAGGGTAAGGTTGATGATGTTCTTCCTCAGGACAGCATATACCGTCTCGCTGATGTTCGAAGTACTCTTTCCTGTCATGTCAGAAGTCCGTGCAGCCATGAATGTGCTCCTGTGAGAAGATCAGATACCATCATACTATCGGGTTTTCAGGAAAAAGGCGAGAGAGGGGATGCCCCGTACGGGCAACATCGGGTTCAGGGGAGGACCACACACATCGCTTATATATCCTGCATGTACGGTTACAGGCAGAGCGTATGTATGCAGGAGGAGCCGTATGAGGTGTTCGGTCGTGCATGGGTCAGGGTGAACAGGTGTTGGGGTCTTGCCCTGCTGCTGATTGTATGATAATTTATATACAAATAATATGTATGGAAAGTAAATGAGATACTATGGAGACATCTACCGGGCACCGAGTGAAGCAGAGAGTCTGCTGCTGCAGATCACGATCGGCTGCTCCCACAATCGCTGTACGTTCTGCTATATGTACAAGAACAAGTCGTTTCGCATCAGACCGCTCGAAGAGATCAGAGAAGACATCAGGCTGGCACGAGCGGCATACCCCTCGGTCAGGAGGGTGTTCCTCATCGACGGGGATGCTCTGGTGGTCCCGACAGCCTATCTGAGCGAGCTGCTCGATCACATCAATGAAGTGTTTCCCGAGTGTGAACGCACAGGTCTGTCGGCAACGGCAGCCGATATCCTGCGAAAGAGCCCGCAGGAACTGAGCATGCTGCGGAGCAAGGGGTTGAAGATCATCTACATGGGAGTGGAGAGCGGATCAGATGCAGTACTCAAGAGGGTCTGCAAGGGAAGTGATGCTGCTGCTCTGGTGCAGGCCGGGGTGCGTGTCCGTGATGCGGGGATTGCCCTGTCGGTATCGGTGATCGCAGGTCTTGGCGGTGTGCAGCGATCGCATGAGCATGCCCTGAAGACTGCAGAGGTGCTCAATGCCATTCAGCCGGAGTTCGTGGGACTGCTGAGTCTGCTGCTTCATGAGGATGCACCGATCAGGAGGGAGGTGGAAGCGGGGACTCTCACGCTGCTTGAGAGCAGAGCTACCCTGCAGGAGATCCGGCTGCTTGTGGAGGCCCTCGAGCTCGAGGCTACGGTCTTCCGTGCAAACCATGCTTCGAACTATGCCCCCCTGAAGGCCTATCTGCCCGAAGAGAAGAAGCGGCTGCTCGATGAGATCGACCGGCTCCTCCTGCTGCGGAGCCCGGTTCGCTCTGATCACATGAGGAGGTTGTAGCAGGTATGGAGTTCGAACTCTACGAAGGTCAGGTCTATCGACCGCCGAGTGAGGCGGGAAGTCTCATCGTACAGGTCACCAGCGGCTGTTCCTACAACAGATGCATCTACTGCAGCATGTACAAGGACCGGAAGTTCCATCTCAGGCCTTTTGAAGAGGTCCTGCTGGCTCTGAGGTTCTTTCGCAGCAGATACCAGAGTGTCCCGAGGATCTTTCTTGCCGACGGGGATGTGCTTGCTCTGAGCTACGGGAAGCTCCTGAGGATCCTGAGATCCATCAGGGATCTGTTCCCCGAATGCGAACGTATCAGCGCCTATGGTTCCAGTCGTAACCTGCGAAGCTATACTGCGGCACAGCTGCAGGAACTGCACCTGCTCGGGCTCAGTCTGATCTACATGGGAGTGGAGAGCGGCAGCGATGCGGTCCTGGAGTATGTGAGGAAGGGGCAGACCCGGGAGCTGCTGATCGAGTCCGCAGATAAGCTCACGGAAGCAGGTATCCTGATCTCAGCCTCGGTGATCTGCGGTCTGGGAGGCTCTGCCATGGCCTCTGAGCATGCAGAAGCCACTGCAGAGGTGCTCAATCGTATCGATCCCCGCTACCTGGGGATCCTGAGGCTGACCATAGATCCCGGTACTGTCATGGAGCAGCTCACAGCTTCAGGTGAGTTCCTTCTGCAGTCCGAGTACGGGATCCTCGAGGAGATGTACCAGCTCATCAGCGGGTTGGAACTCTCTGAGTGCATCGTACGCAGTAATCATGTCTGTAATCTCGTTGCCGTCTCAGGGACCATAGGCTATGGCCATGAGGGGAAAGCTGCACTGCTTCAGCAGCTCGATGCAGCACGGCAGGTCTACAGGTGAACAGAGAGAGCTCCTGCATACGTGATACGCAGAGGGTTTGGTTGCTGCGTAACAGATCTGCAGTCTACCGGGTGAACTCTATACGCAGGAGTGAAAAACCGCTAAGCTCTCAGGTATGATAGAACAACACCCCCTTCGACCGTATGCCTCCTTCCTGCGTCGTACACTCTCGTATCTCATCGATATACTCGTATGTGTCCTGCTGCTCATCCCGTTCTGGATCTGGTTCTTCCGGGGGCTCTTCAGCCCTGAGAGCGGTAGCTATCTGATCGGGTATGCCCTGCTCATCCCCCCGGTATGGCTGCTGCTGCAGGGGATCTACTTCACCACGCTATGGCATCTCAAAGAGGCCTCCATCGGGTGCATGGTGATGCATCTGCGGGTGGTCCGCTCTGATACCTCAACCCTCAGTATCATCTCAGCTCTGTTGAGATACATCGGGATGACCGGTGAAGCGCTCATCCTGGGAGCGGGTATGGCTGCCATGTTCTTCAACTCCCGCAGGCAGTCACTCCATGACACCCTCTCTGATACGATAGTGCTTGATGTGTCATAGGGGAGTGTGCCCTGATGCTGTCAGGAGTAATGGAGCCTGTGAATATTGACGTGGACGTGTCGGTCACATACACTATGACAACGATGCTGCGATATCATAATGAATAGTGATACGAAGCAGGTCTTGATGGTCAGGAGTACTGATATGACGATTCGGTATGTACGTAGTCTGCTGTATGTGTCTCTGCTGCTGGTAGTCCTGCTGATCTTAGCAGGCTGTCCTCAGCCTGTAGAACAGGTTTCAGTGCAGCTTGCCTGCGATGAGCTAGAAGGAGAGGTATTGCTGGACCCTGTGAAAGCATCATACGAGGTCGGAGAGCAGGTCACCATCACCGTTGAGGCTGAAACTGGCTATAAGTTTTCCGGGTGGACCGGGGACCTGACAGGAGATGAGAACCCCCGTACCCTGATTCTACAGCAGGATATCACAGCGACTGCAGTGTTCACTGCACTCCCTGTGACCTATACGCTGACAGTCGGCAGTGCCGACCATGGCCATGTCACGGTCGATGGCCAGGAGTTCAGCGGAGATGAGTTCGATACCGGCAGTATCGTGGAACTCACTGCAGTTCCCGATACTGGCTATGAGTTCTCCGGATGGACCGGCGATACCACGAGCAGTGCCCAGACACTCTCTGTCACGATGGATAGCGACAAGCAGATCACTCCGGTGTTCACTGCACTCCCTGCGACGTATACGCTGACTGTCGGCAGTGCCGACCATGGCCATGTCACGGTCGATGATGTCCAGATCATACAGGAGGATTATGCACGAGATAGTACGGTGGTACTCACTCCGGTAGCTGATGCAGGCTATGAGCCCTCTGGATGGACCGGCGATATTACCTCTGGGATGGAAGAACTCACGATCACGATGGATAGGGACTGGAGTGTGACGCCTACCTTCGTTGAGAAGGATCGTGTTGCATGGAGCTATGTACGCGATACCACTGATCTGGTATCAAGCGGTGTGGCTGTCACTGCAGATGATCTGATCAGCTATTCTTTGAATGTCTTCTCAACTGATTCACGGGTATGGGTCATCGATGGGACGACCGGTGAGTATGATCGGTTCCATAACCTCAGTGAGGTGAATCGCAGTCTGCTGCCCATGTCAGTGCCAAAGAACACTACCTCGGAGGAGTATCTGGTATACCATACCAGAGATGATGAGAATCTGTTCTACTGGGGAGCGTTCAGTGAAACCCTTGGTATCGCATCAGAGGACTTCACAGAAGGTCAGTCATTCTTCACCCAACCGGCATTCAGTGCAGAGCATGATATGCTGATCCTTCGTGCAGATAACGGTACGGTATATGCCAATTGGAATTATCATGATTTTCTTTACTGGAGTATCGATCTTGGGGCAACGGGATCAGCTCCTGTGGTCTCTTCTGATGGTCAGACCGCCTATCTTACCAGCGGGAACATCCTCTATGCGGTAGATCTGGATGATGGGACAGAGAGCTGGTCGTTCACGATACCTGCAACAGAGAGCATCTATGAGCATGAACCGGTGATCGGCAGTGATGGGAGCATCTATATCTGCTCTGATGATGCTCATATCTACAAGATCGATTCAGATGGGACGATGAGTACTGATGGCTGGAGCGGCGGCTATGGGATGGATTCCGCGGCTCTGGCTCCGCTGATCGGTAAGGATGATACGGTCTTTGTCGCAGAGGGTGCGAACGGGCTCACCGCGATCAGTGCCGATGGGTCGCTCCTGTGGCATGAGGGGTTAGCAAGTGTTTCTGGCAGCGTCACTTCGATGCTGATCGGGGCCGGGAACATCGTATATGTACTGGGCCATAAGACGGTGTTCGCGCTCGATGGTACCGACGGAAAGCTTCTGTGGAGTCATCAACTCGCAGAGGTGGGGGATCCTGGGGTGATGCTCGATCTGAATATGACTTCTGAGGGGTATCTGCTGGTCATTGACAGTACCGGTGAGGTGTCTGCGCTGGAGACAGGACAGAGTACCGGATTGGATACTCAGGCTCCCTGGCCGATATATCGAGCAGATGCTCAGCGTACCGGCCAGTCTCCCATGGCAGTCGCTCCATGACACCCTCTCTGATACGATAGTGCTTGATGTGTCATAGGGTGGTGTGCCCTGGTGCTGTCAGGAGTGCTTCGTTCAGCGGGTGTACTTCTGGAAGAAGACCTTCTCGGTATGCAGGTCCTCTGAGGTATACGGTTCGCTCTCACCATCTTTGTAGCCGATGGCTATGATGGATTCCACCGAACGTGAATCAGGGATCTCAAGGATCGTTCGTACCACCTGTTCAGAGGGGGTCCCCTCTGCATCGAAGCGGTTGCGGATCTGTATCCAGCAGGCACCGAGCCCCAGGTATTCTGCCTCGATGAGTAGATGGGTCGAAAGGATCGAGGTATCTTCTATCCAGACATCGCTCTCTTCGGGAATACCGAGCACTACCATGGCAAGCGGGGCATTCTTGAGAAAAGAGGATCCGTGTTTCTTCACTTTGCTCAGTGCTCCGATGAGTTCGTTGTCAGAGACGACCACCAGCTCCCAGGGTCTGATCCCCCGGGACGAAGCTGCATAGAGTGCAGCTTCTACAAGTGATTCTGTGTCTTCTACGCTTACCGGTCTGTTCTGGAATTTCCTGGAGCTCCGTCTTCGTGAGAATATATCGATCATGGCTAGCTATCTCCTTTGTTCTGGACGACTGTACACGCTAAGTATATAAGATACCCTTCAGAAACGAAATAGTAACCCGGGAGAAAAACCTCTGCTTCCGTTGGTTGCTGTCAGGAGTACGGCAAGTGCAATGATCATGATTCGTTTCATACGTTGATCCTCCAGTTTTTTTTCGTTACCTCTATGAGCATCCCATGGGATAGCCCGTCTCACCATGGATGAGGCAACAGTCTTCCATGTACAATGCAGTCTTCGCTCTGATCGGTCAGGTCTCTCGTTCATAGGTGATGCGATAGGTTCCCGATCCTGCTGCACTGAGGGCCTGAGAATCTTTCAGGGAGAACTGCAGACCGCTGTCTTCCAGGATCGCCGCTGCTCCGGGGAGTATGATCTGTGCAGTGGTGTTGTGAGGGATCCGAACCTGCAGGGTCACCTGTTCCTGATCCCGTGCCATGGTGCGGTCCCATCGGACCGACAGTAGGCCGTAGACGGTCTCAAGGGAGGTCTCCGCATAGCTGAGTCCTCCTCCGATCTCCGGTCGTATGATCATCTCTCTCCAGCCGGCTCCCTCATCTGTCGTGCGGATACCGCCGATGACCGAATAGAGCCATTGCCCCACAGCTCCGTAGGCATAATGGTTGAATGAGTTCATGTCGCTGCTCCACATCGTCCCGTCGGGTCTCAGACCGTCCCAGTGCTCCCAGATGGTAGTCGCTCCCTGTCGTACCTGATAGAGCCATGAGGGGTAGTCCTCCTTGAGCAGCAGGTCGTAGGCCTCTGCGACTCTTCCGTTATCGCTGAGAGCCTGGCAGATGTAGGGGGTGCCGACAAAACCGGTGTTCAGGTGCCCTCCAGCCTGGTCGATCAGGTCTACCAGCAGCTGCACCACCGGTTCGATCGATCGGGTCTCGATCAGTCTGAAGTGAAGCGAGAGGATACAGGCTGTCTGGGTCCTGGGGATGAGTGACCCGTTAGGGTGGAGGAACTGCTTCTGATAGGCTGTCTTTATGGCTTCATGCAGCTGCTCATAGGTCTTCTGGTCCTCTTCATGCCCCAGGACACGGGCGCTCTTAGCCAGCAGTCCCGTAGAGTGTGCGTAGTAGGCGGTAGCTACCAGTTCGGTCGGCGTAGCACCGAAGTAGCTCCCTTCGGCAGCATCGAGGGCGACCCAGTCCCCGAAGTGGAACCCTGAATCCCAGATGAGCCCATCGGCAGCCCGTGCCCTGATATACTCGACCCACCCCTTCATGCTCTCATACTGTTCGGAGAGGATCTGCCGGTCTCCGTACGAGGTGTAGAGGGTCCAGGGGATGATCACTGCCGCATCTCCCCAGGCCGAGGAAGAGTGCGGGTCAGCCAGGATGTCTTCGACGGGGATCTGTTCGTGGATGATGTTGGGGATCACATGAGGGACACCTCCCTCCGGGGTCTGGTCAGCTGCGAGGTCTCTGAGCCATTTCCTGAAGAAGGGGTCGGTGTTCATGAGAAAACAGGCTTCCCCTGCGAAGATCTGGGCATCGCCGGTCCATCCGAGTCGCTCATCCCTCTGGGGGCAGTCTGTGGGGATGTCAAGGAAGTTGCCCTTCATGCCCCAGAGGATGTTATGCTGCAGACGGTTCAGCAGCGGGTTCGAGCAGCTGAAGCTGCCGGTCGGGGCCATGTCGGAGTGGATGACCACAGCGGTGAAGTCTTCCATTCTCACCTCTGCAGGGTAGGAGAGGATGCGTACATAGCGGAATCCGTAGAAGGTGAAGTGCGGTTCGAACACCTCGAGACCATCCCCTCTGAGGGTATAGCTCAGGGCTGCTTTCGCAGCTCTGAGGTTCTCGGTATAGAAGTTCCCATCGCTGTCAAGGATCTCAGCATGCTGCAGCTCTACCCGGTCACCGGCCTTGCCGCTGACAGAGAAGCGTACCCAGCCGGTGAGGTTCTGTCCGAAGTCGAGGACTGTATCGCCTTCAGGGGTGATCATGAGCTGCTGTGCGGGGATCGAACTGATGCGGCGTATCGGCTCACCGTCCTGTGCCTTGAGTCTGCTATAGTCGGTCGGGAGCAGGGAAACCGGTTCCCAGGCACTGTCATCGAATCCGGGGGATGCCCACTGCGGCTCTTCGTTCCTTGCATCGTAGATCTCCCCGTCATAGATCTCTGAGAACGTGATGGCACTCTCTGAACACTTCCAACTCCCGTCACTCCCGATGATCTCTTTCGATCCGTCATCGTAGGTGATCTCCAGCTGACACAGCAGTGCTGCCCGATTCCCGTAGTGGTTGCGTTTGAGCATGAAGCCCATGGTCCCCTTGTACCATCCGGCACCAACGAGGGCACCGATGGCATTCTCTCCCTGCACCAGCATTCCCGTGATGTCATAACTCTGATAGAGCAATCGGCTCTCATACGAACTCCAGCCCGGGGTGAGGAGGTAGTCACCGACCCGGCTGCCGTTCAGATGCAGTTCGTAGAGGCCGAGGGCTGTCGCATAGGCTCGTGCCGAAGCTATGGCCCCGGAGATCCTGAAGGTGCTTCTCAGTGCCTTCGCATCTGAGCGGGATCCGTCTTCTTCCCGGTCTCCTGTGATGAAGTGTGCCTTCCAGAGCTCTGATGAGAGCATGGCAGTCTCGAAGCTGGCTGCAGTACTCCAGGGGCTGCTCTCTCCCCGGTTGTCACGAATCGCTACCCGTACCCAGTACCGGCTGTTGGATTCAGGTTCGAACCCGTCTGCATAGACATGGACGGATTCCTGGGAATCGATCATGCCGCTGTCGAAGACCAGGGTGGAGAAGCCCGGGTCCTCTGCTATGTGAAGGGTATATGATCGCTGCAGGATCTCCTGTCTGTCGCTTTCGATCACCCATCCGAATCTTACACGTTCATCGATTCCCATGGGGTCGGTCTGGTAGTTGCATGTCAGTCTGGTCGCTGTAAGCATGGTTGTCTCCTTATTGGCATCAGAGAGTCCTGAGGTCTTGGTACCCTCTTCCTCTGTACAGGGTATCATGGTTCTGTTCTATACCGCATGTACGATACAGAACAAAACCATGCCTGCTGCAAGCTTCTGTTCCGGTGCTATGCCCTGATCAGGGCATAGGCAGTATCATATGCGGTGATGAGCTCTTCGATAGTGCAGTGGTCCTGTACGAAGTGGGAGGTGCACAGGATCAGGCCACCGTTTCTGAAGGTGTCAACGACCCGTTCGATCTCTCTCTTCAGCAGATCGATCTTACCGAAGCCGAGGGTGGTCTGTATATCGATGCCACCCATGAGGATGAAATCTTGGGCATAGTGCTGCTGGTACTGTGCATAGCTCATACCGGCAGATTCCTGAAAGGGATGGATCACATCATAGCCGAGTTCTCTGATGCCATCGAGGACCGAGGTGATGTTCCCATCGGAGTGGAGGCTGGCGAAAGCCCCGCGTTCGGCAACAGCTGCTGTGATCTGCTTGTGATAGGGGAAGATCATGCTCCTCCAGTGATCAGGGCTGATCAGCAGGCTCTGCTGACTGCCCCAGTCATCAGAGACGTGGATCATGTCGATACCCAGGTCGAGGCAGTTGTTGAGAAAGCGCCTGGTCCAGGTGACCTGACGGGCATAGATCTCATGCATGAGTTCCGGGTAGAGCAGCAGATACATCAGGTGGTTCTCGATACCGAAGTAGGTGTTGTACTGTTCCAGGATCCCCGGGGTCTGTACATAGAGGAATCGGTCCCTCTGACGGTGGTGATCGATCTGGGCGATCAGATCGGCATAGGGTGCCGGGTCATCGGGATCTGTCATGCTCAGCTCGAGCAGGTCAGAGGGTCCCAGCTCTTCTGTACCCTGCAGCTCCATCGGCTGCGGTCCTCCGAAGAGGTGGGCCAGGTCGAATTCGTAGTGGTCTTCGAAGGCGGCAACAGAGCCGAAGGCCTCGCTGATCTGTTCGCTCATGTTCTCAGATACCCATCCGTAGAGGGGCATGCGGTCTGTCTTCTGTCGTCGTATGGTTCTGGTCGTTCGTTCTCGTGACTGCATAAGGTACCTCATGTTCTTGCATCGGGATGCAGCGGTCTTCTGACAGCTTTTCGCTATGATAGAACAAGATTCCTGTAAAAACTTAGCGTATATTATCTTTTTATATGATATAGTTGTCGCATGGACGAGATCATTTCACAGCCGCTGCAGCAGATGGGGCAGTCGGGTATAGGGATCGAGTATTTTCCTCATGTCACCGGCAGCACCTGCCCGCAGCAGCATGCACACCGGTTCGTCGAGATGCTCTATGTTGCCTCCGGGGAGCTCGATCACCGGATCGGCAGGTACTCCTACCGTATGCGTACCGGTGATTTCAGTATCATCAACTATGGTCAGAGTCATAAGCTCACAGCCTCAGGCTGTGAGCTCTATAACATCTACATCGATCTGAGACGATTTCCCTTCCACGATCAGCCGCCCTGTCTCTCAGCATTCCTCTATGAAGTCTGTCAGCTCCACCCCTCTCTGGTCCATAACCAGAACCGGGTCCACCTGATCAGGACCGAAGGGGCTGCTGATACAGCACTGCTGCTGCGTCTTGCCGCTGAAGAGGTACGGTTGAAACAGGCGGGGTATGAAGATGCGATGTATCGGTATGTGCAGCTGGTGCTCACCCGGGTGAGCCGTGCCTATGAGCATGATAAGCCCTCAGAGGCTGCCCTCGGAGCTCAGAGGAGCTCCTCTGATCAGGATGCCCTGCAGAGGATCGAGGAGCTGCGTCTGTTCATCGATGCTGAGTTCGCAGAGCTGCCATCCCTTGATACCCTTGCTGCATCGTTCGGGTTCTCTCCCACGTATCTGTGCCGCCGGTTCAAGGCCTATACCGGCAAGACGCTCTTCGGCTATGCCGCTGATCGGAAGCTGCAGCATGCGATGTATCTGATACGGACCTCTCAGGAGAAGATCGTATCGATCGCCGCGGCATCGGGCTTCTCGGACCTGAGTCACTTCAACCGGCAGTTCCGGCGCAGGTTCGGGGCGAGTCCCTCTGAGGTCAGGAAGCGGGGAGCGGGGTGATCCTACAGGGCATCGATCGCTGCCAGTTGTGCAGCATCCAGAGTATTGATCCCGCCTGCGAGCTCTCCGAGCAGCGTCATCTTGGCTGCCGCCTCCAGGACCTCGATGCGGTCATAGGCCTGAAAGAGACTCGTTCCCACCGTGATGACCCCGTGGTTCTCCATCAGTGCGACTTTGACAGAGGTATCGGCAAGCGCTGCACCTACTGACTCGGCAAGTCCTCTGGTCCCCATGAGGGCGTAGGGGGCGAATACCGGTTCACCCAGGAGATAACGCGCCTCAGCGAGGATGTCGGTCCTGATCCTGCGGTCTATCGCTGTGAAGAGACTGGCGTAGACCGGGTGGGCATGGACTACTGCCATGACATCCGGTCGGTTCCGGTAGATCTCCAGATGCATCTCTGTCTCGATACTCGTCTTGAGATCTGGACTCAAGTTCGTGCCGTCAACTGTCACGATCGCTATGTGTTCCCCATCGAGGGTACCCTTGTCCAGGGAGGATGGTGTGATCAGAATCTTCTCCTGCGAGACCCTCATGCTGATGTTCCCGCCTGAACAGGTGGTCAGGTTCCGTGCATAGAGACGTCTCATGATCTCTGCGGTGTACGCTTTCTCTTGTGTATAGTTCATGAGATGTATTCTACCGAAAAGTCGAACCTTGTCAAATCCTCAGATGATCTGCAGCAGTCCGTTCACAGCCGGTGTTCAGACAGCAGCAGATGAACAGAGGTCATATAGTCTCTCCAGGAATGAAATGTGCCTTAAGTATATGTTTGCTTATACATTGTTTACCTTGGATCATAAGCAGCAACTCTTCAAGAGCATGATCGATCAATTCTTCAACAGGATAAGCTATCGTAGTGAGTCTTGGAGAAATATGCTTCAGGAAGGTTATGTTATCAAATCCTATGATGCCGTAGTCCTTCGGCGGGGTCATATCAAGAGCACGCATCTGTGTCATAATATCTAGTGCGAAGATATCACTTGAGCAGAGGAAGCAGGATCTTTCATGCGATTGGCTGACTAATTCGATACTCTTCTGCAGGTAGTCTTTGGTATCTAGCACGTGCAGCTTCATATCTCCGATCGAATCCTGGACACCCTTGAGCCGTTCTTCTAACGTATAGAGATTTCGACTGCCTTTATACCGCAGAGGAGGACTGACGTAGATGAGTTCTGTATATCCTGCCTGCTGTATGTGCTGTACCGCTTCAGCGATGATCTGAGATTCTTCTACACCTACAAAGGGAAATTCATCATCGTACCAGTTGCATAGATGGACAAGAGGTATATGCAGTTGTTTCAGATATGTTTTATACGCATCACCCACATTGAGAGGGACGTGTATGATACCATCGACCTTCATATATGCCAACTGCTCAAAGACTCTGTATTCAGATTCCGGTGATCCGTCCATGATACCAAGATGTAATGAATAGCCTCTTTCGAGTAATCGTTGGTTCAGATAGTCGATGATGTGCTCAAAGAATGGGTTCTTTATATCCAGAACGATCAGCCCTATGATATTGGTATTCCCGGTTGCAAGACTCCGTGCAATGAAGTGAGGTCTGTATCCATGTTCTTTTGCGACTTGCTTGATTCTTTCTTTGGTCTGGTTGTTTATATCGGGTCTATCGTTGAGTGCTCGATTCACTGTAGCTACAGAGCAATTGCACAGTTTTGCTAATTCCTTAACCGTAATCATCTCATACTCCTCTGAAAACGTTTTTATCTTATCATATCTTCGATGATTTGCATCTGGAAACTGATCGGTTATCCTTTCAATTATAAACTTGACAACGCTAATCATCTGACTTAATATGTTCGTAACCGATACCGGTACCGCTACCGGTCCCGATTACGGTACAATAATAGCATGACCAACATGTTATTTCAAGATTATTAATGGAGGTCCAAGATGAAAAAAGGTGTTCTTATTATGGTGCTGATCCTTTCAACATGTGCTTTGTTCGCTTCAGGAGGCAAAGAAGAGGCTCAATCTACGGAGGATGTGCCATTTGCTAGCAGGGAAGTGACTCTGCAACTGGTGATGGAGGGTAACGCTGAGCAACAGGAGTGGATGCAGGATCTGAAAAAGGATTTCAACAAGGAATATCCAAATATCAAGATCGATGATATCTGGCTGCCCATGGGCGAGGGCGGTTGGGGAGCTTATTTTACTAAGATCAAGACGATGGTTGCAAGTGGGAATTCTCCTGATGTTGTACGTGTAGCAGTTGAAGGCTTTCAAGTTCTTCATGAATCTAATCTGGCTTTGCCGTTGAATTCTTATATAGAGGAATATCCTCAGTATGTTGAGAATTATGAAGATATTCACCCACGACTTCAAGAAGCCTGTGTGATCGATGGTGACATCTATGGTTTTGGATGGGATTGGAACAATATTGTCACCCATATCAACCTGGACATGCTCGAAGAAGCCGGGTTGCCATTCCCAGATGCTGACTGGGGAAAAGACCAGTTCCTGCAATATGCAAAAGCACTTACAGGGATGAAAGACGGCCAGATGACCTACGGTGTATATATACCCAATATCTATTTTTCGATCGAAGCGTGGTTGTATAACTTCGGGGCAGCTGTACTTTCGGATGATATGACCAAGGGAGCATTGAGTACTCCTGAATCTATCGAAGCTTTTACGTTCATGCATGATCTTGTATATACACATAAAGTTGCTCCGGTCCCAGCTCCTGGGGATCAGTTCATTCCCTTTATGACAAACCGACAGGTAGCCATGACATTCGGTGGACGATGGCCAGTGCCTTCCTATGTAGATGCAGGACTGAATTTCGATATCCAGTATGTACCGACATTCAGGACTAATGAAGTAATATTCGGAGTAGGGATGTTCCCTGTGATGACCAGCTCGAAATATCCTGAAGAAGCATATGTGCTCTCTTCCTGGCTTAGTGGCCGGCATTCACAGAATACGTATCTGAACTCATTCTCCATACCTTCGAGGATCTCAGTCATGGATGAAGTCCTGCCGGCTAATCCACCGGAGAACAGCACCTTATACAGGCTCTCTGCGGATACTGCTCGTGTTGTCCAGTCCCCCAGTAAGTATCCCGAGGTACAGCAGGTTGTTGACAGGATGTTCAACCGCATGATGTCTGATCCGAATGCCGATGTAAAAGCAATCCTAGCAAGTGCTGATGATGAACTCAATGAGGTCCTCGCACGATAACGAACAGTTCTTCATCCGGGCTATTCGTAGACGAACGAGCCCGGATGAACATCTTGGAGTTCAGGTATGAAACAATCTAATAAAAAAGATGCATTGATCTTTCTAGGACCGACATTTCTCACCTATGTGTTATTTCTCTATATACCAATACTGTTCTGTTTTTATCTGGCATTCACCAAGTATGATATAATCTCAGCTTCTGAATTTGTCGGCCTTAAGAACTTCACTCGACTGTTTACCTATTCCAGGACACCGAAGATCTATGCGAACACTTTGAAACTTGTTGTTATGCTTGTGACGATGCATACGGTCTTCGGTCTTTTCCTTGCGCTGCTGGTACGTTCTCTGGCACATGGAACCCAGCATGTATTTCGGTTTCTCTACTATTTTCCCTGTATTCTTACGACGGCCTCAGTTGCGATAGCATGGAGATATATTTTCAATAAAGATTTGGGGATCATTAACTATTTTCTTTCACAGGTTGGTGTTGATGCTATTCCCTGGCTGAACGATCCGTTTTGGGTGTATGGTACGATTGCTATCTTCAGTTTATGGAAATTTGCAGGAAATGCCTTTCTGTATTTTTACATAGGATTGGGAAACATCCCGATCACCTATTATGAGGCTGCACGGATCGACGGTGCGAACCCTTTTACCGTGTTCAAACATATTACGTTCCCTCTGCTGACTCCGACTATTTTCTTTGTCGTACTGAATCTGTTTATAGCTTCTTCTCAGATCTTTGATGAGCCGTTCTTTTTGACGGGTGGAGGTCCCGGTGATGCAACCAGGACGTTGAACCTGTATATCTATGAGACAGCTTACCGGGAATTCAATTTTGGTTATTCATCTGCCATAGCAATCAGTCTCTTTGTACTTCTGGCGGTGTTTACCCTGATTCAGCTGAATGTATCGAAAAAGTGGGTCAACTATGATTATTAACATACGAAATAAGTTCAGCTCTCCAAAACAGCTGATTACCTTTGCAGTAGCAGTCCTTGTGGGAGTATTAGTCCTTCTTCCTTTGATGTGGATGTTCGCAACATCTTTGAGGGTACCTCAGGAATCTCTTCGATTACCGCCTTCTCTGATACCCAAGCTGCCCTTACTCTGGTCAAACTATGGGAAAGTGTTTACCACGCTGCCGTTTTTCAAGTTCTTTATAAATAGCTTTACCGTTGCCTTTGTTGCTATGTGTATTCAGCTGTTCTTCTCTGCCATGGCTGCTTTTGCGCTGGTTCGAATCCCCTTCAAAGGAGCACAGATGGTCCTTCTGCTTATTCTTGCAGGAATGATGGTCCCGGCACAGGTGACCATCATCCCTCTCTTCATCATGATGAGCAAGATCGGTCTGTATGACTCCCTGTATGCTCTTATTCTCCCCAATATGGTCTTTCCTCTTGCTGTGTTTCTCCTGAGACAGTTTATGGCTACGATACCATTAAGCTATGATGAGGCTGCCTATATGGATGGGGCTGGACGATTCACAATCTTCTTTCAGATCATTCTGCCAATGGTGCGTTCTTCACTTGCTGTTGCAGGGATCATGCATTTTCTTTTGGTATGGAATGACTTTTTCAGACCATTGATATTTATTACCAGTCAGCGCTATATGACACTTCCTCTCGGTCTCTATACTCTGAATGGGTTTATGGGTAATGGCAGTACTTCTGTGATTCTAGCCGGAGTTGTCCTTTCCATTATTCCCCCTGCCTTGCTGTATGCATTCGGGCAAAAGTACATTATCGAAGGCACCGCCGCAGGCGGTATCAAGGGCTGATAATACATAAATTAGGAGTTACTATGAAACATACATTCAACTATTCAGATGATCATCAATCTGCAATATCGTTTCCATTGGGAGGGATTGGTAGCGGCTGTATAGGATTAGCTGGCAATGGTCATCTCAATGACTGGGAGATCTTCAATCGTCCCGCAAAAGGTCGCTATAACGGTCTGACTCATTTCGCGATCAAGGTAGAGGATTCTGAGCAAGTGCTTGATGCACGAATACTGCAGGGTGATCAATTGCCTCCGTTCACCGGAGAGATGGGAAGACCTTCGTTCTATGAGGGGTTCGGATGGGGCCCTTTGCGAGAGACTTTGGCTGGGATGCCCCATTTCCGTTCAAATACTTTTAACGGTACTTATCCGATTGCAAAGATCGAGTTCGATGATCCTCAATTCCCGGGATTGGTATCGGTAGAGGCGTTCAATCCGCTTATTCCACATCAACCAGATAATAGCAGCATACCCGCAGCATTTTTTTCATACGAAGTGACGAATGATCAGGACAGACCGCTGGATTATTATATTACCGGAGTAGTGGGTAATCCTTATACCGGTAGAACCAGAAACAGGTTCATACATCAGCAAGGCAACTCTTCACTGACGTTAGACTCCGTTGATCGTGATCCAGATGATGTTGCATCGGGGGACCTTTGCCTGGCGACTGATGCAGAAGATGTATCGTATCAAGAGTATCTGTATCGAGGTGAGTGGTTCGATGCTCTGGAAGTCTACTGGAAGGATACTCTACACAAAGGACCTTTTATCCAGAGGACGTATGAACCTGCAGATCGGACCATCAGAGATCATGCGTTGATGTCTGCACATATCCGACTTGAACCGGGAGAAAGCCGCACGGTACGCTTTGTTCTATCGTGGAATCATCCGAACAATAAGAATACATGGGGCAGGATGACGGCAGGCAGGTCTACTGACTATACTGAAGAAGAACTGACATGGATGTCTAAGAGCTGGAAGAACTATTATGCGGTACTATGGGAGGATTCACTTGATTCCTCCTCATATGCCCTGAGAAATTGGGATACTCTCTATGCGGGGACAAAGGCCTATACTGATATGTTGTTCGCATCGACACTTCCCGATGCTGCTCTTGATGCAGTTTCTGCAAATGTCTCGATTCTGAAGAGTCCTACAGTATGGCGACTCGAGGATGGTACGCTGTACGGATGGGAAGGCGTTGGCGTGAGCGAAGGTTCCTGTGAAGGATCCTGCACACACGTTTGGGGGTATGCTCAGGTGTTGCCTTTTCTGTTTCCATCCCTTGCAAGGGGAATGAGAGAGGCTGAGTATCGATATAACTGGGCAGAGGACGGTAGTCTTACATTCAGGCTCATGCTGCCAATGGGTGCTCCCCGCTGGCACTTTCGACCTGCGGTCGATGGACAAATGGCTACTGTTATGAAGACGTATCGAGAATGGAAGATATGCGGAGATGATGCTTGGCTCAAGAAGTTGTGGCCAAGGGTGAAAGCCTCTGTGGCATTTGCCTGGTCAGCTGATAATGTTGATCAATGGGATCCTGAACGATCAGGCGTTATCTCCGGGAGACAGCATCACACACTGGATATGGAACTCTTTGGAGCGAATGCATGGCTTTCAGGTATGTATCTGGGAGCTTTGAAAGCTGCCGCTGAGATGGCAGAAGCTCTTGCAGATAGACAGGCAGCAGAAGAATTCTCGATGGTATTCTCTCGTGGGGTAGAGATCCTAAATACCCGATTGTTCAATGGTGAATATTTCATCCAGGATATCGATCTTTCAGATCGTGGGATACTGGATCCGTATGCGTCAAAAGATCAGTATAATCTGGTGAATGAAGGTGGATCGCTATATGATGTGTATTACAGTGATGAACATCAGGAGCTGAAGTATCAGATGGGACAAGGTGTAGCGTTGGATCAGATGCTTGGTCAGTGGCATGCTGATATCTATGGGTTAGGTAGTATCTTTGAGGAAGAGAAATGCAAAACAGCACTTCGTTCGATATATAAGTATAACTTCCGTGAACATATGCGAGACTCGTACAACCCCTGCAGAATCTACTGCCTGAATGATGAGGCGGGAATAGTGATCTGTTCCTGGCCGGAGGGTGTAGAGCGTCCGGCAATACCTGTACCGTATTCTCAGGAGACCATGCATGGATTTGAATATGCAGCTGCGGATCTGATGATACGAAGAGGTCTTTACGAAGAGGGTTTGAGTATCGTAAGTGGGATTCGAGATCGGTATGATGGATATAAGAGAAATCCATGGAATGAGATAGAGTGTGGCAGTAATTATGCACGGTCCATGGCCAGTTATGCTTTGTTGCTAACGTTCTCAGGGTTTTCCTATGATGCCAGAACGCATCATATCTCTTTCGACCCTATCCCTTCTGGGGATTGTTCATTCTTGTGGAGCTTCAGCACCGGCTGGGGAGGTGTATCGCGAATAGAGGAAGATTGGACTATCACAGTGACAGGTGGCGGTCTGAAGCTGAAGACCCTTGGTCTCCCCTGTTCTTCAGACGATGTCACAGTAGAGCTGAACAGTGAACTGGTACATTCATATATCGAATCTGGTAAGATCTCATTTTCCGATACCTTGAAGCTGGAATCCGGTGATGTGTTGACCATCGTCTCAAAGTGAGAATTGAACATGCCAGCCGCAGGGCATCTGTTGAGAGACAGATGCCCTGTTCGACGTTATACACCTATCCTTGATGTCTTTGGTTAGATGAATCTTTGGTATAGGATCGTATGAGCCTGCTCAACGGCAAGATCATCAACAGATCTGATTGTGATCGAACGAAAGAGTTGGCTATAGGCATCTGTGATGCAGGTAGTCCTGATGGTGTTTATCTGAAAATATTTGGCTCTTTTCCCAGTGCTTCTGATGCAGGTCAGTAAGAGTGTGATTCCCTTTTCGATGGAAGTTCGACATACAAATCCTCATAGTATGTATGTTCGAAGTATCTCTGCTTTTCAAGAATTAATGCCTTGAAATTGCATCATCCTCAGCTGAACTCTGCCAGATCATATCAATTCTATGTTGAAAGATGTTGAATCATATAAATATTGTATAGTAATTATGAATTAATCTACTTGATTTATGATGAAGTCATGCTACACTACGATTCAGATGCTGCAGCATTGGAGGAGCTATGAAACGCCATCATCCTTGTGCTGCGCGACTGGCAGGGACCCTGCATGCACAGAGGTGCGTGAAGGAGAGAACCCCTGATACACAGCTGTGAAGGTGTGCATCAGCGATAGATCAGATGAGTACAGAAGTCATGACAGGATCGGATGTATGAGGATCCTGCACACTATATGAAAGAAGGTATGACACGATGAAGAACTATGATGCAGCACAGACACGATCGGTCACCTGGGACGGGGAGAGACTCTTCTTCCTCGATCAGACCAGACTGCCGGTCGATGTCATCCAGGAAGAGCAGCTCGACAGTGAGCAGGTGTGGGATTCGATCAAGAAGCTGAAAGTCAGGGGAGCCCCTGCGATCGGGATCGCAGGAGCCTATGGACTGGTCCTGGGAGTCAGGGACCATCTTGATGCCTCTGAGCAGGAGTTCCTTGCGAAGGTACGCAGCCAGGCTGCCTACCTTGACAGTTCACGCCCTACTGCCGTCAATCTCTCCTGGGCACTGAAGAGAATGGTCGCCAGAGCGGAGCAGACCGCAGTAAACGGTACTCAGGTGATCTACCAGGCACTCAAAGCTGAAGCGGTCCTGATCCATGAAGAAGATAAGCTGCTGTGCCGGGGCATGGGTGAGCATGGACTGCCGCTGATCAGAGAGGGGATGGGGATCCTTACCCACTGCAACGCAGGAGCTCTGGCCACCTCTGAACTGGGAACGGCCACTGCGCCGATGTACCTGGCACATGAGCAGGGCATCGCCTTCAGGGTCTATGCAGATGAGACCAGACCGCTGCTTCAGGGTGCGCGACTGACCAGCTGGGAGCTGCAGCAGGCTGGGATCGATGTGACCCTGATCAGCGACAACATGGCCGCCAGTATGATGGCAGAGGGACTGATCGACATGGTCATCGTCGGGACCGACCGGGTCGCGGCGAACGGAGATGTCGCCAATAAGATCGGGACGATGGGAGTGGCTATCCTTGCCGACTACTTCGGTATTCCCTTCTATGTGGCCTGCCCCTCATCGACGATAGATCTGGCGACCGCCTCAGGCGATCTGATCGAGATCGAAGAACGGGGAGCAGATGAGATCACCTTCTTCGGGGCACGCAGGACAGGACCTGAAGGGATCAAAGTCAGGAACCCGGCTTTCGATGTGACACCGAACCGGCTCGTTACCGGTCTGATCACTGAGAAGGGTATCATACAGGCCCCCTATGGAGAGAATCTGAAGAGGATCTTCTCCTAGAAGAGGCACATACCAGTCCCGGGAGGGAGCAGAGCGATGCTAGGTGTAGAACGAAAACAGTTCATCTTCGACCTGATCCAGGAACGCAGCAGTATGACCGTCTCAGAGCTCAGTCAGCTGTGCAGCGTAGGAGAAGAGACCATACGCAGAGACCTCAACAAGATGGCCGCAGAGGGCCTGATCGAGAAGATCTACGGTGGTGCCACGATCAGGCAGACCATGCACCGGGTCATCCCCCTCTCCATGAGAAAGGTCTTCAATGTCGCCCAGAAGAAGCAGATCGCCCGCTGCTGTGCCACGATGATAGAGGTCGGTGATACCATCTTCCTCGATGGGAGCTCGACAGCGATGGAGATCGCCCATGAACTGATCAGCATCAAGAATCTGGTGGTGATCACCAATGCTGCGGAGATCGCCTGCAGGCTTGCCGACAACCCGGGGATCAAGGTCATCGGGATCGGCGGGACTATGAGAGAGCTCACGAGGACCTTTGTCGGGAACTCCTCAGTCAGTGCCATACGGGGCTATTATGCCGACAAGACCTTCATCTGCTGTGACGGGGTCGATATGAAGACGGGGATCACCGATGCTCATGAGATGGAGGCTGATGTGAGAAAGGCCATGCTCGGGCAGTCGACCCTCAAGGTGCTGGCCTCTGATCACACCAAGTTCGACAAGACCTCATTCGCCTCGATCACCGACTTCAGCGGTATCGATGTGGTCGTGACCGACAGGACGCTCTCAGCCCAGTGGGTGAGTCTTCTTGAGGCCCACGACGTTGCCTGCCACTTCTGTGATACCGATCCTGCGAACTAGCGTCATAATGAAGTGGTGTGTGTACAGGAGGGGGGAAGGGGACCGGATGGTCTCTGACAGGCTGTCCCCCCGGTGAGGGACGGCTACCGTGCCGTCACGATCAGGGGGATGCTGGTAGGCAGGGCCTCCGAGCCGTCGAAGCCTCCATACCAGGAGAGATCTGAGAACCCTGCCTCTCGCAGCAGTCGCTCCAGTTCTTGCTTTCGCAGGGGATAGAGCAGGACCTTCTGTGAAGATGAGCTGCCGGTCTCCGAATCAGAGAGGATCGTAGAGAATTCGATACGATGCTCATGCTCGAGATAGCGGTACTGCCGTTCGAATCTGATCATGTCCCGTTCGATCGTCGGTAGTGAGGTCACCTGCTCATCGAGGACCCTGTCGTAGTTGATGAGCTGCAGATGCAGCGGGGCATGGTCACGGAGGACCGTACGGACAGCACCCAGCAGCTCGAGCATCTGCCGGGTACTCTCAAGATGCACGATCGTATTACCGAAAGAGCAGACGGCATCGAAGCTCCCGGCTGAGAACCTGTGTGCGATCTCGAGCATGTCGAGTCTGAGGATCTCTGCAGTGCTGCCTCTCAGGGCTGCTTTCTTCCGGGCACGGACGATCATCTGCGCATCGATATCGATACCGGTCACCTGCTGACAGCTCTCTGCCAATCCCAGAGTGAGGGATCCTGTGGCACAGCCGATCTCCAGCAGTGCTGCAGCGGCAGGGTCGTTCAGGCTGTTCAGGACGAAGTCCTTCTGAGCCTGAGAGAAGGGGAATATGAGATCATAGCGATGAGCGATAGCTTCGTAGAATCCCATGATGACTCCTTAGCGTGAACGATGTTCGACAGCAGCTTCACCTGAAGGTGTGTCTCTACAGTATACCAGAGGAGTGCAGCACCTGTCTGTATCATTGGTTACCGCGGGTCCGATCGCTGACTGTCTCCGGCCAGAGGGGACAGCGGTCCCTGATCTGAGATGGTCCTGCTCCCTGCTGATTCATCAATCAAGCTGCAGGATCTGCTCTGTACTTTTTACGATACTGTGGTATTGTTCATACATGAAGCGGAAATCGCTGGTGAACAGTATAGGGTCTCATCTGATAGACAGGAACATCTCGTGGGTCAACTATCTGGTAGTGGTACTCCTGTACCTCTTTCTCGGGCTCTACCTTGCTACCGATCTTGAGAACACCGTCTACTCGGTGGAGAACATCCGTTTTCAGCTGGTGATCCTCACGCTGGTGAGTGGTATCTTCAGTATGGCCTTCCTGCTCATCGTCCACCCCATCTCGGTCTTTATCATCTTCATCATCAACTCTCTGCTGGTCATGCTCATCACAGGGCTGCATGTGAATGCGATCGGTCTGCGCTTCTGGATCGTTACCGCCCTGTTCTATCAGTACGCGGTGAAACTTCCCTTCAAGGCGAGTATACCGGTATCACTGGCTGTCTTCGGGATCCTGATACCTATCCAGTCCAATGCGGTGGTGTTCGGGTTCACCTTCCATGGACTCTCAGCAGCGGAGACCGGATTCCTGCTCATCAGTGAATGCGCTGTCATGGTGATCTGTCATCTGCAGCAGTATATCCTCACAGTGCTGGCCCGCCAGAAGAAGGATCTGCAGCTCAAAGAGATCTCCATCAACAATCTGATCGATACGAACCTGGGCTTTCAGAAGTATGCGTTCACCATCGAGAACGAGTCGAGGATCGAAGAGCGGCTGAGTATCACCCGTGAGATCCACGATATCACGGGGTATACGCTGACGAGCATCATCATGATGCTCGAGCACGGGGAGGACCTGCTGCTGGGAAAGAAGGATCAGGAGCTGCTCGAACTGCTCGGCAGCGCCAGGATGCAGGCCCGGGGCGGACACCATGAGATACGGCAGGTCCTGAAACAGCTCCGTGATATTCAGGAGGTGACGATGCCCCTGACCAGTCGTATCTACAAGATCGTACATAACTTCATGCATGTGACTGGTATGGATATCCATCTCGAGTTCACGAACTTCAGTATCTCAGGGAGCAGCACCTATGACAATTTCATCCTGCGATTCCTGCAGGAGGGGCTGACGAACTCATTCAGACATGGTAAGGCGACACATGTGGTCATCATCTTCTTTCAGGAGCGAGAACATCTGGTGATCACGTTCGAAGATAACGGGATCGGCAGTGCTTCGGTGGTAGAGGGGATCGGCCTCAAAGGAATGACAGAACGGATCGAGCAGCAGGGCGGGGTGATCAGCTACAGCTCTTCACATGCGGGGTTCACCCTCATCGCCAGGCTGCCGATGGCTCGTACACAGAAAAGGAACACGTATGAACACAGAGAAGACCAAGATCAAAGTATTGCTGGTCGATGACCAGCCGCTGTTCGTCCACAGCCTGGCTCAGGTCATACAGCACCGAGCTGATGATATCGAGATCATAGGCATCGAGAGTGACGGCAGGGATGCTGTGGCGGCAGTAGAGCGTCAGGAGATCGACATCATCATCATGGACATCAAGATGCCGATCATGAACGGGGTGGAAGCGACAAGACGGATCACTACGATCGATCCGCAGATCAGGATCATGATGCTGACCACCTTCGATGAGGATGCCTATGTGGTCGAGGCCCTGCAGTACGGGGCCAAGGGGTATCTGCTCAAGACGATCCTCCCTGAAGAGGTCATCACAGCGATCAGGGCCTTGTATGCCGGGATCAACCAGATCTCCCCGTCGATCATCACCAGACTCACCGAGAAGCTGCGGCTGCCGGCAGACAGCCCGCTGATCACATCAGGTACGGTGAGGACGGCAGCCCTGCCTGCCTGGTTCATCGCGCTGACCCGTCTCGAGAAGGAGATCCTTGAGCAGGTGGTACAGGGCTTGAGTAACAAGGAGATCGCATCACTGCTGAATCTTGCCGAACAGACGGTGAAGAACTATCTGACGAACATCTACGGTAAGATGGCAGTACATAAGCGGTCGCAGCTGGTACTGAAGTACATGGAAGACCATATCGCAGAGTATCGATAAGGTATTTTGCTGGTCACCGAAGCATATGGTACCTTTCTGGTACCAATCATAGTACGTTGGTCCCTATCGTGCCGCCACGTTCCATACTAGTATCATCTCATGTGGTTTTATAAGGAGGTAATGTATGAAACACACTACGACCGGTCGCACATGTATGGCGATCGTCATGCTCTTATGTCTGGTATTCCCGCTGACAGCAGGCGGACAGGCAGAATCAGATTCACAGGAAACGGCACAGAAGATCAATGTATTCGCCTATCAGTTCCAGAATGACGAGAACAGGGTGAAGATCATGGCTGATGCCTATATGGCAGCACATCCGGGTATCGAGATCACCGTGGAGGAGTACCCCTGGGATACCTACTTCCAGAATCTGGAGGTACGCTTCAGTGCTGATACACCCAATATTGACTTGGTTGTCATGGACATCCCACTGATGGCCAACTACGCCGACAGGGGCTTTATCGACGATCTGACGAAGTATATTCCCAAAGAGACCTTCACGCAGATGATCGCAGAGAAATCACTTGCGGATGTGACCTACAATGGTCGTATCATGGCCTCTCCCATGCAGAACTCCGATCAGTATCTTTACATCAACGCCGCGATGGCAGAAGAGGCAGGGATCACCTTGCCGCCGGTGGTGGTCGACAAGGATACCATGATCACCGGCGATTTCGCAGAGAAATGGGGAGCTGCCGCATGGACCTGGGAAGAGGTCGTCGATGCAGCGGTCAAGATGACCAGAGATATCGATGGGGATGGTATCATCGATGTACACGGTCTTCATATCGAACAGGCCGGACGTCTCTATCAGCTCCAGCCCCTTGGCGGGTCTCGGGGCGGAAAGATCGTCTCTCCTGACGGGACGACGGTGAAAGGCTACTTCGATCAGCCGGTATGGCTGAAGGCTGTCACCTTCTATGGTGATCTGTTCAACACCTACAAGGTGGAAGTACCCAGCGGCTTCCTCCCCGGCTATGATGCCCCTGCTGAGTTCGTCAATGGCTCCTATGCGATGATGGTCGGCGGCGGCTGGAATCTCAAGAGGCTCACTGAATCAGGTCTCGATGTGGTAGTAGCTGCCCATCCCTATTTTGCAGATGGCAACCCGACCACACCTACCGGCTCCTGGGTCACCGGGATCGCCAAGAGTGCTCCTGAGAAGAACAAACAGCTTGCTGCTGATTTCCTCCAGTGGTGGACCCTTACCGAGGAGGGCTCTCAGCTCTGGTATGACGCCAATGGTGAGTTGCCGGCTACCAAGTACATGCTCGACCAGCTCTCTACGAATCCGAAATACGACAGGTTCCCGCTCAGTGCACAGCGACTTGGTGTCTACCAGGTGCTCAATACAGCAGAAGGTCGACCGGTCACCCCGTTCTATCCCTTCGTGAATACAGGGTTCGATAAGGCTTTCACAGATGCAGCTCAGGGCGTTGACCCTCAGAGGGCGTTGAGTGAAGCGGTAGCAGAGATCGAAAAGAATATTTCAAGGGTGCGATAATCATATGGTAGATCGACACAAGAAAGAGACGGTAAAAGCGTATATGTTCCTGCTGCCGGCTGTCGGCCTGATCCTGATCTTCAAGCTCTATCCGATCATCATCGTCATCGGGGAAAGCTTCTTCAAGGTGAGTTATCTCAGCGGTACGAAGGTCTTTGTGGGTATCAACAACTATATCGATCTTTTTCTTGATCGATCGTTCTGGAATTCAGTCTGGGTCACCACCAAACTGAATCTTCTGATCAATCCGATCCAGGTGGCGATCGCGGTCGTTATGGCCCTGCTGATCAATCTTGACTACAAGGGGAAGATGTTCTACCGATTCCTCTTCTTCATCCCTCTTGGGGTCTCTCTCGCGGTCACCACCATCTACTGGAGCATCATCTTCAGGCCGGGTAACGGGATCATGAACTATCTCCTGAATGCCTTCGGTCTGCCGATGCAGCCGTTCTTCAACTCTCCCACCCAGGCGCTGTGGATCATCATCATCATAGCCTCCTGGAAAGGGTGTTCCTTCTGGATGCTCTTCGTCCTGGCAGGATTGAAGAACATTCCGAAAGAGATCTATGAGGCCTGTCAGGTGGAAGGGGTAGGGACGATCCCCGCCTTCTTTCACATCACCTTGCCCCTGTTGTTCAGGACGCTGCTGTTCATCTTCGTGACCGATACAGCTGCCAACTTCATGCTCTTCATCCCGGTCTTCATGATCACCAAGGGCGGTCCTGATTCTTCCACCAACGTGCTGATGCATGAGGCGTACAAGACAGCCATGCTCCAGGGAGATGTGGGGCACGGGATGGCGATGATCGTCTTTCTGATGTTCATGCTCATCGGCATCATCGCCATCCAGTTCAAGACGTTCGGGGAGAGGGAGTGATATGAGATCCAGAAAGAACTATCTGCAGCTGAGTATCTATCACCTTCTGTCACTGACCTTCGGGTTCATCTTCGTCATGCCGATCGTGTGGTCGCTGATGGCATCCTTCAGACCTGAGAACCTGATCTTTCAGGGGCTCGCGCCTCTCTCCTTCAAGGCTCTGAGTCCTGTCCCCTTCACCATGGCGAACTTCATCGGTGTGTTCACCAATGATGTCTTCTCCCATGCCCTGGTCAATACGCTGTTCGTCTGTATGATCACTGTAGTGGCAGGGGTGATCATCAATGCCCTGGCGGGGTTCGCCTTCTCTGCCCTGCAGTTCTATGGTAAGAACATCCTGTTCGCCATCGTGCTTGCATCGTTTCTCATGCATGCGGACCTGCTGGTGATCCCGACCTATAATCTGGTCGATTCACTCGGTCTCATCGATACGAGGATCGCCCTGATCCTGCCGATGCTCGGCAATGGTATGGTGATCTTCATGTTCATCCAGTTCTTCAACCAGATACCCAAAGCTCTGCTCGAGGCTGCCACCATCGATGGTGCTACCAGTCTGCAGGTTCTGCTGAAGATCTACTTCCCTCTCACGATCCCGACTATGATCGGAGCTTCTCTGATCCTCTTTCTCGGGCAGTGGGAGTCCTTTCTTTGGCCTCTGGTCGTATCGCGTTCTATCGAGAACGGTATGATCCAGATAGCATTATCGACCTTCACGCAGCAGTACGGTACGCTCTGGGGGCTGAAGCTGGCAGCAGCGAGTCTGCTGTGCTTCATTCCTCTGATCATACTGATGCCGCTGCAGAAATACTATGTTGCCAGTGTGGCCGGGTCTGCCATCAAGGGCTGATCGTCGGAAGTCACGAATACATGTACACACAAGGAGCGTGTTATGAGAGAGCATCAGAAGAGTGATGTACGGCCGAGGGCCGTACTTGATACCGATACCTTCAATGAGATAGATGATCAGTTCGCCCTTGCGTATCTGCTCAGGGCCGAGGATGTGGTGAAGACCGAAGCGATCTATGCCGCACCGTTCAGGAATGACCGGGCAGCCTCTGCAGGCGAGGGGATGCGCAAGAGTCATGAGGAGATCGGCAGACTGCTCGATCGTCTTGGCCGGGATGATATTCCCAGCTATGCCGGATCGAGTGAGTTCCTCACCGATACGGGGGATGCTGAGCGCAGTGATGCTGTGGAGGATCTGATCCGCAGGTCTGTCTCTGCTTCAGCAGAAGACCCCCTGCAGATCATCGCGATCGGGGCACTTACCAACATCGCCTCTGCGATCCTGATCGAACCTGAGGTGGTGAACCGCTGCAGGGTCATCTGGCTCGGTGGTAATGATCTGCACTGGCCTGATAACCGGGAGTTCAATCTGCAGGGTGATATCGCTGCTGTGAAGGTGGTCTATGATTCCGGGATCCCCCTGACGGTAGTCCCCTGCATGGGGGTCTCTTCCCATCTCACTTCCAGCAGGGAAGAGCTCTCTGCCTATATGGATACCAGTGATCCGTTATGCTCCTTTCTCTACCAGAGGTTCTCTGAATACCTGCCCGAAGGGATGGGGACCAAGGAGATCTGGGATGTCGCAGCCGTAGCGGCTCTGGTCCTGCCTGATGCTCTACAGAGTTACTCGACAGCGACCCCTCGGATCGCAGAGGATGGGTCTTACATCCAGGACCCCAGACGGAAGCTCTGCCGCTGGGTCTATCATCTCGACAGGGATGCCATCTATGCCGATCTCTACCGGAGGCTTGGAAGCCACTGACCCTGCTTCTGTTAGTACGATCCCTCTTGATGTGCGGGTGAGCTGTGGGTATCATACAGCAGCAGGGGGTGGCTCGTATGACTGATGGTACTGTGTTGATGCATCATGATGGGTTTGCGAAGGTAGCCTGGTACCGGGAGGCCCTGGCAGCAGGTACGTGCACGATGGGAGCCTATCTGCACCGGCGGCTTGCCGGTCTTGATCTGTCCTCACTTTCAGACTGGCAGTTCCTCCAGCAGCTCATCACTACCAAGAAGCCTCAGATCTTCGCTGAGTCGGCACTGCATGCAGACGGGTCTGACTGGAACATGCAGGAGCTATCGATCCTGGGAGACCTGGCTGTCGCGGTCCCGGTTCGCGTCTATGACGACGGGGCTCATCGGAACCCGCGTGTCCATACCCTGCCGTTCTCTGCAGAGCTGCTCTTCATCCCGGGGGCCCTCCTTGCAGCCCCCTGTGGGGTGACTCCCTGTGACTGGGAGGAGGTGACTTCCGATGCACAGATTTGCTATGAGCAGTACTACCGGCTCTATGAACGACGCCTGCTGCCGCTGCTGCAGCATGTGGAGACCATCTGCAGTGCGCATGCTCAGCAGGCTGTGGTGACTGTTCCCGGGATCGGCTGCGGCCAGTTCGCCGGGCCGTTCTACGGTAGACTCGGAGCCCTTCTGGAACAGGTGCTCGCCGAACTGATCAGAACCCATCATTCCCTGTTCCCATCGATCAGGATCATCTACTACGATCCCTATCAGGAGTGCAGGGAGGAGACCTTCCACGCAGGAGAGACCGAACTGAGGGTCAGGCCGCTCAGAAGAGCGGCCGCTCCTCATGCTCAGCTGTGCCGGGTCACAGCGTATGAGGAACCCGGAGATGACTTCTGTGATCACCGGCTCTTCTCGATAGTAGCCTGGGATCATGTATCATGGCCGGGAAACGACTTCTATGCGGGCTCAAGAGCCACAGATGACGGGGTGAAGGCAGCTGCGACCGATCTCATGGCTCATATGACCGGGCATGCTGGTCGGTATGAGGTAAGCAGCTGCAGCTATGAACCCCCGCAAGGGTATCATACCTGGAACGAAGTCATTGATCGCAACAGGCTTGAACTGGGACTCTCTCAGCTGCGCATCTATTGAAGGTGCTGTGTGACAAAGGAGCCGATCTGTTCGAGCAGCTGCTGTTCATAGGGGATCTGTGAGAAGCAGTGGTCTGCTCCTTCGATGATCGCGACCGTTCCCCGTTCCTGATAGTAGCCTGCGAAGGTCTGCCCGACTGAGAGGCCTACGACCGTATCCTGATCCCCATGGATCACCAGGACATCGTTCATATAGGCTGCTGCACGCTCGGGCAGTGATGCGATATGACCGGTAAGGTCTTTCAGGTACCCGCTTCCTACCACATACCCTTCATGATCCACTGAGCCGTCAGCTCTGATCCAGTCTTTTGAGATCCTGCAGACCTCCTCGTAGACTTCGATCATATTCCCCGCCGGTGCCATGAGGATGAGTCCTGCAGGCTGCTGCAGTGAGGGCTCTGATGCCGTATCTCCTGCAAAGCATCCGGTCACAAGACCTCCCATACTGTGTCCGATGACGAACACCTGTGATGGATCGCAGCGTGGGTCTTCACAGACATGTGCGAACACGGCATGCGCCTGTGCGATCTCGCTGCTGAGCGTCATCTGTTCGAACTCCCCGTCGCTCTCACCCGAGCCGATGAAGTCATACCGGTAGACAGCGATCCCGCGTTCTTCAAGATACCGGGCTATGTGCACATGGATACGGTGAGCATCGACTTTGCTGCCGGTGAATCCATGGAATATGATCACAGAGGGGACAGGCCCCTCTGCTGAATCAGGGTAATGGACCATCCCCCTGAGAGTCTGGCCTTCGAATACGAGTTCATCCGGTCTCTGCATGATCTGATACCTCCTGCAGGGTAGTATAGGATGGCAGGGACATCGTGTGTGCTCTGCCTGCAGGATAGATACCTGCTGCTGTAGATAGTACACCAGGATGGCTCATGAGACAAGAATCACTTCTGAGATTGCAGGGATGATCAGCATCGCTTCCTGCTGAGCTCAGCCGTGGGTCAGAAATCACCATACTGTGCATAGACACTGCTGATGGAGGTGCCCTGCATCAGTGATAATCGCATCTTCTCCTCTTTACTGCAGACACGTTCAGCTTCCTGGAGTACTTCATATGCTATATCCTGAGGGACCACTACGACCCCGTCGATATCGGCAATGATCACATCATAGGGAAATATGTTCGTGTTTCCGATCACTATCGGTCTCATATACCTGGTGATGGACCACCGGCCTATGGAACTGGCCGGGTTCCTGAATCTGCAGAAGACCGGGAACTCGATCTCGTTCAGATATGCGACATCACGGGTCCCTCCATCAAGAATGACTCCTTTGCAGCCTTTTTGCTGTGCTGCTGTTCCCATGATCTCACCCCAATGAGCTGCAGCAGTATCACCGTTAGTTTTCCAGATTGAGATCGAGTTCGGGAAGATGCTTTCCAGCATGGTGATCCGGATGTCCTGGTCACTCAATTCCGAATCGTTATGAGGTTCTCCCTCACCGGTGAAAGCGAGCCCGCAGATAGCTGAATCCGGTCTCACCTGAGCTTGAATATCATGTGGCAGGATCTGATTTCTGAACCCTCTGCGATCCAGAATATCCCCCACTGAGGCAGAATAAAGACGACTGTACCTGTCGCACAGCTCTGTGATCGGAATCTCATATGTTTTCATAGATACCCTCCAGATTATTTTTGTCTAATATATAGTCACATTAATGAGCTGTCAAAAAAAAGTATAATATATTGGAAAAATAATGATAATAATGGTATTATGTCTAATATATTAGACTTATTAGATCGAGGAGACTGATGGTGACCAAAGAGAACCACGTACCGGCATTAGTTAAAGCACATGAGATCTGTTGTGTCCTTGCCGAACATCCTGAAGGTGTGAGTGCTGCCAGATTAAGTAATGAACTTGATATACCGAAGAGCAGTCTTCACAGGATGCTCAATACCATGAGGGATCTTCACTACATCCGTGAGCGGAAAGCTCCGGCCAAAGGGTATATGCTGGGTTCACAATTCATGTATTTCGCACAGAAGCTGGTAGAGAAAAAAGAGTTGCAGGAAGTAGCCGTCCCCTGTATGCAGGAACTCTCAGACCTGCTTGGTGAGACCGTGAAGCTGTCGATCACAGAAGGGGATCATGTCACGGTGCTTGCCATCGTTGAGGCGAAGAAACCTCTTCACATATCCGTTGCCCCAAAAGCTGAGTTCCCTTTGCATGTGGGAGCGGCCAGTAAAGTCCTACTTGCGTTCAATCAAAAAGAACTCATGGAGTGCATCGGGACAGAACCCTTCAAGGCATTCACCACTCATACCTTGACTACCTATGATGCGCTGGGGAAAGATCTGAAACAGATCCTGACTACCGGGGTCGGTTATGATTATGAAGAGTACACTGAGGGGGTGAGGGCCATAGCCTGTCCGATATACAATTCGATCAGCAGGGTCGTTGGTGCTTTGAGTATCCCCTATTTTGCATCCATCTCGAATGAGCGATTGCTCGATCACATGAAGAACAAGCTGAAAGAGACAGCAGCTGCAGTCTCATCTGGGTTGATACAGCAGTGAAGACCATAAACAAGGTTTTCAGGATATCATTATCAGCGGTTCTTGCCTTTATCCTCGGGTTTCTGCTCATGTCTGCTGTCGGTTTGCAACTCTATCGGCTGATGAATCTGTCCTTATATGCTAAAGAGGTCAAAGCTGACTGGTATGAGATAAACAATCTCACAAATGATATCATGTATATGCGAGTCGATTCCATCAACAGATTAGAGACCCTTGATGCAGAGCTCAGAGCAGCCATAACCTGCCTTGATGAAGATTTTATCGCATTGCAGGATCATCCTTACGTGTTCCTGCTGTCAGCAGAGAACCAAGATGAACTGGTCCATGCCTCGTATATATGGGAATTCTGTTATGACAAACTGCTTGGAGCATTAGCCATCCTTGATGATCAGATACTCGATGATCAGGATATGAAGGAGAGGATCTATCACAACTCCTCGGGGACGCTGCATGAGCTTGTGCTCATGCAGTGGGATTCTGAGATCCTGAGTTATCAGGAAAGGATTCCCTACCGGAATCTCATTGCCAATATGTCGGTATTCGATATCATAGCAGATGAGTTCTCCATCATCATCAATGAGATAGATATGGAAACCCCGCAGATCGTCAAACACTGGACGATCGTGTTCATCATATGTATCGGGATCATCTTCAGCAGCGCTGCAGCCTACCTGTTCATCAGCATCACACGGACAGTCAAACCCATCCAGACCCTTGCAACGATGATCAAGTCCATCGGTGAGTATGATGTATCAGAAGAAGCACTCGAGACTGCTGTCATCAGGGGTGAGCCTGATGATGAGATCTTTGTCATATCATCTGGGATCCATGAGATGGCAGCAAAACTCCATCATCTGTATCAGCAGATCCTGATCGCGGAGGATGAGAAACGCAAGTCACAGCTCCAGGTGCTGCAGTACCAGATCAATCCTCACTTCTTGAATAATACGCTCGGTACCATTCGTATGATGGCCACGATGAACAACCAGGAGGAGATTGCCGGCTGTGTATACAGCCTCTCAAGGATCCTCCGGCATACATTGGTGAATACCAGTTATCTTGTGGCTTTCAACGTGGAGCTGGGAGTCCTGAAGCATTACGTGAATATCATACAGATGAGATATAAGAACAGGCTTCAGGTCACGTATGCTATCGAGCAGGGAGCGGAGACCTGCTATCTGCCGCAGCAGATGCTGCAGCCGGTAGTTGAGAATGCCATCATGCATGGGCTTTCGAACAAATTGAACACAGCACAGAGTGCTCCTGTCCTGCATATCGGTGCATCGATATATGCAGGTGATCTGGTGATCGAAATACGGGATAACGGTACGGGTATGACTCCGGAAACCTTGAAGACCATCCTCGATTATGACCCGCATACAGATGGCGAAAAGGAGAACGGTTCAGTGCATATCGGATTGTATAACATACACAAGAGAGTCAAACTGTTCTTCGGTGAAGCGTATGGGATAACAGTTGATAGCAGGCATATGGTCTATACAGCGGTCAAGATCATAATCCCATGTCGCAGAGAGGTGTAGTATGCTTAAGATCCTGTTGGTTGATGATGAGCCGTTGTTCAGAGAGGGAGTAGTACAGACTGTTGACTGGAGTGCCTGTGGGGCTGGAATCCCCGATGAGGCGATCAACGGCAGGGAGGCATTAGCCCTCATGGCTCATGAAGCCTATGATTATGTCATCACTGATATGATCATGCCGGAGATGAATGGTCTGGAATTCCTGCAGGAAGCCACCAGGCGGTTCCCTGCTGTGAACTATATCGTTCTCAGCGGGTACGATGATTTCTTGCTTGTGAAAGAAGCCTTTCATCTGGGCGTGGTCGACTATATCCTGAAAAGTGAATTCGACCATCAGCAGTTGATGTCTGTGATAGAGAAGCAGCGTCACATCAGAACACAAGTAGATTCATATCATACTACCTCCGGTCCTGGAGATGTCAATCTCTTTTATATGAAGCAGGGCTATCTGCGCAACAACTGGAAAGAGTATGAAGACATTGATACGGTGTGTATACAAAATCTGGGTATACCGCTCTCTACTGATGATGGACTGCTGTATACGAGTGCTTTGCGGTTCCATTTCACGGTCGAAACAGTACAGCGTGAAGATTTCAGGGAACTGAGAGAGCAGATGATCCATACGATCGATCGGTGTGTGATGGAGACCTCTGAGTTTTTGAGTTTTGATAGAGATGGGACATGCTACCTGTTCTATCTGAGCAGCACGGTATTGAGCTGGAGAGACCTTTCAGCCATATGGGAGGATATGCATCGCAGGTTGTATGCTGTGTTGGAAGACTCTGTTCATGCGCTCAGCCTTGGGTTCGCTATGCATGGGACAACTTTGCAGCACGTGCACAGTGCCACCGAAGAAGCTGCATACTTCCTATCGTTCTATCATGTGGGTGGGGTCGGTAAGATATACAGCGAGCCAAAAGTACAGACGCTCAGAAAGAGTACTGCCTGTCAGATTCCTTCTCTCCTGGGTCTTGTGAAGGGTCTATATCATCTACAGTATGCGCAAGTCGCTGATCACTTGGAACAGCTCACTCTCGATCTTTCCTGTATCCGAGGGCATGAACCCGAACAGATCATCACTCATTATCAGAATATGTTCATTCTCTGTAGTTCGTTCATAGAATCTGAAGGTGCTTTGTCCGGCGGTGAATTTGCAGACAAGGTCCACGAATACCGGGTGCTGGAGATCGCAGGTGCTGATGTGTCTGCATTGAACATCTGGATAGTACAGATGGCACAGATACTGCGATGCTGTCAGGATCACTCTTCAAGGATCTTCCTGCGGGTACAGGACTTTGTGTGCAAACACTATATGCATGATATCTCACTTGAGACAGTCGCACAGGAACTGCAGATGAATCCATCATATCTGAGCAGGGTCCTGACAAAGGATTCCGGGATAGGGTTCTCCTCCTACCTTACGAATCTTCGAATTGAAAAGGCGATAGAACTGATGACCGGAAGCAGTCTCAAGCTCTATGAGATAGCTGAGGCTGTCGGTTTTAACAGTTCAGAGACCTTTTCTAGAGCTTTCAAGCGGGTGAAGCAGGTCTCTCCCCAGTCGTATCTCAAGAAAGTAAAATAGTGACATACTATGTAAAATATCATCATGTACGGATCGCATAACCTCGTTCAGAATAAGGATATAACAAATCAAAGGAGAGGTTTATGAAAAAAATTGGTATGGTGTTGTGTGTGCTGATCCTGGTAGCTGCAGGGACGATCTATGCTCAGGGGGGAACTGAGGCAAAAGCAGAATACCCCACAAAGACCATCAATCTGGTTGTTCCCTTCTCAGCAGGTGGGGGTACTGATGCCGTAGGAAGAGCACTCGCACATTCTGTAGAAAAATATCTGGATCAGAGTGTTGTCGTGGTAAATAAGACAGGCGGATCTGGCGCTGTAGGAATGACCTTCGGTGCCACCTCCACACCTGATGGGTATACGGTCACCATGGTGACTCGAGAGATCATTTCCCTGCCGTTGATGGGACTGGCGCAGATTGATGATTCAGACTTCGATCTTGTTCGGCTGGTCAACATGGATCCGGCACTGCTTTGTGTGAAGCCTGGATCGAAGTATGAAGATCTCTCAAAACTGTTTGATGATGCACAAGCAAAACCCGGTACCGTCAAGTTCGCAAGCCCGGCAGCACCGAATCTGTATGTACTTGCCATAGAGAATGGGCTTCAGGTCTCTTTCAATCATATCCCGTATAATGGAGCTTCCGAAGCAATCCCCTCAGTGCTTGGCGGACATACTGATTTTGTCATCGCAAGTCCAGGAGAACTCATCGGACAGATCGAAGCAGGGCAGTTGAAGCCTGTAGCGATCATGGCCCCGGAACGATTCGACGCTCTTCCTGAAGTCCCGACGTTCTCTGAGCTCGGCTATGAACTGGTTTCCGGCACATGGAGAGGTCTGGGAGTTCCCAAAGGGACACCTGAACTGATCAGAACCACACTTGAGGAAGCTTTCAATGCTGCGATCAAAGATCCTGAGTTCGTGTCATTCATGAAGAATGCAAAACTGGGTATCTACAACCTCTCTTCAGAGGACTTTGCCTCATTCATCGAGTCAGATACCAGGACGATCGCTTCTATCGTAGAAGCAATGTAACCTCCCGAAGATTCACGACCACGCTGAAGACAGTGACATCCTTCAGCGTGGCTTCTCCCCCCCCTTAAAAAGGAACGAACTCATGAAACGAATCAATAGTATCACAGGAATAGTGTTTATTGCCCTGGGTGTCTTCATCATCGCATATTCCTTCACCTTCAAAGCCACTCTTGTCAAAGACCATTATACAGGACCTGAATTCTTCCCTCGTCTGATAGCCTTGGGGATGATCCTCCTGTCCCTGATTCTGATAGCCACCTCACGAACTTCCGGACAGAAGACGGATTCCAAAGAGACCGTGAGGTTCTTTTCCAAAGGGATGAAGACTCCCCTGATGACTATGGGGATGCTGGTTGTCTATGTCTCTGTGATGCTTGAAGCACTTGGTTTTGCTCTGAGCTCCATACTGTTGTTTCTGGCACTGCTGCGTCTGCTGGAAGTCAAGAGAACCAGATTCTACGTCTTGGCACCCATCTTTGTGATCGTGGTGACTGCGCTGTTCAGGTATGTCTTTCTTGTGCAGCTACCGACTGGAATCATCGGATTTTAATGAGGTGATGAAATGTTTCAACTGTTATTGAATGGACTGGCTCTGGTGTTCTCATGGAATGTGTTCCCGCTGGTGTTCCTTGGGGTAGCTGGAGGTATTATCATCGGGGCACTCCCCGGGCTGACTGCTACGATGGGAGTAGCTATCCTGCTTCCCTTCACTTTCACCATGGACTCCATACCGGCACTGGCTACACTGGTAGGCATCTATGTGGGAGCGATCTATGGTGGGTCGATCTCTGCCATCCTTCTTAAGACCCCCGGGACCCCTGCATCAGCTGCCACAGTCTTTGATGGTCATGAACTGGTCAAACAGGGAGAGGCCACAAAAGCTTTGAGTATGTCCGCTATTGCCAGTTTTGTCGGGGGGATAATAAGTACGATCATGCTTATTACCATATCTCCACTGTTGGCAAGCTTTGCGCTTAAGTTCAGCGCTCCTGAATATTTTATGCTTGCTGTGTTCGGGTTGACGATCATTGCATCCATCTCTGCGAAGAATATCATCAAAGGATTCCTTGCCGGTTTCTTGGGACTGTTCGTAGCAACGGTAGGGATGGATCCGATAACAAGCGCAGCACGGTTTACCTTTGGGAGCATCAACTTCCTGAATGGTCTTTCCATCATTCCGGTCCTCATTGGGTTGTTCGCTCTGGCAGAGGCCTTCGTACAGCTTGAAACGTTTGATGGTACGCATAGCGAGAAAGTAGTAGTAAAGGGGACATCATATGTCTCGAAGAAAGAGCTGCTCCAGACCCTGCCTACCATGATCAAGTCTGCATTCATGGGAACCTTCATAGGATCTATTCCAGGAGCCGGGGCTGATATCGCAGCCTTTGTCTCCTACAATGAAGCTAAACGGTCATCGAAACACCCTGAGAAGTTTGGGACCGGCTGCCTTGAAGGGATCGCGGCACCTGAAGCGGGGAACAATGGTGTCACCGGGGGGGCTCTGGTACCTCTGCTATCTCTTGGTGTCCCCGGTGATGCAGTGGCGGCAATACTGCTTGGGGCCTTCATCATGCAGGGGATCGCGCCAGGACCGATGATGTTCATACGTGATGCAGATCTGGTGTACAGCATCTTCAGTGCGTTACTGCTGGGTAATGTGTTCATGCTTCTGCTCGGACTCTTTGGCATCAGGTTCTTCAGCAGGATCGTTGATATCCCCAAGGTCCTCATTATCCCGATGATCATCATCCTCTCCATGGTAGGATCCTATGCGATCAACAACAGCATCTTCGATGTCGGTGTCACCATAGGTTTCGGGGTCATCGGGTACGTACTTCTGAAAGCTGGAATACCGCAGTCACCCATCGTCCTTGCGCTCATTCTCGGCCCTATGGCTGAATGCAACTTGAGAAAATCACTGCTCATGTACGAAGGCAGTATCAGTTTTCTCTATACCCGACCGATCACCATCGTATTCATCCTGTTGAGTCTGTTCTCCCTCTACACCTCGCTGAAGAAGAAAAAGAAGGTCTCTACCGACCTGGATGGGGAATGAGAGGATGAAGAAACGGGTGTACATCACTGACAGTGACTTTCCCGATGTCAGTATCGAGCAAGCCGTACTCTCAGAAGAGGCGGTCGAGCTGATTCGGCTTGATTGTCGAGATTCTGTGACACTGGGGGAGCAGGCAGCTGATGCATATGGATTGATCGTACAATATGCCAGCATACCAGCATCTCTGCTCGATCGCATGCCGGACCTGCAGATCATTGCCCGTTACGGTGCAGGCTATGATGCGATCGATGTAGCTGCAGCAACCAGGCGAGGAGTCCTGTGTACCCATGTCCCGGACTATTGCCTGGAAGAAGTCTCCAACTATGTACTTACTGCGATGCTCATGCTTACCCGCAGGATCCCGTTTTTCATACGACGTACACGGGAAGGACTTTGGAGTTGGGATGAGACGGGACTCCCTGTTCACAGGACGTCACATCTGACTGTGGGGATCATTGGATTTGGCAGGATAGCCAGAGCTGTCGCAGTGAAGGTGAAGGCGCTGGGCTGTACTGTCCTTGTGCACACGAGGACGGTGGATACATCCCTTGAGGAACGATACGGTATCAGCTTCGTGGACAGACAGCGACTGCTGTTGCGATCCGATGTGCTTGTGATCCTGTGTCCCTATACTGAGGAGACCCACCATATGATCGGTCCAGAGGAGCTGGAAATGATGGGATCAGACTCGGTACTCATCAACTGTGCCAGAGGAAGCATCGTCGATCAGAGTGCGTTGGCTCATGCCCTCACACAGCACTCCATCGCTGCAGCTGCCCTGGATGTATTGGAACACGAGCCATCAGTATCAAGGACGTGGGATGCATCACAACACCCCCTGCTTCAGCTTGAGAACTGCTTTATCACTCCCCATATCGCGTATTACACAGAAGAGGCTCTCCTCGAGGCACGGCAGACTGCGGCAGAAGAGATCAAGAGGGCCCTTTCAGGCATGAATCCATTACATCCTATCCCGGGCAGCACAGAGAGGAGCATATCATGTATCTAGCAACCATCGATTGTGGGACGTCAACGACAAGAGTCTATGTCATAGATGAGACCGGCCAGGTGTATGGACGATCGGCAACTGCCGTGGGGGTACGCAATACAGCGATAGAGGGGTCGAACCTCACGCTGCGGACGGCTATCTCCGACTGTTTTCTCAACGCCTGCGCTGAAGCCGAACTGGAGCCGGGACAACTTACTCTGGCGATCGCTGCAGGCATGATCACGTCGGAGTTGGGTATCACAGCTGTTCCTCATCGCAGTGCTCCTGCTGATAAGAGAGAACTGGCAAGGAACCTCCATGTGATGCATGACAGTACCCTGTTGCCAGTCGCAATCCCGATCTATCTGATTCCCGGGATAAAGAACTATCAGAGAGAAGGCGATGCTGGGATCAGCAGTGTAGGAAGCCTGGATTTCATGCGAGGTGAAGAAGTCCAGGTGTTCGGTCTTCTTGAATCACAGGACACCTCACCACCCTATGTCATCACGGTTCTCTCTTCCCACACCAAGTTCATCGCAGTCGATAGTGATCTGAACATAACAGGGAGTATCACTACGATATCAGGGCAGATGTATCGTGCCCTGAAGAATGAGACCTTCATCGGTAAATCGATACAGGAACCTGCAGAGCCGAAACCCTTCTCCTGGTGGCATCCGGAAATCGTGGATATGGCATGTGATGCTCTTGAGAAGGGAGGGTTCCTCAGGTCTCTGATGATGGGGAGGTTCATGGATGTACTTCTTGATACCTCCTGGTATGAGCGGAAGCTGTTTGTCGAATCTCTGATCGCCTTCGAGGATATGAAAGCACTGAATCAGCTATATGCATTAGGCTGCAGCAATGATTCTCAGCTGTTCCTCGTGGGAGACCCTCAGCGGTGTGAGATCTATGCATATGTCCTGAAAGAGTGGTCAGGGTGGACTGGTGCTATTCACCATATCACCGACGAGGCACGGATCGATGCCTTGAACATCACAGGTTCGTTAGCGATCGCCAGAGCGGCAGGGATCCTGGAGGGATGACGCATGCTGCAGGATACGAGAGGGACAGGAAGGATCTGGAATCAGTAATACAAAGCAATAAAAATTATTTTATAGAGGAGTAGTATATGTTTAAGATGAAGGGCGTAGTCCCCCCCATGATCACCCCGTTCAAAGAGGATGGTGCATTGGATGTTGACGGTCTGAAGGTACTCTCACAGTATCTCAAGGATGAAGTCGATGGCCTGTTCATAACCGGTTCGTATGGAGCTGGTCCCATGATGACTCTGGAAGAACGAAAACAGGTCGTTGAAGTCACAGTCAACAGTGTAGAAGGTAAGATACCGGTCATACCCATGGTTGGAACGACGAACAACCGGGAATCGATCGAACTGGCGCAGCATGCCCAGTCCTGCGGGGTTGCAGCTGTTGCAGCTGTCGGTCCGTTCTATTTTTCGCATAAAGCAGGGGATCTGATCGATTTCTACACAGATCTGATCGAGTCTGTGGATATCCCGGTCTATCTGTACAACAATCCCGGGTTCCAGGGGTATGAGATCAATCTTGAACTGCTCAAGGAATTGAAAAGACGAGGACTTGCAGGGGTGAAGGACGCGACCTTCGATATCCTCACACATGCCTCATACCATCGAGTACTGAAAGATGAGTCATTCGATGTAGCCCTTGGTACAGAAGCCATGTTCGCATCTGCCTGTGTCCTGGGCTGTCAGGCATTCATTCCCGGACTTGCCAATGCATTCCCTGAGATCAACAAAGCCATGTTCGAACAGGGTATGGCCGGTGATTTCGAGGCCTGTCGTGATACACAGTTCAAGATCAATGAACTGCGTGATGTCATGTATCTCGCTCAATCTACGCAGTTGGCGATCTATGCCATGCTTGAGATTCGCGGGATCTTGACCTCGTATCCCCGAAGACCGTTCATCACAGCAACCGATGCAGAGAAAGCAGCTATCAAACAGGAATTGAGACGTCTTGGGATGATCTAGTTCCAGAGGAGAAAAGCTATGAGATTCGTACGATTTCGAGAACCCTGTACCGATCAGGAAACAGAGCAGGTACGGTATGGTGTATATGATAATGGAAAGATCTCTTGTATTGAGGGCTCGATATTTGAGCAGTTTACCATCACAGAGCAGCAGTATGCAGTAGAAGATGTTCAGCTGCTCTATCCCTGTGAGCCCAGGAATATCTACTGTGTCGGGCTGAACTTCAAGAGACATATTCAGGAACTGGGTCTGCCGACACCCGTATTACCGGCTAATTTTATGAAACCCGTGACTGGTGTCGTCCATCCGGGAGAACCGATCATATACCCAGCCGTAGCCAAGCGTGTGGATTATGAAGGGGAGATGGCACTGGTGATCAAACATATGATCAAGGATGTGACAGCTGAGGAAGCGATGGAGCATATTCTGGGGGTGACCCCGTTGAATGATGTGACTGAACGGGAGATGAGCTACAACTCGACACAAGTCACGTACAGTAAGAGTTTCGATTCGTTCACCTCGTTCGGTCCTATCATCGATACAGAGTTGGATCCAGACCGAGTGACGGTCAGGACCTATATGAACGGGAAACAGGTACAGGAGGGAAACACTTCCGATTTCCTGTTTGACTGTGCTGCGATCGTCTCCTATTTCTCTCAGAGCAGGACGCTCTACCCGGGTGATATCATATCGACAGGTACTCCTCATAATGTACAGCCTATGCATGATGGAGATATCGTTGAGATAGAACTGGAAGGGATACCGCTCACCTTGAAGAATCCCGTCTATGACCCGAAGCTGCACCGGTAGTGCCGCTGACTGCCAGAACAGGCTAAGTCCCTTTACTGAAAGATCCTGCAGCTACGGTATCCCTGTCGCTGCAGGATCTCTTTGTTCAGTGCTGGTCTACCCGATCTGCTTCACGCTCTCCCGTTCGATGAGCTTACCGCCGATCATCGTCTTCATCGATGAGGTGCACTCATTGTGTCCAGACTTCGAGAGCAGCATAGTCAGAGCGTTCTGCCCGATCTTATGCTGTGATACATCGATGGTGGTCAGGGCGGGGGAGACCATGGAAGCCATGGGAAGATTGTCAAACGCTATCAGGGAGAGGTCATCGGGGATCATGAACCCTGACTCCTGCAGGGCTTTCATGCAGCCGAGACCGACGATGTCATTGATGGCGAAGTACGCGGTGGGAAGCTCAGGGGACTTCTTCAGATACCGCTTCATATCTCTATAGGCCCCATCGAAGGTGGAATCCACATCGATGATGAACTGCCTGCCTACCTGCAGTCCGAAATAGTCCATGACCTTATAGAACGCCTCTTCCCTGAGAAAGAAGTTGCGTGTCTTGATGCTGCTCTTGAGCAGTCCTATCTGCCGGTGTCCATGCTCTATGAGGTAGCTCACCGCCTTGTAGACTGCATCGGTATTGTTCATATCGACGAAATCGGCCGGGATATAGTCCAGGAAGGTATCCATGAAGACCATGTTCCTTCCGCTGTCGATCAATGTCTGCACATCATCCACACTCAGCTCGGTACCAAGGATCAGATAGCCCTTGATCTGCAAGGATGTGGTCATCCGCTCGGCGATGACTGAGATCGGGGTATCGACCCCGTAGGTGCCGATCTCCAGCGTCACGCCCATCGTCCGTGCTATGGCATTGATCCCATCGACATAGGCATCTATGAAGAAGTTATGACTACTGTTGATCGTATGTCCATGTCGCTGGATCTTGAGGACCCGTACGATGGCATCAGGCTGAGCGTCCTTCTTCGGTGAGAGGTCGTATCCCATCTCTCTGGCTGTCTTCACGATCCGCTCACGCGTATCGTCACTCACCCCAGGTTTGTTGTTCAGTGCCAGGGATACAGCGGAGACTGAGACTTCAGCTTCATGGGCGATATCTTTGATGGTTACCTTCATACGATCCTCATACTTCTGGAGTTGTTAAGGGAATTATAGACTAAAATAATAGATAAAACAAGAATAAATTTCTACTAAAGTTTAGTAGCTATATATATAAAAATTTCTTGACAATTGAGTGATACCGATTTAAGGTGATGATATACGAGGTGGGGGACACACATGTGATGTTTGTTTTACCCGATGATTCTGGAAGAAAACTTTTACTTTTGTAAAAATTTAAATTATAGAATTTATATTTGACAAATTACAAAAGTCGGTGGATACTGAATCAAGTGAAATGTACCTATCTGATGCCATTTCGTATGAGTATGGTTGTCAGGTAAAAACAGGTCATGAATTTTAGGTGTTTTTCTAAATTTTAGGAGGTAGATCGTGAAAAGACTATTTGCTGTTATGATGGTCCTGGCCATTGCTGCGACAGGACTGGCTTTTGCCGGCGGGCAGCCAGAGGCTGAGGCAAAAGATGATGTATTCGAGATCGCGATGGTCGTGAAGCTTGAAGGAGTCGCCTGGTTCGACAATATGAGACTGGGGATCGAACGATTCAACGAAGAGTATGATGATGTGAATGCCTACCAGGTAGGTGCTGATACTGCAGACCCTGCAGCTCAGGTCGCTATCATCAATGACCTCATCGCAAAGGGTGTGGATGCTATCCTGGTAGTACCTAACGACCCCGAGTCCCTCGTACCTGTCTTCAAGAAAGCCAATGAGGCCGGTATCCTTACCTTCACTCATGAAGCTTCCAACCAGAAACAGGTGAGCTTCGACCTTGAAGCCTTTGACAACAACGCCTATGGACGACATATGATGGACGTCATGGCAGAGTGGATGGGCGGAGAAGGCGTATGGCAGCCATTCGTAGGATTCCTTACTTCCCCGACACACAACCAGTGGGTCGATGGAGAGATGGAACAGATGGCAGAGAAGTACCCCAACCTCGTCAGACCTGCTACCAGAGAAGAGGACCAGGAGAACCAGCAGATCGCATACGAACGGACTCTTGAACTGCTGAAGAAGAACCCTGACCTGAAAGCTATCATGGGTAGTGCCATGAGTACCGTCCCCGGTGCAGCAGCAGCCATCGAAGAGAAAGGCATGATCGGGAAAGTCGCCGCATTCGGCACCTGTCTCCCATCAGTAGCCGGTGATTACCTCAAGAGCGGTGCTGCTCAGTCGATCCACTTCTGGGTACCGGCAGATGCAGGATATGCGACAGCCAAACTCGCATACATGATGCTCAAGGGTGAAGAGATCGTAGAGGGCATGGATCTGGGAGCTCCCGGATACGAGTCCATCACCATCAAGAAGAACGAAGCAGGCGTACCAGTCGTATACGGCCAGGCATGGGTTGATGTCGACAAAGACAACCTCTCAGATTGGACCAACGCAGACGGCAGCTACAAACTGTAATCAGTGATACTGCGCACAGGAGATCCTTCAACAAAGGATCTCCTGTGCCTGTATACAGCCATACAGACCATATTCGCCCCTCAGGAGAGAACATGTCGGAAGTATTCCTAGAAGCAAAACACATCAGTAAATCATTCGTCGGTGTGAAAGCCCTCGATGATGTAGACCTGACCATCGGCAGAGGCGAGATCCACTGTCTGATCGGGGAGAACGGTTCAGGGAAATCGACCCTGATCAAGATCATCGGCGGCGTTCATAAGGCCGATTCCGGTACCATCACGGTAGAGGGGAAGCAGCTTTCAGGCTCCCAGGCCATAGAATCCATTCGTTCGGGTGTGCAGATCATCTATCAGGATCTCTCACTCTTTCCCAATCTGACTGTCGCAGAGAACATCTCAGTCAACCAGATGCTCGAGAGCAACCAGCAGACCGTACAGTGGAAAGAGGTCAGAGAGACCGCGAGAAAGGCCCTTGAAGAGATCGGTGAGGCTCACATATCATTGGATGAGCGGGTGGAGAACCTCTCGATGGCCAAGAAGCAGATCATTGCCATCTCACGGGCACTGACTCAGAATGCAAAACTCATCATCATGGATGAGGCGACCTCTGCGATCACCAAGGAAGAGGTGGACCACCTCTTCTCCATCATACAGAACTTAAAGAAGAAGGGTATAGCGACCCTCTTCGTCAGTCATAAACTCAGTGAGGTCTTCGAGATCTCCGAGAACATCACCATCATCCGTGACGGGAAGAAGGTCGGGGTCTACCCGACCTCCGAACTCGATCATGACCGACTCGTCTACATCATGACCGGTCGGAAACTCGAAGCCGAACCCTATGTCTATGATACGAAGATGAAGCAGAAATCACCGCTTCTGGAGGTGAAGTCCTTCTCGAAAGAGCTGCAGTACCAGGACATCAGCTTCTCCCTTCAGCCTGGAGAGATCCTCGGGATCACCGGCCTGATCGGATCAGGACGGACTGAGATCGTACAGTCGATCTTCGGTCTGAACCCTGCAGATTCGGGAACGATGTATATGAACGGAGAAGAGGTGAAGATCAGCAACCCTCGTGATGCGATCCGCCACGGTATCGCGCTGCTCCCTGAAGACCGACTCAATCAGGGGCTCTTCGATGCCCAGTCGATCGGGGACAACATCGTGATCACCATCTTGAAGAACTTCCTGAAGAAGATCGGGCTGCTCGATACCACGAAGCAGAAGCGATCAGCGAACGACTGGATCGAGAGGCTCAAGATCAAGACCCCGGATGGGAACCTGCCGGTCAACAGCCTCTCCGGAGGCAACCAGCAGCGGGTGGTCCTGGCCAAGTGGCTGGCGATCAACCCGAAGGTGTTCATCCTCGACGGACCGACCATCGGGATCGACATCGGGTCGAAACACACCATCCATGACATCATACGTGATCTGGCCAGAGAGGGCATGGGCATCATCATGATCTCCGACGAGATCCAGGAAGTGCTCGATAACTGCAACAGGATCCTGCTCATGTCAAAAGGCCGCATCATCAAAGAGATCGACGATGCACGAACGACGACGTCCGAGGAACTCTATGAGATAGTGACCGGAGCAGCGAGCGCAGGAGTGGAAGCATGAACATAAAACAGCTGATGAAGCATAACGAGACCTATATCCTACTGATCATCCTGATCTTCTCTGCAGCTCTGACGATGATCAATCCGGTGTTCCTCACCCTTGAGAACATGTTCGATCTTCTTCGCAGCAGTTCCGGTACCGCCATCCTTGCCATAGGGGTGTTCCTGGTCCTGCTCTCAGGCGGTATCGACGTCTCCTGTACGGCCATCGCGATCGCCGGTCAGTACATATCGGTGAACGTGCTCATCGCAACGGGGATCGACAGCATCGCGCTGGCCTTCCTGATCTCCATCCTCATCGGAGTCTCCCTCGGTGCGATCAACGCCGTGTTCATCTCCATCTTCAAGCTGCCGACCCTGATCACGACGTTGGGAACGAGCAGTCTCTATCATGGGCTGCTGCTGGAAGTGGTCGGGACCAAAGCCGTGAATGCAGGGGATCTGCCCGAGAGCATCAAGGCCTTCGGTAAGATCGAGATCCTGACACTCACACGAGCTGACGGATCGAGCTACGGCCTGTCGATCTTCTTCCTGATCCTCGTGATCCTGCTCCTGCTGACCTGGTTCATCCTCAAGTTCACCATGGTCGGAAGAGGAGTCTATGCGATCGGCGGGAATGCAGAAGCGGCAAAGAGGACCGGGTATAACAGCCATAAGATCCAGTTCTTCATCTACTGCTATGCGGGATTCCTTGCAGGGGTCATGGGCGTCATGCACATCTCCATGATCCGCTACGGCAATCCGAACTACCTCGTGGGAACCGAATTGAGCGTCATCGCGGCGGTCGTCCTCGGCGGTGCACGGATCAGCGGCGGTACCGGTACCCTTACCGGCACCATGCTCGGTGTGATCCTGATCACCATCCTGGAGAAGAACCTGATCCTCATGGGACTCTCCTCCTACTGGCAGCAGTTCTTCATCGGTGTGGTCATCATCCTTGGGGTGAGTATCACCTATGCACAGAACAAGTTTCAGGCTAGAAGAAATCTATCAATAGGAGGTGCTTGAGATGAAGAGTGCAGCTATGCTGAGACTTGTTACCTTCAAGAACCCGAAGAATAAGACTCTGTTCATCATCATGATGGCAATCGTGCTGGTCATGGCCCTTGCCATGCCGAGCAAGTTCCTCACATCGATCAACATACAATCGATGGCATCCCAGTTCCCGGAATTCGGGTTCCTGGCACTTGCCATGATGCTCGCCATGATCACCGGTGGTATCGACCTTTCGGTGGTTGCTGTCGCGAACCTGACAGGGGTCGCCGCTGCGAAGATCCTCTCTGCCTCGGTGGAGAACGGCACCCCCGCAGGTACGGCCATGGTGATGGCCGTACTGGCGATCCTGGTGGTATCGGCCCTGGCCGGTCTGGCGAACGGCTCGTTGATCGCATTCCTCGGAGTACCGCCGATCCTGGCGACCCTCGGGACCCAGGGACTGTTCATGGGACTGTCGATCGTACTGACCAAGGGACACAGCATCAGCGGGTTCCCTGAGGAGTTCATGGTCATCGGGAACGGGAACTTTTTGGGGATACCCATCTCCTTCATCCTCTTCCTCGCTGCCGCGTATCTGGTCAGTGTGCTGCTGAACAAGACCCAGCAGGGGTTCAACATGTTCATGATCGGATCGAGCCCGGTGGTCTCCAAGTTCTCCGGAGTCAATAACACCAAGGTGCTGATCAAGACCTACATGCTCACGGCTCTGCTTGCAGGACTCGCCTCAGTGATCATGATCTCACGGGCGAACTCCATGCGACCGGGATACGGTACCGCATACCTGCTGCAGGCCATCCTGGTGGTAGTCCTCGGCGGAGTGGATCCTGACGGAGGCTTCGGGAACATCCCCGGAGTGATCATGGCGATCTTCATCCTGCAGATCACTCAGAGCGGACTGAACATCCTGGCCTTCAGCCCCTTCTTCAAGAAGTTCATGTGGGGATTCGCTCTGCTGCTGGTGATGGTCCTCAACTATCTGCTGCAGAATCGCAGCTCAAGAAGGAAGATACGACTGATGAGTAATGATACAAAACACACAGATACGGGAGAAACAGTATGAAAAAATTTCTGAACAAACCGGAAGATTTCGTCGATGAGATGATCGGGGGGATCATGGCAGCACATCCTGATGCACTGACCTATGTGAACGATGATCTCAGATGCGTGACGACAGCGAAGAGACGACCGGGGAAGGTCGGACTGTCCACCGGAGGTGGTTCCGGGCACCTGCCCCTGTTCCTCGGGTATGTGGGAGAGGGGATGCTCGACGGCTGCGCGGTCGGCGGGGTCTTCCAGTCACCGAGTGCCGAGCAGATGCTCGAAGTGACCAAAGCGATCGATTCCGGTGCCGGAGTCCTCTACATATACGGGAACTACGGCGGCGATATCATGAACTTCGACATGGCAGCTGAGATGGCTGAGATGGAAGATATCGAAGTGCTGCAGGTCGTGGCAGGAGAAGATGTGGCATCCTCGAAGAAGGGAGAGGAACACAAACGACGCGGAGTCGCCGGAATCTTCTTCGTATTCAAGATCGCAGGAGCCTGTGCCGACACCCTTGCCCCATTGAGCGAAGTCAAGCGGGTGGCCGATAAAGTCTGTGCGAACGTACGGACCATGGGTGTCGCACTCTCCTCCTGCGTGGTCCCCGAAGTAGGAAAACCCTCCTTCTCCATCGGCGAAGATGAGATGGAGATCGGCATGGGGATCCATGGAGAACCGGGGATCGAACGATCGACTCTCAGAACAGCAGACGCGGTAGTACAGCAGATCACCGATGCCATCATCGAGGACCTGCCCTATGAACGCGGCGATGAGGTGGCGGTCCTGGTCAATGGTCTGGGAGCGACCCCGAAAGAGGAACTGTATATCATGTATCGGAAGATCCATGAGATTCTCACACAGAAGGGCATTAGCGTCTTCCATGTCTATGCGGGGGAGTTCGCTACCTCCATGGAGATGGCAGGAGCCTCCATAACACTGCTGAAGCTCGATGATGAACTCAAAGGGTACCTCTCTGCAGCAGCATATACCCCCTTCTTCGAACAGAGACAGCTATAGGAGACCGCTATGGAAACATTCGAGAAACAGGATCTGATCACGATCTTCTCACATCTGCATGAGATGGCAGCTGCACAGCGCGATCATCTGATCGAACTGGACTCTGTGATGGGAGACGGGGATCTGGGACTGACGATGCTGGCCGTCTTCAGTGCCGCGGATCAGTTCGTATCCACCAGTGAGGAGGACGATCTGGGGACCCTGCTGATGAAGACCGGGATGGTGATGGCAAAAGCAGCACCCTCTACCATGGGTACGCTCATGGCAACGGGTTTCATGAGAGGCGGCAAGGCCGTCAAAGGAGCAACATCCCTTGACCGACCTGCCATCGCAGCCTTCTTCACCGCCTTCACCGAGGGCATCATGGATCGCGGCAAGTCCAAACCGGGAGAGAAGACCATCATAGATGCTCTCCATCCTGCCGCAGCTGCCCTCGAACAGGAGCATGAGAGTCTGGCACAGGCGCTTGCCGCAGCCAGGAGTGCTGCCTATGAAGGGCTCGAAGCGACGAAGGACATGGTAGCCCAGCACGGGAGAGCTGCCTATTACCAGGAGAGATCAAGGACCACACAGGACCCCGGTGCGACCATCGGTGCTCTGGTCGTGGAGGTGTTCGCGGCCTATGCGGCGCAATAGGAGATGACCATGAAAGAAACGACCCTGAAGTGCAGCTCTCTCGATCAGGACTCCTTCGCCCCCTACGGGCAGTATATCAGTGCTGATTCCCGTCCGGCAGATGCCGCAGTGGAGGAACTCTCCTTCTGGAATCGGCTGGCAGTCATGGAGTATCCTGGGAAGACCTCCGTATCGATCGTCCAGACCTACGGACGCAACGGACTTACCGAATATACCCTGGAACAGCACAGCCGATCAGAGGAGACGATCATCCCGACCGATGATATCTATGTGGTCGTCGGGACCAGTGAAGCCTCTGATGCACACAGACCCGATCTGTCCAGTGTGAAAGCCTTCCTCGTTCCCAAGGGCTCGGCGATCACCTTCGCAAAAGGGGTATGGCATCATGCCCCGCTGACCGAACTCGAGCAGACCCGCTCGTTCGTCATCTTCCAGGAGACCACCCCTGATGAGGATCTCCTGGTGCTGGACCTTCCGGCAGAGTACGACCTCTTCTTCAAGATCGATCGATAAGCCTCCTTTTCCTACAGCAGATCCTTTGTAGACTCATAGAGTGTACGGAATCTGCTGTAGGTTTTATCATACCGCTGCTTCAGTGCCGGATCAGGCACATACTCTGCTGCAATATCGACCCACTGCTCGATTCCTCCCATCCTCTCAGCGTAGCCGCTGCCTGCGGCCGCGAGGAAGGCGTCACCGTAACAGGCTCCCAGCTTCTGCTTCGGGACCTGCTGCACACAGCCGGTGATGTTCGAGACACACTGCATCAGGGAGGCACTCGAAGATCCCCCGCCGATCGCGATGATCCGCTTCGCATCTTCTCCCTGCTGATGCAGGACCTCAAGATTATGCCGTATACCGAACCCTACCGCTTCGAGCAGCCCCTGGTAGATGTCACCGGGAGTCGTACGCAGGCTCAGACCGAAGATCACCCCCTTCGCATCGGGATCGAACAGGGGGGTGCGCTCACCGGCGAAGTAGGGGAGAATGGTGATCCCGTTGGCTCCCGGCTGCGATGAGCGGGCGAGCTCTTCCCATTCGGCGAAGCTCCTGCCGGGAAAGGTCTCAGAAAACCATTTGAAGAGACTGCCAACGGTGGCCATCCCTCCGGTCAGCACCGTCTGCGGTTCCTGCATGAAGTGTGCAGCCCAGAAGGAGGCTGCCGGGCGGAGCTGATGGGTCCTCATGATGAAGAAATTGCTGCTGCCGTACATCATCATCATGTCTCCGACCTCGGTGACCCCCGCTGCCAGTGATTCTGCTGCCGCATCAGCGGTACCGCCCATCACCGGGATGCCCTGGGGCAGTCCGGTCTCCTCTGCAGCCTGTGCGTGGACATACCCGCAGACAGAAGAGCTCCACAGCAGTTCAGGAAGCAGGTCTACCGGGCATACCTGCTGCTCGTAGGTTGGGTCCCACTTCCTGGTATGGATGTTGAACAGCGGAGCATAGCCGATCCCGTCGTAGATATCGACGGTATACCTGCCGGTGAGTCTGAAGTTGACATAGCCGGTGGCTGTGAGCATCTTATGGGTCTTCTCATAGACCTGCGGTTCGTTGCGTGCGATCCAGAGGATCTTCGGACAGCAGGACTGGGAGGAGAGCTGCTGTCCGGTCATATCGAAGATCTGCTGTGCACCGATCCCTTCGGTGAGTTCTTCGATCTCTTTGTGTGCACGGGTGTCGATCCCGTAGAGGATCCCCGGCCGCAGAGGGGTCCCCTGTCTGTCCACCGGCAGGACGCAGGGAGCGATCGCGCTGCAGCAGAGGGCCCTGATCGCATAGCCTGATGGCAGATCCTGTATGAGCCTCCCCGAGAGCACCTTCACCGCATGCCACCATACCCCATCGGCATCCTGTTCATACCAGCCGGGGTGGGGTGAGTCCACATTGTGCGGCAGACTCGAGCTGGCAAGCACCGTCCCCGTGCTGTCGGTGATCACGCCCTTTGCTGAGCCGGTACCGATATCGATACCCATGAAGCAGGGTCGGTCGTTCATAAGAGGATCTCCCCGTTCTCAAGGATCGGCTCGCCGTCCAGCAGAACCCTGCCGCCCTCACGCAGATCCTTCACGATATCCCAATGGATCGCTGAGATGTTCTTCCCGCCGCATTCGGGGTAGGCCCGTCCCAGTGCGATATGGATGGTCCCGTAGATCTTCTCATCCAGCAGGATGTCGTTGCAGAACCGTGTGAGTCCTCTGTTGGTACCGAAGGCGAACTCACCGATGCGTGAGGAGCCCTCATCCCGGGTGATGATCGACTGGAAGAACTCCTGTTCGGTATCACTGGAGGCCTCTATGAGCACCCCATGGTCCCATCTCAGGCTGATCCCGTGGATCAACCGGCCTCCGAGGACTCCGGGGTGAGGGAATCGGATCCTTCCGTGGACCGTATCGGTCACAGGAGCTGTTGCGATCTCCCCGTCAGGCATGTTGTTCTTTCCGGCAAAGGGTACCCAGCTGCGTCCAGCGACCGAGAACTCCAGATCCGTATCCTCTGATTCGATCCGTATGGTCGTTCCCTTCCCCAATCTCTGAGCCCATCCCATCCACTGGCGGTTCTCCTGTTCCCAGTCGAGGAAACAGGAGGAGAAGAACATGCGTTCTATGATCTCCATGCTCGCATGTGACTGCTGTGCGAACGCTTCGTTGGGAACCCGTACGAGCGTCCATCTGGTCTTGGCCCAGCGCAGCGAGGATACGCTTCCCATCGCTGCCTGATTGACAGCGAGTACCTCAGGGGGTACATCATCGAGCTCATGGAGGTTATGGGCTCCTCTGAGTCCGAAATAGACATCTGCCCACTCCATGCCCCAGGCCTCGAGTTCTGGGACCCAGGCGATCTGATCGGGGTTCCCGCAGGTGAGGACCGCCCTGCGAAGCCGCTCGGAGAGCAGCTGGACCTGCGGATACCCGCCGGCTCTGATCACCTCTGTGTAGACTGCCTGTGCCAGATCGAAGGTCTCAGGTTCGATCATGGCGATCATGACCCGCTCCCCCGGCTGCACTCGGGCCGAATAGTTCACCAGTATCCCTGCCAGTCTCTCCCAACGAGTATCCATGCTATGCCTCCTAGGCTCTCATGCTCCTGACCACGTCCATGAACTCGGTCACTCTTCGTACGTCCACCTCGTTGGCGAAGACCCCGTCACGTTTGAAGGTGGTAGCGGTCACCGTACCGTCGGCGATGGCGAGCTGCTCTCTGACATTCGAGAGTCGTACGCCGGTATTGGCGAAGACCGGGGTATCCCCTGCAGCATCTTTTACGATCTGCAGGGTCGATGAGTCGGTCTCAGATCCGGCAGTGAGGCCTGAGACGCACAGGGCATCAGGACGGTTGTTGAAGATGGTCGAGCGTGCGATATCGGCGATGCTGCGGGGTGCGAGATAGGAAGCTGCTTCCGGGACGATGTTGAACAGCAGTCTGACCGAGGAGCCTCCGATCCGGTTCCGGTGTCTGATCACCTCTCCGCAGTTGGTGTTCCAGAGACCGAAGTCACTGGCATAGACCCCGGTGAAGATCTCTCTGACGAACAGGGCATCGGTCGCTACGGCGAGGTCGATCGATGCGGTGGGATCCCAGAGCACATTGACCCCGTAGGGGATGGTGATCTCACTCTTGAGTTCCCCGATGATCCGCGCCATGGCGGTATAGGTCACCGGTTCCACTGTGGTGAGATAGGGGAGGCTGAACTCGTTGGAGAACATCACCCCGTCCACGCCTCCTTCCTGAAGTGCTCTCAGGTCATCTCGAGCGGCGCTGATGACATAGTCCATCCCCTTCTCTTTGTCATAGTCCGGGTCTCCGGGCAGGGGCTGCAGGTGACACATGGCGATCACCGGTTTCTGTACTGAAAAGATGTCTGTTAACCAGTTCATAGATTCTCTCCTTGCTGTGATGGTATGCTCATTTCTACATGGTTGCTGTGCAGGGCGGCACTGAGCTGCGCTGCGGGTTCTCTATCAGATATGACCACATCGATATCCTGAAGCGGACAGATCCGGGCGAATGCTGTCTTCTCGAACTTGTCCGATGTGATGAGGGCTATGGTCTTCTTGGCATGGGAGGCGATCATCCGTTTGATCGCCGCATCTTCCTGGATGTACTCCGTCAGTCCCGATTCTGAGCTGATGGCCGCTGCTGAGAGGAAGAAGGTATCGAAGTAGAGCTGTTCGAAGAAGTGGCGGGTGAAGTCACCCACGAGGGAGCCCTCACCGGTACGCAGCATGCCCCCTGATACCAGGACCTCGATAGTGGGGTGGTCGGTGAAGAGCATGGCGGTGTGGATGCTGGGAGTGATGACGGTGAGATGGGTGAACGAGAGGAGTTCCTTTGCCAGTTCTATGGAGCTGGTCCCCGAGTCGATGACGACTGTATCACCTTCTGTGACGAAACGTACCGCCTCTCTGGCAATGAGCTGCTTCTGTTCCAGATGTCGTGACCTTCTGAGGCTGAAGGGCGGCTCATAGCTTCGGCTCACCTCTTTGATCGCTCCCCCGTGGGTGCGCTTGAGTACACCGATCCGTTCCAGTTCCGAAAGATCCCTTCTGATGGTCATCTCCGATACCGAAAGTTCCTGTGCCAGTTCGTTCACCTGAACGGTCTGATCGTTCTCAAGATGCTGCTGTATGATCTGTTTGCGTTTCATCGAACTGCTCATCGTATCCTCTCAGTAATGTTAGTACTAACAAAAATTATGTTTGAACTAACATTACTGGAGATCCTGCTCTTTGTCCAGTCCTTCTGCAGATGATCTGAACAGAATGGGTCTTCAGCCTGTTCTGCTCTCATACAGGGCTTCGAGGGTAGTGCCTCGGGTCTCAGCCTCCTGCAGCAGGATCTCGACCGTCCAGGCCGCTGCATCAGCGACGACGCTGGTGCACTTGTCCCGGTGGGCTCCGTCGTCATCGAACTGCTGTTTGTCCTCGGGGTCGAGCAGATCATAGGTCCTGCCGAAGATCTCCCGGTGGATGTCCTTGCAGATGACTGAACCGTACTTCTCCATGAACTTCGCCTGCAGATCCCGGGTGAGCCGGAACGCCGTATACTTGTAGTCGCTGTCATCATCGAAGAACTCACGTCTTCTTCCGAGGATCAGACTGATCATCATCGAACCACCTGAGAACCCTCCGCAGGAACCGTCACAGAGCAGCCCGCCTCCTGAGGCAAGGGAACTCGATGCTCTGAACACATCATCATTGATGATCGACAGGGCATCCTGTATGGCACCCACCGTGCACTGGGCACATCCTCTATAGGTCTTCTCATAGGAGAAGCCGTTGTCATAAGCCTGTTGTATCCGTATATCTTTCATCCCTCAAGTATAGATCAGCTGCTCTGAGTTGTCTATAAAAATTGTAAAGAAAATAATTAACTGGTTTACATATGTAAATTTCATGCTATACTGAATAAAACAGCAAGGAGACGTGCAGTGATTGAACTTTGTGCATCATTGCTTGCCGCAGATCATGCGCACATCGCCCGTGATATCGCAGCTGCACAGGCATGCGGGATCGAACGATTCCATGTCGATGTGTGTGACGGACACTATGCAAGACCGATCATCTTCGGTGATCAGCTCGTAGAGCGGATCACGAGCCTCTCATCAGCCTTCTTCGATGTGCATCTTGCCGTCTATCATATGGCATCGATCCTTGAGACGTTCATCGCAGCCGGCCCCGATATGATCACCGTGCAGTATGAATCCTGCTCAGATCATCTCAGACTGATCGATACGATCCATGCATCGACGATGCTCGCCGGTATCTGCATCGTCCCGGAGACCCCGGTAGAGGAGATCGAGCATCTGTTATCAGGGGTAGATGCCGTGAATGTGCTGGCCGTGAACCCCGGGATCGGGGGACAGCCGTTCCAGCATTCGGTGCTCAAGAAGGTCGAGCAGCTGGTGAAGCTGAGAACGCAGAGGGGCTTCACGTTCCGCATATCAGTCGACGGCGGCGTCAATGAACGAACGATCACAGATGTGATCTCAGCCGGAGCGGACATTGCCATCGCAGGCAGTGCCATATTCTCCGGATCCATCGAAGAGAATGTACAGCGAATGCTGCAGTGCATGCAGCACACAGGAGGATGACATGTCACGGTATATCTTAGGCATCGATGCAGGGACAGAAAGTATCAGGACAGGGATCTATGATGAACTGGGTACCTGCATCAGTTTCGGGGTCAGTGAGAACACGAACATACATCGGAACCCCGGCTGGGGAGAGCAGAGCGTCTCGCAGTGGGACCGCTCCATGCTCGAGTCGATCCTCAACGCCTTCGAAGGTTCTCCGGTACGGCCGGAACAGATCGAAGGGATAGGACTGGACGGGACAAGCTGTACGGTGGTGCATCTGGATGAGCAGGGCAAGCCTTTGAGGGATGCGATCATGTGGATGGACATCAGAGCGGTGCAGGAAGCCGAGGAGATCGCTGCAAGCGGTGACCCCGCTCTTGCCTATGTGGGTTACGGCAATGTTTCGGCAGAGTGGTTCCCCTGCAAGAACCTCTGGGTCAAACGTCATCAGCGAGCGATCTATGATCAGGCACATACTATCTTCGAACACACCGATTGGATGGCTTACTGGCTTACCGGAGAGATCACGGCGAACATCAATACCGTGACGATCAGATGGTTCTACAACTGCAAGGACGGCGGGTACCCCCGCTCACTCTATACGAAGATCGGTCTGGAGGACATCTTCGAGAAACTCCCGAAACGGATCGTGAATCTGGGCGAAGTGGTCGGGGGCCTCAGTGCACAGGTGGCACAGCTCACCGGCATGAGAGCAGGTATCCCGGTAGCCGGAGGCGGTGCGGATGCCTACATGGGCGTGGTGGGAGTCAATGCCATGAGACCGGGCAAGCTTGCCCTGATCACCGGGTCCTCCCATCTGCACATCGGTATGACCGATCAGGAACTGCATGCCAAGGGGATCTTCGGGACCTTCCCGAGTGCGATCATCCCGGGTATGGAAGTCGTGGAGGCAGGACAGATCTCCACCGGATCGATCATCAAATGGTTCGTGGAGAACTTCGTCAGTCATCAGTACTTCACAGAGGCCTCCGAACGCGGTATATCGATCTATCAGCTGCTTGATGAGAAGGCAGCACAGATCCCTCAGGGATCCGAGGGCCTGGTAGTCCTCGAGCACTGGCAGGGCAACAGGACCCCCTGGGTGGATGCGAACAGCAGAGGCGTGATCAGGGGGCTGACCCTCAAGCATACCGCCGCTCATCTGTTCCGGGCCATCATGGAGGGAGTGGCCTACGGGACCCAGGTCATCCTGCAGAAGATGGCAGAAGGGGGTGTGTTCATCGATGAGATCATCGCCTGCGGTGGTGCGGTGCAGAGTCCGCTGTGGATGCAGATCCATGCGGATGTGACCGGTAAACGGATCACCATACCGCAGGAACAGCAGGCCGTCTCACTCGGCAGCGCGATCGCAGGAAGTGTCGGGGCAGGCATCTATCCCGATATGCTGATCGCAGCAGATCACATGGTGCACATCAGGGATGTGGTCGTTCCCGATATGGAACGCCACGAGCAGTATAAGCTGTATGTACAGCAGTACATACAGACCTACGAGCACAGCAGGGAAGATTCCAGGGTGCTCACGAGAGAACTACAGAAAGGGAACACAGAATGAGACATATAGCAGTCATAGGAACGGGGATCATGGGAACGGGGATGGGTAAGACCCTGCTGCAGGCAGGCTACCAGGTGACCTGCTGGAACAGGACAGAAGCCCATGCACAGGAGCTCAAGGATGCAGGAGCCGCATACGCCGGGACCCCGGCGGCAGCGGTAGAGGATGCACAGGCGGTGATCATGATGATGTGGGACAAGAAGGCCCTCGATTCAGTGCTTACCGGAGATGACGGGCTCTTTGCTGCAGCGCAGAAGGGACAGATCTTCATCGATATGAGTACCCAGCTGCCGGAGACAGCCCTGTGGGAAGCAGGTCAGTTCGCCCTCAAGGGAGCACACTTCCTCGATGCACCGGTCCATGGGTCGAAAGGAGAGGCTTTCAGCGGCGGACTCTGGATCATGGCCGGAGGTGATAAGGCGGTCTATGAGCAGGCCTCTGAGCTCTTCGACTGTATCGGTGAGACCCATCACTACATGGGAGAGCAGGGGAAGGGGTTCGCAGCCAAGCTCTGCGGTAACCATCTGGTCTCGACGATCGTAGCGGCACTGGGTGAGTCCATGGTCCTGGCCTCGAAGGCGGGGATCGACCTGAACGAACTGGTGAGTCTCTGGATGGAGTCAGACTTCAGATCCCCGGTCGTCGACGGTGTCGGTCATTCCATGATCGACCGGGACTTCGCCGTCTCCTTCCACCTGAGGACCATGGTCAAAGATACCGAGCTGATCAGGAACTACTCGGAGTCGATCGGTGTCCCGGTCATGCTCTCTAACATGGTGCATGAGTTGAACAAGGTCGGAGAGAATCTCGGCTATGGGGAAGAGAATGCCTCTGCGGTCGTGAAGGTCTTCGAACAGATGGCAGGACATGTGATAGGGCAGGAATAGATCCAGTACAAGCACAGTAGGCCAAGAGCTGCTGTGTTTTTTGTTTGCCCTGCATGGGTAATGACTAGGCGGTGAAAGACCGCTGTAGGTGGTAGTGTGAAAGGAACTGCTAGCTGACGACAAGGGCGTAGTCGCGAGGCTGGGTCTGAAGGAAGTCCGAGGCAAACTTCCGAAC